>NZ_BBUX01000081.1:0-25697 GCF_000974725.1 Methylobacterium sp. ME121
CGGGCACCCCGTTGGCCGAGGATATCCGCAAGCTCCTGCTCGCCGCCTTCGACGTCGAGCACCGGGAGCACGTGGCGGCGATCCGCGGGGCGCTCGGCAGCGCCACGCCGGACTGGAACGACGTCTTCCGCCGCGCCCACAGCCTGAAGGGAGCCTCCCGCGCCGTCGACCTTCCGGCAGTCGAGGCGGTGGCCCACCGTCTCGAGACTCTGTTCGAGGGCGTGCGGACCGGCACCACCGCCCTCGATCGCGAGGCGGCCAACGCCGTCCACCTCGCCCTCGACCGGATCGAGTCGTACGTCGCCGGCCTCACCGATGGCGCCGGTCCGGACATGCCGTCCGACGCCCTGGCGGCCCTCGGCCGTGTTCTCCGGCTCCCGGGCGAGGCGCAGCCGGCGCCCTCGCCAGCTCCATCACCCGCTCCACCGCCAGCACCACAGGCCGCTCCGTCGCCGGATCCGACGCCGAGCCCGGCACCGCGTCCGCCCGCCGCGCCGTCATCCCCGCCGGCCGCGACCGCACCGCCGGCGCCGGCCGCCCCCGCGCCGAAGCCCGGCCCCGAGCCGGCGGAGGCTTCCGCGGCGATCCTGCGGGTGCCGGCCGACGCCGTCGAGGCGCTGGCCCGGGCGAGCCACGATCTCGCCAGCACCCTGGCGGGCCAGGCGCCCGCGGCCGACGGGCTCGCCCGGCTCGCCCGCCTCGCCCGCGACCTGCGCGTCGGCGCCGAGGCGCTCGCGGCCGGGGCCGGCGCGGAGCGGCCCGAGTGGCGCGCCCTCGCGGCGCGCGCGGGCGCCTTCGCCCGGGAGGCCGCGGACCTGTCGCGGCGCCAGGCCTCCGCGACGAGCGCGGTCGAGGGTGCCGCGACCCGCGTCCGCGCCGCGGCCGAGCGCCTCGCCCTGGTCCCGGCCGAGACCGTCCTGGCCCCCCTCGCCCGGTCGCTGCGCGAGACCGCCCGGGAGCAGGGCCGCGAGGTCGATCTCGACCTGCGGGGCCTCGATCTGCCGGTGGAGCGCGGCACGCTGCAGGCCCTGAAGGATCCGCTGCTCCACGCCCTGCGCAACGCCCTCAGCCACGGCTGGCAGGCGCCGGAGGTGCGGCGCGCGGCCGGCAAGCCGGAGGCCCTGGGCCTCGGCCTGGAGGTCGCGGTGCGCGGCTCCCGCCTCCAGGTCACCGTGTTCGACGACGGGCCCGGCCCGGACCTTGCCCGGATCGAGGCGGCGGCCCGCGAGCGCGGCCTCCTCGCCCCCGGTTCCGCCGCGGAACCCGACACCCTGCTGCGCCTCGTGTTCGAGCCCGGCTTCTCCACCGCCGAGGCGGTCGACACCCTGTCGGGGCGCGGCTACGGCCTCTCGGTGGCCGCCGACGCCGCCCGCCAGCTCATGGGCAGCGTCCGCCTGGAGCCGCGCGACCCGGCCGGCACCGCCCTGATCTTCAGCCTGCCGCTCTCGGCGGCCCGGCGCAGCCTGCTGCTGGTCGAGGCGGCCGGGCGCAGCTACGCGCTCCCCGGGGGCGCCGTGGAGCGCCTCCTGCGCCTGAAGCGCGGCGAGCTGCCCGTCGCCATGGGCCGGACGATCGTCCGCCTCGGCGACGGGGAGGCCGCGACGAGCCACCCGGTGACGGATCTCGCCGCGATCCTCGGACAGGTCGCCGATCCGGCCGATCCCGGCACGCTGACCGCCGTGGTGCTGCGGACCGGCGGCGGCCGTCTGGCCCTGGCGGTCGACCGCCTGCACGACGTCCGCCCGTTCCTGGTCCTGCCCGCGCCGGATTTCGGCGCCGATCCGGGGCTGATCGCCGGCACGGCGGTGCTGCACGGGGACGTGCCCGTGCTCGTCCTCGACCCCGAGGGGCTCGCGGCGCGCGCCCAGGCCGGAATCTCGGGCAGTTCGCTCGGAACGATGGCGCCGGCTCCACGTTCGACGACTCACGCCACGCCGGGCGCGTCCGCGCGCGCCACGATCCTGGTCGTCGACGATTCGATCACCACCCGGACTTTGGAGAAGGGAATCTTGGAAGCCGCCGGCTACCGCGTGGTCGTGTGCGTCGACGGGCAGGACGCCCTCGACCGGCTGCGCGCCGAGATCGAGCCTGTGAATCTGGTTCTCGCCGACGTGGAGATGCCGCGCCTCGACGGGTTCGGCCTCCTGAAGGCCCTGCGGGCCGACGAGCGCTTCGCCCGGCTGCCGACGATCCTGATGACCTCCCGCGGGGACGCCGCCGACGTCGCCCGGGGCCTGGATCTCGGCGCCGACGCCTACCTGACCAAGCAGAAGTTCGACCAGCGCCAGCTGCTGGATACGATCGGGCAGCTCCTATGACCCCCGTCCGCGTGATGCTCGTGGAGGACAGTCTCGTGGTGCGCGAGCTGCTGCGCCACATCGTCTCCCGCGACCCCCGCCTCGAGCTCGTGGCCGCGGTCGCCTCCGGCGAGGAGGCCCTCGACAAGCTCCGGACCGTGCGACCGGACGTGATCTCGATGGATATCCGCCTGCCCGGCATCGACGGCCTGGAGACGACCCGCCGAATCATGGCCGAGCTTCCGACCCCGATCGTCGTGGTGGCGGATTCGGTTGAGGATTCCTCCCTGCGCATCTCGATGAACGCGCTCCGGGCCGGGGCCCTGTCGGTGGTCGAGAAGCCCGTGGCCACGACCCATGCCGGCTACGAGGGTGTGGCCGGCGAGATCTGCACGCAGCTGCGGATCATGGCCCAGGTTCCGGTCATCCGCCGCCGCCCGATCGGCACCGAGTGGGCCGGCCGCGGCGCCGCCGCGCCCCAGGCGCCGCCGGCCGAACTGCCCGGGCAGGCCCCGAGCCTCCTGGGCATCGCTGCCTCCACGGGCGGTCCGCCGGCGCTGGCGCGGGTGATCGGCGCGTTGCCCAAGGACTTCCCGCTGCCGGTCCTGGTCGTCCAGCACATGGGCGCGGCCTTCATGGACGGGTTCGCCAGCTGGCTCGACAGCGTCGTGACCCTGCCGGTCTCCCTCGCCCAGGACGGCGAGCGCGCCGAACCCGGCCGGGTCTACGTGGCACCGGGCGACCGCCACCTGGAGATCGGCTCCGGCCGGATCCTGCGGGTGATCAATTCCGCGCCGGTCTCGGGCCAGCGCCCGGCCGCCACCGTGCTGTTCCGGTCCATGGCCCGGCAATCCGGAGCGTCCGGCATCGGCGTGCTGCTCACCGGCATGGGCGAGGACGGGGCCGTCGGGCTCGCCGACATGCAGAAGGCCGGCGCCCAGACCGTGGCCGAGCACGAGAGCACCGCCGTCGTCTACGGCATGCCGGCGGCGGCCGTGCGTCTGGGGGCCGCCCGGGCCGTCCTGCCCCTCGACCGCGTCGCCGACCACGTCCTGCGCCTCGTGGATGCGGGGGCGCGGCCGTGAGCGAGGCCGGCACGTCCGAGGTGCCGGCCCGGATCCTGCTGGTCGAGGATTCGGAGACGCAGGCCCTGGAACTGCGCCTGCTGCTGGAGGCGCACGGCTTCGCGGTGGAGCGCTGCGCCTCCGCCGAGACCGCCCTCGATCATCTCAACCGCAGCCAGCCCGACCTCGTGGTGGCCGATTACCACCTGCCGGGCATGAACGGCGACGAGCTGATCCGGCAGATGCGCCTGTCCCTGCGCACCCGGGCCCTGCCCGTCCTGATGCTGACCGGCGGCAGCGGCGGCGAGCGCCAGGGCCTGGAGAGCGGCGCCGACGCCTACCTGCCGAAATCCGCCGACCGCGACCTGATGATCCTGCGCATCCGCGCCCTGCTGCGCGAGCGCCGCCCGACGACCGACGGCGAGGGGCCGGGCGCGGCCGCCTTCCGGCGGGGGCGCGTCCTGGTGATCGACGGCAGCGCCACCTACCGGACCTTCCTGGCCGGCGTGATGGGCCAGGACGGACACCATGTGGCGAGCGTCGACGGGCCGGAGGCGGCGCTGGCCGCCCTGGACGCGGCGGCCGGCGACGAGGCCTTCGACTGCGTGACGGTCGATCTCCTGGGCCACGCCTATGACGGCCTCGCCCTGTGCCGGGCGATCAGCCAGCGGCGCTCCGGCCAGGCGGCCGGCGCGGGCTTCCACCTCGTCGGCATCGCCGGCAGCGATCCGGCCAAGGACTTCCTCGTGGAGGCCTACGCGGCCGGCGCCGACGACGTTGTCTCGAAGACCGACGCCGAGGTGCTGGCGCTGCGGGTCCGCGGCTTCGTGCGGCGGCGCCTCCTGGAGGAGGATGACCGGCGCATCGCCGGCCAGTTCGGCGAGCGCGAGCGGGCTGTGGAGCGCGCCCGCGCCGAGGCCGAAGCGGCCGAGGCCCGGGCGCGCCTCGCCGACGCCCTGGAACGGGCCAATCGCGACCTCGCCGACGCCAACCGCCAGCTCACCGAGGCCCAGTCCAAGCTCGTCCAGGCCGCCAAGATGGCCTCGCTGGGCGAGCTGGTGGCCGGGATCGCCCACGAGATCAACAATCCCCTGGCCTTCATCCTGGCCCACCAGGGCACGGTCGAGCGCCTGCTCGGCGAGTTGCCGGACGCCGCCCCGGAGGCGGCCGCACGCGCCATCGACAAGGCCCGGCAGCGGGTCGGCTCGATGCGGATGGGGCTGACCCGGATCCAGGATCTCGTGCTGAACCTGCGGAAGTTCTCGCGCCTCGACGAGGGCGAGCGCGCCCTGGTCAACGTGCCGGAGGCGATCGAGACGGTCCTCGCGCTGATCCAGCACAAGCTCGGCGAGCGCATCGCCGTGGAGCGCAGCTTCGCGGGGCGTGCCGAGATCCACTGCACCCCGGCGCTGCTCAACCAGGCGGTGATGAACATCCTGGGCAACGCCGCCGACGCCATGCCGCAGGGCGGCACGATCCGGATCACGACGCAGTCGAACCCCGAACTCGACGAGATTCGCATCAGCGATACCGGTCCCGGCATTCCAGATACGCTGCGCGAGAAGATCTTCGAGCCGTTCTTCACGACGAAACCGGTCGGATCCGGTACGGGCCTGGGTCTTGCGATTGCCTACAGCGTCGTTCAAGCGCATAGCGGCTCGCTCACCGTGGAGACGGCCCCGGGTGGGGGAGCCTGCTTCGTGATCGGGATTCCGCGGCAGGCGGCCAGTGCATGAGTGACGGTACGGCAGGTGTAGGGACGATCCTGGCCGTCGACGACGAGCCGGACATCCTGATCGCCCTGGAGGACCTGTTCGAGGAGTCCTACCGGGTTCTGACGACCTCGCGCCCGGCCGAGGCGCTGGAGATCCTGCGCGCCGAGCCCGACATCGCCGTCGTGCTCTCGGACCAGCGGATGCCGGGCCTCACGGGCGACGCGCTCCTCGCCGAGGCCCGCACCTTCCACGACGCGCAGGCGATCCTGCTGACCGGCTACGCCGACATCACCGCGGTGATCGCCGCCCTCAACCGGGGCGGCATCGTCGGCTACGTCACCAAGCCCTGGGATGCCGGATTGCTCCGCTCCACCGTCCGGCAGGCCTTCGAGCGCCACCGCCTCGGCCGGGACCTCGCCACCGAGCGGGCGCTCCTGCGCGGACTCCTCGACCACGCCCAGGACGCGATCAGCTTCAAGGACGCGGCGGGCCGCTTCGTGCGGCTGAACGGCCACAAGGCCGCCCTCCTGGGCCACGACGTCGCCGCCAGCCTCGGGCGGCGCGAGGACGAACTTCTTGGACCGAAGGCCGAGGCCGTGACGGCGGCGGACGCGGCGGCGGTCCGGTCCGGCGCGGTGGCCGAAAGCCTCATCAGCGACGGCCCGACCGGCGCCGAGCAGTGGAGCCACGTGACGCGGGTGCCGATCCGCGACGCGAGCGGGGCGATCAGTCACCTCGCGATGATCGAGCGCGACGTGACCGAGCAGCGGACCCTGGAGGCGCGCCTGCGCCAGTCGGACAAGATGCAGGCGCTGGGCACCCTCGCGGGTGGCATCGCGCACGACTTCAACAACCTGCTGACCGCGATCCTCGGCAGCCTCGAGCTCGCCGGCCCGAAGGTCGCCGACCAGCCGCGGGTCCAGCGCCTGATCGAGAACGCCCGCGGCGCCGCCGAGCGCGGGGCGTCCCTGACCAAGCGTCTCTTGAGCTTCAGCCGCGCCCACGACCTCCAGGCGCGCCCCGTCGACGTGAACACCCTGATCACCGGCATGAGCGACCTGTTCGGCCGGAGCCTCGGCGGCCTCGTCACGGTCCGGACCGACCTCGAGGACGGTCTGCCGGCGGTCCAGGTCGATCCGGACCAGCTCGAGCTCGCCGTGCTCAACCTGTGCATCAACGCCCGGGACGCGATGCCGGACGGGGGCGCGATCACGGTGGCGACGCGCCGGCTCGCCATCAGCGGCGATCCCGAGATCGCCGACGGTCCCTATCTCGGCATCAGCGTCACCGACGAGGGCACCGGCATTCCGGAGGAGATCCTGCGCCGGGTCTGCGAGCCGTTCTTCACCACCAAGGCTGTCGGCCAGGGTACGGGGCTCGGCCTCGCCATGGTGTTCGGCCTCGCGCAGCAATCCAAGGGGCGGCTGGTGATCGACAGCGTGGTCGGTCGTGGCACCCGCGTCGAACTCGCCCTCCCCTTCGCCGATCAGGCGCCCGAGCAGGCCGCGGAGGCTTCCGGTGCCGTCCCGGTCGCCGGACGGCGCGCCCGCGTCCTGATCGTCGACGACGATCCGCAGGTCCGCCACGTGACCGCCTCGTTCCTCACCGCCTTCGGCCACAGCACCACGGAGGCCGGCGACGGCGAGGCCGCCCTCCGTCTCCTCCAGGACGGCCGCTACGACATCGTCGTGGCCGACCTGGCCATGCCCGGCATGAGCGGCATCGACCTGGCCGCCGAGATCCGCGACCGGGATCCGGGCCTGCCGGTCCTGATCCTCACCGGCCATGCCGAGGCGATGCAGATCCCCGACGACCTGCCGGTCCTCACGAAGCCGTTCCGCTCCGCCGATCTCGCCGCTCGGGTCGCGACGCTGCTCGACGGCGGGGCCGAGCCCGCCACCTGACGGGGGGCTTGCAACCAATCGATTGCCGGCTCATTCTCTCTCCGTGGGGCTCGCAGGCCCCCGGGTTACGAAGAGGAGGTGGACCATGAGCAATCACGGCATCTTCCCGCGCCGCAGGCGTGACAACGACCTGGACCAGGACGGTCCACCGGACGAGTCCCGGCAGGGATAGGGGTTTTCGGAGCGCGGCGCGGTCGAGTTCCCGGCCTGTCTGAGACGGGCCGCCAGGGCGAGCTCCCGCGACCATCCGAGACGTGGACCCTGCTACAGACCCGTCGGCGCGAGCCGGCGGGTTTTTTCATGCGCCCTCGATCGCTCCACGCCGGCTGCGAGACCGAGCGCGCCGAAACGCGAGAAGCCGCCCCGGAGGATCCGGGACGGCTTCTCAGGGACCGGCAGCGTCGGGACGCCCGGTGCCGATCAGGCGGCGTCGGCGACCTGGCTCGGACCAGAATCCTTGCCACGGGCGTCGACGTCGCGGTCGACGAACTCGATCACCGCGAGCGGGGCGTTGTCGCCCTGACGGAAGCCCGCCTTCATGATCCGGCAGTAGCCGCCCGGCCGGCCCTTGTAGCGCGGCCCGAGCACGGTGAAGAGCTTCTTGACCATGTCGGCGTCGCGCAGCTGCGCCATGGCGAGGCGGCGGGTGTGCACGCTGTCGATGCGGCCCAGCGTGATCAGCTTCTCGACGACCGGACGCAGGTCCTTCGCCTTCGGCAGGGTGGTGATGATCTGCTCGTGCTTGATCAGCGCGGCGGACATGTTGGCGAACATCGCCTTGCGATGCTCGGCGGTGCGGTTGAAACGGCGGCCGCGATAGGCGTGACGCATGGTGCTGGCTTCCTTCTGGTCTCGGCCGCCGTGCCACGGTACGGCCGGGTGCCCCGTTGAGGCTGTTGCTCTCCGCTTGACCCCGCGGCGGGATTTTGCGGGACTTCGCGTCGGCTCGGCGAGGTCCCGGGTCTCGATCGGCCCTACGAGCGGCGCCGCCTAGCGCCGCCCAGTTCGGCCCGAGGCGGCTGCGCCTCTCAGTAGTGTTCTTCGAAGCGCTTGGCGAGATCCTCGATGTTCTCCGGCGGCCAGCCGGGGATGTCCATGCCGAGGTGCAGGCCCATGCCGGCGAGCACTTCCTTGATCTCGTTGAGCGACTTGCGGCCGAAGTTCGGGGTCCGCAGCATCTCGCCCTCGGACTTCTGGATCAGGTCGCCGATGTAGACGATGTTGTCGTTCTTCAGGCAGTTCGCCGAGCGGACCGACAGCTCCAGCTCGTCGACCTTCTTGAGCAGCGCAGGGTTGAAGGGCAGCTGCGGCGCGAGCGGCGCGGCCTCTTCCTTGCGCGGATCCTCGAAGTTCACGAAGACCTGCAGCTGGTCCTGGATGATGCGCGCGGCGTAGGCCAGGGCATCCTCCGGCGAGACCGCGCCGTTGGTCTCGACCGTCATGGTCAGCTTGTCCTTGTCGAGATCCTGGCCCTCGCGGGTGGTCTCGACGCGGTAGCTGACCTTGGTGACCGGCGAGAACAGCGAATCCACGGGGATCAGGCCGATCGGCGCGTCCTCGGGGCGGTTGCGCTCGGCCGGGACGTAGCCCTTGCCGGTGGCGACCGTGAACTCCATGCGGATCTCGGCGCCGTCGTCGAGCGTGCAGATCACGAGGTCGGGGTTCAGGATCTGGATGTCGCCGACCGTGCCGATGTCACCGGCGGTGACGAGGCCCGGGCCGGTCTTGCGCAGGGTCATGCGCTTGGGCGCATCGGTCTGCGAGCGGATCGCGATGGTCTTGATGTTGAGGACGATGTCGGTGACGTCCTCGCGCACGCCCGGGATCGACGAGAACTCGTGCAGCACGCCGTCGATCTGCACCGAGGTCACGGCCGCGCCCTGGAGCGACGACAGGAGCACGCGGCGCAGGGCGTTGCCCAGCGTCGTGCCGAAGCCGCGCTCGAGCGGCTCGGCGACGACCGTGGCGACCCGCTTGGGGTCGTCGCCGGTCGTGACCTGCAGCTTGTTCGGCTTGATCAGTTCCTGCCAATTCTTCTGAATGACCACGATCCTACCTCTCGTCCTTGCCCGGGATCCGCGACGCCCGTCCCCGCGCTTCGGCCGCTCGGTGCCGCCCCCTGGCGCCCCGAACGGTCCCTGAATGTCTGTCCGCCGTTACTCGCCGCCGACCCACAGCACCGGCACGAAGCTGTAGCCAGCCCCGTCCCGGTCCACGTAGCCGAGCGCCGGGAATTCGAGGTGGCCGCCGGCGATGAGCGTCCGCTCGCTGGCCACCTCGTCCAGGATCCGCTTGCGCGTCTCCCGGGCCTGGTCGCCGTCGACGTCGAAGCCGACGCCGGCCTCCGGGTTCTTGAACTGGATCGCCGGCAGGTGCACCACGTCGGTCCACATCATCAGCGACTGTCCACCGGAGACGATGCGGAAACCGCAATGGCCCGGCGTGTGTCCGGGCAGATGGACCGCCGTGATCCCCGGGAGGACCTCGCCGCCGCGGTGCTCGCGCACCTTGCCGGCGTAGGGCGCCAGGGACTTCCGGGCGCCCTCGAAATAGGGCTTCGCGGCCTCGGGCGCCTGGGCCAGGGCCGCGTCGGGAAGCCAGTGCGCCGCCTCGTCGGCGTGCAGCACGATCTCGGCGTTCGGGTAACGCGCCGCGCCGTCCTTCACGAGACCGCCGACATGGTCGGGGTGCAGGTGGCTGACGAGCACCGTGCCGATCTCCTCCGGCGTCACGCCGGTGACCGCGAGCGCCGCGCCGGCCCGGCCGAGGGTCGGCGCTGGCGCCAGATCGCCGTAGCCCGTGTCGATCAGGGTCGGCTTGAGGCCGGGACCCGTGATCAGGAAGGCGTTCAGCGTGATCTTGGGCTGCTCGGTGCGGAAACCCGCCACCTGGAGCCGCCCGGCCTCCTCCTTGGAGATGCCCGTGACGAGATCGAGGCTGGCCTGGAACCAGCCGTCGTTGAGCGCGGTGACCGTGAGGTCGCCGAGTTTCCAACGCAGCACGCCCGGAAGCGGCTTCGATCCCGTCATGAGCTTCTCCGTCAAAGGGCTTCGCAGGCTCGGATCAGACGCGGCGGCGCTTGCGCGGCCGGCAGCCGTTGTGCGGGATCGAGGTGACGTCGCGGATCGAGGTCACCGTGAAGCCCGCCGCCTGGAGGGCGCGGAGCGCGGACTCACGGCCCGAACCCGGACCCGACACCTCGACCTCGAGGGTGCGCATGCCGTGCTCGGCGGCCTTGCGGCCGGCATCCTCGGCGGCGACCTGGGCGGCGTACGGGGTCGACTTGCGCGAACCCTTGAAGCCCATCGCGCCGGCCGACGACCACGAGATCGTGTTGCCCTGCGCGTCCGTGATGGTGATCATCGTGTTGTTGAACGAGGCGTTCACGTGGGCGACGCCCGACACGATGTTCTTGCGCTCGCGGCGGCGGACGCGTTGCGGTTCCTTGGCCATTCTCGTCTCACTCTTCCTTCAGGCACGCCCGTAACACCAGGCGCTCGGGATTGTTTTTGGGACTTGGCCGGCGCGTCCGTGCAGGATCGCCGTGCCAAAGCCGGGCCCCCCGCGGGACACCCGGCGTGACGGGAAGGAGGCCGAGCGAAGCGCAGCCTCCCGATCCCAAAACTTACTTCTTCTTGCCGGCGATCGGCTTCGCCTTGCCCTTGCGGGTGCGGGCGTTGGTGTGGGTGCGCTGGCCGCGAACCGGCAGCTGCTTGCGGTGACGCAGGCCGCGGTAGGCGCCGAGATCCATCAGGCGCTTGATGTTCATCGAGACCTCGCGGCGCAGGTCGCCCTCGACGAGGTAGTCGCGGTCGATCGTCTCGCGGATCTGCAGAACCTCGGCGTCGGTCAGCTGGTTGACGCGACGCTCGGCGGGGATGTTCACCTTCTGGGTGATCTCCTCGGCCTTCTTGGCGCCGATGCCGTGGATGTACTGGAGCGCGATGACGACGCGCTTGTTGGTCGGGATGTTGACGCCTGCGATACGGGCCACGATCACTCTCCATCTGGGGCCCGATGATCCGGGCCGGTGTCGCGCGCGTCCGGTGGAGGCCGGCCCCTGCGCGCGTGAAACGACGACGCGGCCCGCGGGCGGCCCCGGACAGGGCACCTCGGACCATCGTTCGGTTGGACGAAGGAGGGCCTGCTAGCGCGCGGGCGGCCCGATGTCAACGACGGGTCGCCATCGTTCTGTCCCCCCAAGCGCACGGTGCGCGCCCACAATGTGTGATCGAGGAGCGGAGATGGCGGTCCTGACGAGCGACGGCGCGACCCTGCGGGCCTTCGCCGATTCGGTGCTGCGCGCCGCGGAAGAGACGCTGGAAGAGGTCATGCCGGTGACGCTGGCGGTGATCGGCGGCGTGCTCGCCGAGGCGGAGCCCGGCTCGGTCGCGCTCCAGGACGGGGACGGCGGGCCGCCGCTGCTCTGGGCGACCCTCGCCGGACGCCGCATGGTGTTCCGCTACAACACGATGACGGCGATGATCGAGCTGCGCGACGGAACGGCCGAAGGCTACCCGTTCCGCCTGTTCGGCCACCGGTCGCTGCAGATGGACATCGTCAACTTCTTCGGGAGCCTCCGCCGCGAGGGGCGGATCTGAACGACGGAGCCGGGGGTGATCGCCGGATCTCGGGACCGCGCCCCCTGCGCGCGGACCGCGTCTCAGCGGAAGCCCTGGTTCCGCAGCCGGCAGTAGCCGCCCATGTTCTGGTAGCCCGCCGGGCAGCGTCGAACGCAGGTCCCCGCCGCGTACTTGAGCGGCGGCCGGCAGGCGTGGCGGAACCGCTTCTGGCCGTACACGAAGGACTGGGCCGGGCTCTGCGCGAAGGCCGGCAGCGGCGATAGGGCCACCGCGAGCAGGAGCGAGGCGGTGGCGAAGAGGCGGATGGTCATGGCGTTTCCGATCGTGGATCCGCCCCATAACCCTCCGCGATCGCGCCGGGTTCACGGGCGCGCTTCACTTATCGGTCAGCGCGCCGCGATCGCTTCAGGAAGCGACGCGCTCCTCGTGGGGCTCCAGCACCGCCATCAGGTCGGCGGTGACCTTGTCGATCGGCTGCATGCCGTCGACGGTCTCCAGCGTGCCCTTCTGCGCGTAGTAGGCGGAGAGGGGCGCCGTCTGGGCGCGGTAGGCCTCGAGCCGCTGCTTGAACACCTCCGGCGTGTCGTCCTTCCGCACGGCCTGGCCGCGGGCCAGGGTCTCGGCGGCGCGCTTCTCGATGCGGCCGACCAGGGCGTTCTCGTCGACCTTCAGCTCGACGACCGCGGAGAGGCTCAGACCCTTGCTGGCGAGCATCTCGCCGAGCGCCTCGGCCTGCGCGACCGTGCGCGGGAAGCCGTCGAGGATGAAGCCGCGGCGGGCGTCCGGCTCCTCGATCCGGTCGGCGACGATGCCGACGACGATCCGGTCGGAGACGAGGCCGCCGGATTCCATCACGGCCTTGGCCTCGAGGCCGACCGGCGTGCCGGCGGCCACCGCGGCGCGGAGCATGTCGCCGGTGGAGAGCTGCGGGATGCCGAAGCGCTGTACGATCCGCTCGGATTGCGTCCCCTTCCCCGCACCGGGCGGCCCGAGCAGAATGATACGCATGGCGTTGTCCTCGTTCGGCCCACTCTCTCAGTGGGCACAAGCCGTGGTGGCGAAGCCTCCCTGGCATCGCCGGGTTCGGGATTTTCTAGCCTGTCCGGGCCGGTGAGGCATCCAGACCTTTGGGCCAGAGGCGGAAGAGTCCTCGGGATCGGCCCGCCTCTGTAGCAGGCTCAGCGCCGCCGTTGCGTGGTCGAGGCGCCACGCAGCTTGGCCTTCTTCACGAGGCCCTCGTACTGATGGGCCATCAGGTGCCCGTGGATCTGCGCCACCGTGTCCATCGTGACCGAGACCACGATCAGCAGCGAGGTGCCGCCGAAGCCGAGGCTGGCCGCCGCGTAGGACGACAGGATCTCCGGGCAGAGGCACACGAAGGTCAGGTACAGGGCGCCGATCACCGTGATGCGGGTCAGCACCTTGTCGATGAAGGCCGCGGTGCGCTCACCTGGGCGGATACCCGGGATGAAGCCGCCATGCTTCTTCAGGTTGTCGGCCGTCTCCTGCGGATTGAACACCACCGCCGTGTAGAAGAACGTGAAGAAGATGATCAGCGCCGCGTAGAGCACCATGAACAGCGGCGTGCCGTGGCCGAGATAGGCGGTGACCGTGCCGAGCCAGCCGGTGGCGCCACCGTTGGCCGAGAAGCTCGCGGCGGTGGCCGGCAGCAGCAGGAGCGACGAGGCGAAGATCGGCGGGATCACGCCCGAGGTGTTGAGCTTGAGCGGCAGGAACGAGGTCTGGCCCTCGTACATGCGGTTGCCGACCTGGCGCTTCGGGTAGTTGATGAGCAGCCGGCGCTGGGCGCGCTCCATGAACACGATGAAGTAGACGAGCGCCACGGCGGCGACGCCCACGCCCAGGATGATCGCCGGCGACAGGGCGCCGGTCCGGCCGAGTTCGAGCGCGCCCGCGATCGCCACCGGCAGGTGGGCCACGATGCCGGCGAAGATGATCAGCGACGAGCCGTTGCCGATGCCGCGCGAGGTGATCTGCTCGCCGAGCCACATCAGGAACAGGGTCCCGCCCGTCAGCGTGATCACCGTCGAGGCCAGGAAGAACGGGCCCGGATCGATCGCGGCCGAGGAGCCCTGGAGACCGATCGCGATGCCCCAGGACTGAACCAGCGCCAGCACCACCGTCAGGTAGCGGGTGTACTGGTTGATGACCTTGCGGCCCGACTCGCCCTCCTTCTTCAGCGCTTCCAGGCTCGGGATCACCGAGGTCAGGAGCTGCACGATGATCGAGGCCGAGATGTAGGGCATGATGTTCAGGGCGAAGATCGCCATGCGCTCCACGGCGCCGCCCGAGAACATGTTGAACAGGCCCAGCACGCCGCCCGCCTGCTGCTGGAAGTTCCGGGCGAACTGCTCCGGGTCGATGCCGGGGATCGGGATGTACGTGCCCAGCCGGAACACCACGAGCGCGCCGAGCGTGAACCAGATGCGCTTCTTCAGCTCATCGGCCTTGGCGATCGCACCGAAATTGAGATTGGCGGCAAGCTGCTCGGCGGCTGAGGCCATAAGCGTCGCGTCCTGGAAGTGTCGCCGGGCGACCGGCCCGGATGAAATGAAAACGGCGGCCCGCGTGGTCGCAGGGCCGCCGCTCGAAGGATCGGCTTAAAGGGTGCGCGGAGCCCGTGCAACGGGTCCCGCGGTCGCCCCGTCGCGTCCGTCAGGCCGTGGCCGCCTCGCTGCCGCCGCGGGTGGAGGCACCCTGGGCGTAGACGACGCTGACCGAGCCACCGGCCTTCTCGACCGCCTCGACGGCGGACTTGGAGGCGCGGGTGACCTCGAAGCTGAGCTTCGCGGTGAGCTCGCCGACACCGAGCAGCTTCACGCCGTCGCGGGGACGGGCGATGATGCCGGCGGCGACCAGGCTCTCCACCGTGACGGTGGCGGCCTTGTCGAGCTTGCCCGCGTCGACGGCCTCCTGGATCCGGCCGAGGTTCACCTCGTTCAGGTCCTGGGCGTAGAGGTTGTTGAAGCCGCGCTTCGGCAGGCGACGATGCAGCGGCATCTGACCGCCCTCGAAGCCCTTGATGGCCACGCCGGTCCGGGCCTTCTGACCCTTCACGCCGCGACCCGCGGTCTTGCCCTTGCCGGAGCCGATGCCCCGGCCCACGCGCATCCGGTCCTTGGTGGCGCCGGGATTGTCGCTGATCTGGTTGAGCTTCATCGGGACCTCCTCACGCCACGTCGCCGTGGACGCGCACGAGGTGCGCAACCTTGCGGATCATGCCGCGCACGGAGGGCGTGTCCTCCAGCTCGGACACGCGGTGGAGCTTGTTGAGCTTGAGGCCGATCAGCGTCTGGCGCTGGCTGGCCTCGCGGCGGATCGGCGAGCCGATCTGCTCGACGCGGAGAGTCTTCTGTGCCATCGGACCCTCCCCTTACGCGACCGCGGCTTCGGACTGGTCGGCCGGGTCGGCGTCGCGGCGACGGGCCTGGAGGCTCGACACCTTGATGCCGCGGCGGGCCGCCACGGAGCGCGGGCTGTCCTCGTTCTTGAGCGCCTCGAAGGTGGCGCGCACGAGGTTGTAGGGGTTCGAGGATCCCAGCGACTTGGCGACGACGTCCTGCATGCCGAGCGTCTCGAATACAGCGCGCATCGGGCCGCCAGCGATGATGCCGGTGCCCTGCGGGGCCGCGCGGAGGATCACCTTGCCGGCGCCGTGGCGGCCGTTGACGTCGTGGTGCAGGGTCCGGCCCTCGCGGAGCGAGACGCGGATCAGACCGCGCTTGGCAGCCTCGGTCGCCTTGCGGATCGCCTCCGGCACCTCGCGGGCCTTGCCGTGGCCGAAGCCGACGCGGCCCTTCTGGTCGCCGACGACGACGAGGGCGGCGAAGCCGAAGCGCCGGCCGCCCTTCACCACCTTCGCGACGCGGTTGATGTGGACGAGCTTGTCCACGAACTCGCTGTCGCGCTCCTCGCGGTCTTCGCGGCGGCCGCGGCCCCCGCCTTCACGTTCACGTGCCATGTTGTCTACCTGTCCATCTCACTGACGCGGCCGGCGGGGCCGCTCGCTCGATCGGGTTTCGGATCTGCCGGGCGAAGAGGATCCGCCCGGCCCGCCGTCGTGACTCAGAACTCCAGGCCACCCTCGCGGGCGGCCTCGGCCACGGCCTTGACGCGGCCGTGATAGATGTAGCCGGAGCGGTCGAAGATCACCTTCGTGACGCCCGCGGCCTTGGCGCGCTCGGCGACGAGCTTGCCCACCGCGGTGGCGGCGGCGATGTCGGCGCCGGTCTTGAGTTCGCCCTTGAGGGCCTTGTCGATCGACGAGGCCGAGGCCAGCGTCTTGCCGGCGACGTCGTCGATGACCTGCACGTAGATCTGCTTCGACGAGCGGAACACCGAGAGCCGCGGGCGGCCGTTGGCGGCGGCCCGCAGCGCGCGGCGGACGCGCGCCTTGCGGCGATCGAGGGCTTCGAGCTTGCGAGACATGATGCCCTCCTTACTTCTTCTTGCCTTCCTTGCGGAAGATGAACTCGCCCGCGTACTTCACGCCCTTGCCCTTGTATGGCTCGGGTCCGCGGTATTCGCGGATCTCGGCGGCGACCTGACCGACCTGCTGGCGGTTGATCCCGGAGATCGTGATCTCGGTGGGCTTCGGGGTCGCGATCGTGATCCCGGCGGGGATCGCGTACTCGATGTCGTGGCTGTAGCCGAGCGACAGCTTGAGCGCCTTGCCGGCCATCGCGGCGCGATAGCCGACGCCGGTGATCTCGAGCTTCTTCTCGAAGCCCTTCGAGACGCCCTCGGCGATGTTGGCGATCTGCGCCCGCGACGTGCCCCACAGGGAGCGCGCCGGCTTGGACTGGTTGACGGGCTGCACCTCGATGGCGCCGTCCTTCATCGCCACGTTGACGAGGGCGGGAACGACGAACGACAGCTCGCCCTTCGAACCCTTCATCTTCACCGTCTGACCGGTGACCGTGGCGGTAACGCCGGCCGGCACGGGGACCGGCTTCTTGCCTACGCGAGACATGGGATAACCTCCTCCGTCCCGATCAGAACACGGTGCAGAGCACTTCACCGCCGACGTTGCGCTCGCGCGCCTCGTGGTCGGCCATGACGCCCTGCGGGGTGGAGACGATGGTGACGCCGAGGCCGTCGGCCACGTGCGGCAGCTCGCCGACCGACGAGTAGACCCGGCGGCCCGGCTTCGACACGCGCTTGATCTCGCGGATCACCGGGCGCCCGTCGTAGTACTTGAGCTCGATGGCGAACTCGGTGCGGCCGTTGCCGAGGTCCGTCGCCGCGTAGTCGCGGATGTAGCCCTCGGCCTTCAGGACGTCGAGGACGCTGGCGCGCAGGCGCGAGCCGGGCGTCTGGACGACGTTGCGACGGCGCAGCTGGCCGTTGCGGATGCGGGTGAGCATGTCGCCCACGGGATCGTTGACCATGGGGACCTCCTTACCAGCTCGACTTGACCAGGCCGGGGATCAGGCCCCGGTTGCCAAGCTCGCGCAGCGCCACGCGCGAGATGCCCATCTTGCGGTAATAGGCGCGCGGACGGCCGGTCATGCCGCAACGGTTGCGGATGCGCGTGGCCGACGAGTTGCGCGGCAGTTCCGCGAGCTTGAGGCGCGCCTCGAAGCGCTCCTCCATCTCGAGGGCGTCGTTGTTGGCGATCTCCAGGAGCGCCTTCCGCTTGGCCGCGAAGCGCTTCACCAGCGCCTTGCGGGCCTCGTTCTTCTCGACTGAGCTTTTCTTCGACATGTCGTCTATCTCCGGTGTCCGCGTCTGAGACCCGAGGGCCTCACTGCCGGAACGGGAACTTGAAGGCGGCGAGCAGCGCCTTGGCCTCGGCATCGGTCTTGGCGGTGGTCGCCACGACGATGTCCATGCCCCACATCTGCTCGGCCTTGTCGTAGGAAATCTCCGGGAACACGAGGTGCTCCTTGAGACCCAGGGCGTAGTTGCCGCGGCCGTCGAACGAGCGCGGATTCAGGCCGCGGAAGTCACGCACGCGCGGCAGCGCGATGGTGATCAGCCGGTCCATGAACTCGTACATGCGCTGCTTGCGCAGGGTCACCTTGCAGCCGATCGGCATGCCCTCGCGGACCTTGAAGGTCGCGATGGCCTTGCGGGCCTTCGTGATGACCGGCTTCTGGCCGGCGATCAGGGCCAGATCGGCCGCCGCCACCGAGGCCTTCTTCGAGTCCGCGGTGGACTCGCCGACGCCCATGTTGATCACGATCTTCGTGATCTGCGGCACTTCCATCGGGTTCTTGTAGCCGAACTCTTCGATCAGCTTCTGGCGAACCACCTCGTCGTAGTGCTTGCGCAGGCGCGGGGTGTAGGCGTTCTTGTCGGCCTCAGCCATCGATCTGATCCCCCGTGGTCTTGGCGAACCGGACCTTGCGCCCGTCTTCGAGGATGCGGAAACCCACGCGGGTCGGCTTGCCGTTGGCGTCCGCCACCGCGATGTTCGAGAGCTGGATGGCGGCCTCCTTGGAGATGATGCCGCCTTCCTGGTTCTGGGTCTGCTTCTGGTGCTTCTTCACCAGGTTGATGCCGCGCACGAAGGCCCGGCCTTCCTTCGGCAAAACCTGGATCACCTCGCCCGACCGGCCCGAGTCGCGGCCGGTGAGCACGACGACCTTGTCGCCCTTCTTGATCTTGGCAGCCATTACAGCACCTCCGGAGCCAGGGAGATGATCTTCATGTGGTTGCGGGCGCGGAGCTCGCGCGGCACCGGTCCGAATATACGGGTGCCGATCGGCTCCTTCTGGTTGTTGATCAGGACCGCGGCGTTCTTGTCGAAGCGGATCACCGAACCGTCGGCGCGCTTCACGTCCTTGGCCGTGCGGACGACGACCGCCTTCATGACGTCGCCCTTCTTGACGCGACCGCGCGGGATCGCCTCCTTGACGGAGACGACGATCACGTCGCCCACGCCGGCATACTTGCGCTTCGACCCGCCGAGAACCTTGATGCACATCACACGGCGTGCACCCGAGTTGTCGGCAACGTCCAGATTCGTCTGCATCTGGATCACGTGCGTGACTCCTTGTTTCAGGCGGGTTTCCGCACACGGACGGTATTGCCCGGCGGACGACGCCTGATGGGGACCTGACGTCCCCGGCTCATGTGTTCGACCGCGCTGGCGGTGTTTTGAGACACCGGCGCGGTCACCGCGTTCACGGGGTGCGAGCACCCATCGGAAATGTCGCGAAGGCCGGGCGCATACTACGGGCGGCCGCCGATGGCAAGCCGACCGGCGGGAAATCGTCGCCGCCGCATCGGGGGCTGATCCGGCGTCGGGGCCTGTTGGCGGTGCCCTGGCGGAGCCCGGGCCCCGGACGCGCGACGACCGGCACGCCTGTCGGCGCACCGGTCGGTTGTCGCGCGGCGGTCGGAATCGATCAGATCGGCTGGCCGGCCGTCTCGAACAGGAAGCCGTCGAGGCTCGGGATGGTGACCGAGGCCCCGCTCGCGGGCTTCGACAGGCGCCAGGGCCGCTCCGAGCGGGCGCGAATCGCCTCGGACGGGCGGAGCCGCCGCATCCGGCCGTCCTCGCCCACCTCCTCGATCGCCAGGAAGCCGTAGACTTGCAGCCGCGAGGCGGTGAGCTTGAGGCCGCGATCCTCCGCGGCGACGACCATGCTGCCGGTGGCGTAGACCGCGTCCAGCAGGGAGCGCTGCTCGCTGCGGCGACGGTTGCGCGCCTCCCGCTCGCCGGGGGCCTGGGCGGGAATCGGCCGCCGGAACGGAACGACGTTGCTGACCGCGACGCAACCCATACGCAACACTCTCGACGCGAACCTGCGGCGGCGACCTGGCCGCCCGATGAGCGCGACAATTCGATGGATCGCTTTAATTCTCCGTAGACCGTGCCGGCGCGCGCCTGCCCCGATCCGGTACGCCTTGCGCGTGTGCCCGGAGGAATCGGCCACGTCCCGCGGGCCGGCTCGGGCGCGTGGGCCCCTCGGCCGCTCCGTCACTTGGCGCGATGCGCCGGGACCCTGCCGGGCCTCCTCACACGGGAGGCCAGCCCGTCCAGGGAGACGCACAGGACGCCGTAGACGGCACCGACGAAGAGGAAGATCTCGGCCGGGTAGATCATGGCGCGGTTGTTCACCTGCGCGGCCACGAAGGACAATTCGGGCACGCCGATCACGTAGGCGAGCGACGTGTCCTTGATGAGCGTGGTCCACTGGTTGACGAAGGACGGCGCCATGGCGCGCAGCGCCTGCGGCAGGATGACGAATCGCAGGGTGCGCCAGGGACCGAGGCCGAGCGCCAGGCCGGCCTCCCACTGGCCGCGGCCGACGCTCGCGATGCCCGACGCCACGCCGTAGGACAGGTAGGCGCCTCCGACGAGCGACAGCGCCGCTGCGACCGTACCGGCCTCCGGGATCGACACGCCGAACAGGATCGGCAGCAGGAAGTAGGTCCAGAAGATCAGCATCACGACCGGCACGGCGCGGAGGAAGCCGAGCCCGGCGGTGAGGATCGTCCGGGCGGCACCCGCACTCACGGCCAGGACGACGCCGAAGATGAGCCCGAGTGCGGCCGAGGCGAGACCGGACAGGCCGGAGAGAATCAGGGTCAGGGCAAGCCCGCCGACCGGTCCGTCGGGCCAAGCCCCGACCAGCAGGTAGCCGAGATTGTCGATGACGACCGAGGGGTTCATCGGTGCCGTCCCGGGGGACGGAACCGGCGGCCGAGGATCTGCCCGGCCGTCTCCACCGCGGCCGCCGCGCCGACATAGAGGAGCGTCGCGATGCCGAAGGCCTGGAAGGTCTCGAAGGTCTCGGTCTCGACCTGCCGGGACGCGTAGGACAACTCCGCGAGGCCGATCGTCATGGTCAGCGAGGTGTTCTTGAGCGTGTTCAGGTACTGGCCGACGATCGGCAGCCAGGCGACGCGCAGGGCCTGGGGCAGCACGATGTGGCGGAACGCCTGGACGGGCGCCAGGCCCAGGGCGAGGGCGGCCTCCCGCTGGGTGGACCGGACGGCCCCGATGCCGGCGCGGAGTTCCTCGGCGATGTAGGCGCCCGCGTAGAGCGCGAGCCCGCAGAACCCGGCGAGGCTCTCGTAGGCGGGCCAGCGCAGGGCGCCGAGTCCCAGGTCCAGGACGTGCGGCGCGTTGAGCCAGGCCGTCACGCCGTGCGGCAGAGCGGCGGCGACCGCGAAGTACCAGATGAAGAGCTGGACCAGCAGCGGCGTGTTGCGGACGATGCCGACCGAGAGGGTGACGACACCGCGTCCCGCGCGGCCGCCCGCCTCCAGCAGCCCGCACGCCGCGAAGCCCAGCGCTGTGCCGGCGAGGCAGGTGGCTGCCGACAGGGCCAGGGTGACGCCGAAGCCCTGCAGCAGCCAGGCGAGGTAGCGCGGCGCGAGCGCGTCGCCGACCAGTGGAGTCATCGGTGCCGGGCCGACTCGGTCAGCTACGGTCCCCGATCCGGAACAGGCGCGGCAGGGGCTGCTCGGTCTCGGGCCCGAACCAGCGGTCGTAGATCGCGGCCGCCCGCCCGCTCGCCTCCAGGCCGCGCAGAGTCTCGTTCACGAGATCCCGCAGGCGCGTCTCGCCCTTCGGGATGCCGACGCCGATATAGTCGTTGGAGATACTGAAGGCGGGAATCTCGTAGTTCTCCCGGTCCGGCACCTTCGCGAGCAGCCCGACCAGCTTCGGACCGTCCTGCGTGATCGCCTGAACGTTGCCGTTGCGCAGCGCCGTGAAGGCGAAGGGCGTGTCGTCGAAGGCTACCACGATGGCCCTCGGGAAATCGCGGCGCAGGACGATCTCATTGGTTGTGCCCTTGTCGGCGCCGATCCGGAGCCCGTTCAGCTGCTCCGGCGACGACAGGGTGCCCTTCTTCGCCAGGAATTGCTGGCCGGAGGCGAAGTACGGGATGCTGAAATCGAGCTGCTTGGCCCGATCGTCCGTGATGGTGAAATTCGCCAGAACCAGATCGACCTTGCCGGAGGTGAGCAGCGGGATCCGATTCGCCGGATTGGTGGGCCGAACCTCCAGCTTGACGCCGAGCGCGTCGGCGATGGCCTGCGCGTACTCGACGTCCAGGCCGTTGATCCGCTTCGTCGCCGGATCGACGAAACCGAAAGGTGGGTTGCTGTCGAAGGCGGCGACCCGGAGAACGCCGGCCTGTCGGATGGCGTCCAGACGGTCGGCCAGGGCGGGGCCCGCAGACAGGACGATGGCGAGGGCGAAGGCGAAGAGGCGGCGCACAGGTAGCTCCATCAGATCGTCGGAAGTCCGTACAGGTGAAGGTATTGCCCAGTTTCCCGGATGTTCTCGGTCTGGCTGTGCGTGTGGAGAAGAATTAACAGATCGAGATGCGTATTGATTCAGTCCATGCTGCGCTCAGATGAGCGACAGCGCGGGCGCTGAGTCGGGAAACGACCCATCATCATCTCGAGCATGCGGCTGAATCAACGGGAAAAGATTTCCTTTATTCTCTGACGGCGTGGGGATCTCGCCGAGACCGCCGGCGGCGAGGGACGCATTTTCCCGCCGTGCCGGAGGGCAGGTCTTCCTCGATCCGCCCCGGCGCGGGCGTGGCGCCGGAAGTGGCGCGGCCCGGCCGGTCTGCGTTGACCCGGCCGACAGCCGTGGGCGATAAGCGATCCGACAGCGGTCGCGCAGGCGCGGCGCCAGATGGCGCGGCCTTGACCGATCCTTAACCTCAGCCGCGGTGCAGTTTTCTGCCGTAACCGCATTGACCTGAGGGGCAACCGCGTCTAGAAGCGCGCCACTTCGGACGGCCATCGCCTGCCGACGGCCCACGGGCAAACCCCCGGAAGCCGCCGCCATCGCCCCGAGCGCTCCGAGGGTTCAAATCGCCTGACGCTGTAAGTCAGATCCGTAGGTACGAGCGCGTTCGTTTCGGGCGTGCTCCTCTGCCCACACCGCGCCGAGGGTCCGTGACAGGCCCTCCGGCGCATATTCGTTTTGCGGACTGCCCTGCGCAGTTCGGACTAGGTGACCGAGGAAGAGGGCACAGGATGCCGACGATCAACCAGCTGATCGCCCAGCCGCGGAAGATCCAGCGGAGCCGCAACAAGGTTCCGGCGCTCGACGCTTGCCCGCAGAAGCGCGGCGTCTGCACCCGCGTCTACACGACGACCCCGAAGAAGCCGAACTCGGCGCTCCGGAAGGTCGCCAAGGTGCGCCTCACCAACGGTTTCGAGGTGATTGGCTACATCCCGGGCGAGGGTCACAACCTTCAGGAGCACTCCGTGGTGATGATCCGCGGCGGCCGCGTGAAGGATCTTCCGGGCGTGCGCTACCACATCCTGCGCGGCGTGCTCGACACGCAGGGCGTGAAGAACCGCAAGCAGCGCCGGTCGAAGTACGGCGCCAAGCGGCCGAAGTAAGTCGGACGCCCGGATATTTCCCGGGCGCCGGTCCGTGTTTCCACGGCCTCGTAAGGATGTCGCCGGCCTCAGGGCTGAGGCGACCTGCGCGGGGCGCTTAAGATCTTTTTGTTCGAGAGTCTCAGAATATGTCCCGTCGTCACTCTGCCGAGAAGCGTGAGATCATCCCGGACCCGAAGTACGGGGACGTGGTGCTGACGAAGTTCATGAACTCCATCATGTACGAGGGCAAGAAGTCGACCGCCGAGCGGATCGTCTACGGCGCCTTCGACATCGTCGAGAACCGCGCCCGCGCCAACCCGATCGAGGTGTTCCGCGCCGCGCTCGACAACGTGGCCCCGATGATCGAGGTCCGCTCCCGCCGCGTCGGCGGCGCGACCTACCAGGTCCCCGTCGAGGTCCGCACCGAGCGCCGCCAGGCGCTGGCGATCCGCTGGCTGATCCAGGCCGCGCGCTCGCGGAACGACCGCACCATGGTCGAGCGCCTCTCGGCCGAGCTGCTCGACGCCGCCAACAACCGCGGCAACGCCGTCAAGAAGCGCGAAGACACGCACCGGATGGCGGAAGCCAACCGCGCCTTCTCGCACTACCGCTGGTAAGCGGTTCCGCCGTCTCTCAGGAGCAATTCGATGCCCCGCACGCACGCGATCGAGGACTACCGCAACTTCGGCATCATGGCCCACATCGATGCCGGCAAGACCACGACCACGGAGCGGATCCTCTACTACACCGGAAAGTCCCACAAGATCGGCGAGGTCCATGAGGGCGCCGCCACCATGGACTGGATGGCGCAGGAGCAGGAGCGTGGCATCACGATCACCTCGGCTGCGACCACCTGCTTCTGGCGCGACAAGCGCCTGAACATCATCGACACCCCCGGCCACGTCGACTTCACCATCGAGGTGGAGCGCTCGCTCCGCGTGCTCGACGGCGCCGTGTGCGTGCTCGACGGCAACCAGGGCGTCGAGCCGCAGACCGAGACCGTGTGGCGCCAGGCCGACAAGTACGACGTGCCGCGCGTCGTGTTCGTCAACAAGATGGACAAGATCGGCGCCGACTTCTTCAAGTGCGTCGCCGACATCATCGACCGCGTCGCCGGCAAGCCCGTGTGCCTGCAGCTCCCGATCGGGGCCGAGTCGAGCTTCCAGGGCGTCATCGACCTCATCAAGATGAAGGCGATCGTCTGGTCGGGCGAGGCGCTCGGCGCCAACTTCGACGAGACCGAGATCCCGGCCGACCTCAAGGACCAGGCCGTCGAGTACCGCACCAAGCTGGTCGAGGCCTGCGTCGAGCTCGACGACGACGCCATGTCCGCCTACCTCGACGGTAACGAGCCGGACGAGGCGACGATGCGCACCCTGGTGCGCAAGGCCGTGCAGCTGCGCGCCTTCCACCCGGTGCTCTGCGGCTCGGCGTTCAAGAACAAGGGCGTGCAGCCGCTCCTCGACGCCGTCGTGGACTACCTGCCCTCCCCGGCCGATCGCGGCGAGATCAAGGGCATCGACTTCAAGACCGAGGAAGAGACCGTCCGTCACCCGTCGGACTCGGATCCCTTCTCCATGCTCGCCTTCAAGATCATGGACGATCCCCACGTCGGCACGATCACCTTCTGCCGCGTGTACTCGGGCAAGGTCGAGACGGGCGCCAACGTCCTGAACTCGTCGCGCGACAAGAAGGAGCGCGTCGGCCGCATGCTCCTGATGCACGCCAACAACCGCGAGGACATCAAGGAGGCCTTCGCGGGCGACATCGTCGCCCTCGCCGGCCTCAAGGATACCCGCACGGGCGACACCCTCTGCGACCCGCAGAAGGCCGTGATCCTCGAGAAGATGGAGTTCCCCGAGCCCGTCATCGAGATCGCCGTCGAGCCGAAGTCGAAGGCCGACCAGGAGAAGCTCGGCATCGCGCTCTCGAAGCTCGCCGCCGAGGATCCGTCCTTCCGCGTCTCCACCGACCAGGAGTCGGGCCAGACCATCCTCAAGGGGATGGGCGAGCTCCACCTGGACATCAAGGTCGACATCCTGCGCCGCACCTACAAGGTCGACGCGAATATCGGCCAGCCGCAGGTCGCCTACCGCGAGAAGCTGACCCGCCGTCAGGAGATCGACTACACGCACAAGAAGCAGACCGGCGGTACCGGTCAGTTCGCCCGCGTGAAGTTCGTGGTCGAGCCGAACGAGCCGGGCGCCGGCTTCTCGTTCGAGTCGAAGATCGTCGGCGGCGCGGTGCCGAAGGAGTACATCCCGGGCGTCGAGAAGGGCCTGAACTCGGTGCTCGGCGCCGGCGTGCTGGCCGGCTTCCCGGTCGTCGACGTCAAGGTCGAGCTGGTCGACGGCGCCTACCACGACGTCGACTCGTCGGCGCTCGCCTTCGAGATCGCCTCCCGCGCGGCCTTCCGTGAGGCCCTGCAGAAGGGCGGCTCGGTCCTGCTCGAGCCGGTGATGAAGGTCGAGGTCGTCTCGCCGGAAGAGTACACCGGCTCGGTCATCGGCGACCTGAACGCCCGCCGCGGCCAGATCCAGGGCCAGGACATGCGCGGCAACGCCAACGTCATCAACGCGATGGTGCCGCTGGCCAACATGTTCGGCTACGTGAATCAGCTGCGCTCCTTCTCCCAGGGCCGCGCCAACTTCACGATGCAGTTCGACCACTACGAAGAGGTGCCGCGCGGCGAGGCCGACAAGGTCATCGCCAAGTACGCCTAAGCATCTCTTCTTCCGCAACGCGAATTCGAATCTAGGAGGCTCTGATGGGCAAGGAAAAGTTCTCCCGCACCAAGCCA
>NZ_BBUX01000080.1:0-25717 GCF_000974725.1 Methylobacterium sp. ME121
CGAATGCCGGAGCCGGCCCTGCCGGCTCCGCGCAGGGGAAGGGCCCGGCCGCAAGGCCGGGCCCTTCTCGCGTTTCGGGGCCGCCGGTTCGGCCGGTCCGGGTGCGACAGGGAAGGCCGGAACCGGGCGCGCCGCCCGCGATTGAGACCGCGGCGCCCCACGGGGACCCGGACGGGGCCTTCCACGCAGGGATCGGGCGCGCGGAGCGATCAGCCATGCGAAGCCGAATCCTTCTCCTGTCGCTCGCCGCCCTCGGCCTGGCCGGCGCGCCGGCCTCCGCGCAGGACGCCAGTGTGATCGGCAAGGACACGATCCTGCCGGGCACGGGGCCGGGCACCTCGACGGACGGCAAGGGGGTGGGGCGGCTGATGGAGGCGGCGAACGCCGAGGACGCCGCCAAGCGCCAGGGACTCAAGCCCGTCAGCTTCCTGACCACGAAGATGATCGGCGTGACGGTGCGCAACGCCGCCGGCGACAGCGTCGGCAAGATCGACGATCTGCTGATCACCGACGGCGGGACGCTCAGGGCGGTGGTGATCGACGTCGGCGGCTTCCTGGGCCTCGGCAGCAAGCTCATCGCGGTCGAGCCGGGAGCCCTGGTTCTGCGGCCCGGCGGCGACCGGTTCTCGGCGGTCCTCAACATGGGCAAGGACGCGGTGGCGGCGGCCCAGCCCTTCGACCCGGCCAAGGCGATCGCGGCCCCGCGCTAGGCCGCGACCGGAGGCCGTCGCCCGACGCGGCGGGGCCGCGTCGGGACTGCGTCAGATGTCGAGGTCGGCGCCCTCCGCGAAGGCCGCGCGCTCGCTGATGAAGGCGAAGCGCGCCTCGGGCTTGTTGCCCATCAGGCGCTCGACCGTGTCGCCGGTCGATTCCCGGGCCTCGTCCAGGACCGCGACGCGCAGGAGCGTGCGCTTCTTCGGGTCCATGGTGGTCTCCTTGAGCTGGGCCGGCATCATCTCGCCGAGGCCCTTGAACCGCCCGATCTCGACCTTGCCGCCCTTGAACACCGTCTTGACGATCCGCTCGCGATCCGCGTCGTCCCGGGCATAGGCCACCTTCGAGCCCTGCTGCAGCCGGTAGAGCGGCGGGATCGCGAGGTAGAGGTGGCCGCGGTCGATCAGCCTCGGCATCTGGCGGTAGAAGAAGGTGATCAGCAGCGAGGCGATGTGGGCGCCGTCCACGTCGGCGTCCGTCATGATGATCACCTTCTCGTAGCGCAGATCCGTCTCGCGGAAGGCCGTGCCGGTGCCGCAGCCGAGCGCCAGGGTCAGATCCGAGATCAGCTGGTTGGCGCCGAGCTTGTCGCGCGAGGCCGAGGCGACGTTCAGGATCTTGCCGCGCAGCGGCAGGATCGCCTGGGTCGCCCGGTCCCGGGCCTGCTTGGCGGAGCCGCCGGCCGAGTCGCCCTCGACGATGAAGATCTCCGAGCCCGCGGTGCCGGCCGCCGAGCAGTCGGCGAGCTTGCCGGGCAGGCGCAGCTTGCGGGTCGCGCTCTTGCGGGCGACCTCCTTCTCCTGGCGGCGGCGCAGGCGCTCCTCGGCCCGGTCGATCACCCAGTCGAGGAGCTTGTTGGCCTGGGCCGGAGAGGCGGCGAGCCAGTGGTCGAAGGCGTCGCGCACCGCCGTCTCGACGATGCGCTGGGCCTCCACGGTGGCGAGCTTGTCCTTGGTCTGCCCCTGGAACTCGGGCTCGCGGATGAACACCGAGAGCATCGACGCGCAGGTCGCCATGACGTCGTCGGTGGTCACCGCCGTCATGCGCTTGGCCTGGTTCACCCGCTCGGCGTGCTCGCGCAGGCCGCGCAGCAGCGCGACGCGGAGGCCCGCCTCGTGGGTGCCGCCCTCGGGGGTCGGGATGGTGTTGCAGTAGGAGTGCGAGAACCCGTCCTCGGCCACCATCCAGGCCACCGCCCATTCGAGCGACCCGTGCGAGCCCGGCTTGGTGATCTTGCCGGAGAACATCGCCTCGGTGACGAGCTCCTTTCCGTCGATGTCCCGGGCCAGATAGTCGCGCAGCCCGTCGGGGAAGCGGTGGACCGCCTCGGCCGGCACGTCCGCCAGCCCCTCGAGGAGGGCGGGAGCGCAGCGCCAGCGGATCTCGACGCCGCCGAACAGGTAGGCCTTCGAGCGCGCCATCTTGAACAGGCGGCGCGGGTCGAACTTCAGCGAGCCGAAGATCTGGGCGTCCGGGTGGAAACGGACCCGGGTGCCGCGCCGGTTCTGCACCCGGCCGACCAGCTCCAACGCGCCCTGCGCGTGACCGCGCGAGAAGGTCTGGCGGTAGAGGGTCTGGTTGCGCGCGACCTCGACCTCCAGCAGGTCGGAGAGCGCGTTCACCACCGAGATGCCGACGCCGTGCAGGCCGCCCGAGGTCTCGTAGACCTTCGAGTCGAACTTACCGCCGGCGTGCAGCGTGGTCATGATGACCTCGAGCGCCGACTTGCCGGGGAACTTCGGGTGCGGGTCGACCGGGATGCCGCGGCCGTTGTCGGTGACCACGAGGGCGCCGGATTCCTCCAGTTCCACCTCGATGAAGCTGGCATGGCCGGCGACCGCCTCGTCCATCGAGTTGTCGATCACCTCTGCGAAGAGGTGGTGCAGCGCCCGCTCGTCGGTGCCGCCGATATACATGCCGGGCCGGCGCCGGACGGGCTCCAGCCCCTCCAGCACCTCGATGTCGGAGGCGGTGTAGCCGCCCTCGGGCTCGGCGGCCGCGAGCGTCGCCACGGAGGCCGAGGCGTCCAGGCGCCGCCGCGGCTCGGGCGGACGGGCCGCCGCGCCCTTGCCGCCCGGCCCGAACAGGTCCCGCGCCGGGTCGCTCACGCGCGGCCTCCGCGCGCGCGGCGCGTCGGCCGGCTCGGAATCGCGCGGACGGGTCTTGGGACGGGTCTCGGGTCGTGGAGCATGCGCCTTCATCCCCGCATGATAGCGGAACAAAACGGAAACATCAAAGCCGTTCGCCCTGCGGCGAAGCGGTCGCATCATCGCATGCTGCGCCGCCGCGAGCGAGGGCCGCGGCCGCAACGGGACACGGTTGTGCGCGCCGGGCCGTCATCACGACGTTGCACAACAATGGGTTAAGGCTTTCTCGTGACCCGCAGGCCCGGCTTCCATAGGCGACGACCGGAACAGAACGGGACGATCGACGTTAGTGGCGGAGATAAATCTTGACCGTGGTCAGGGAGCCGCAGTCCATGAGCGACGCCGCGATCGAGGCCCGCCGCCTCACGCTGATCCGATTCGAGCACGCGGCCGGCGCCGCCTTCGGCTGCGACGACGACGCGGCCGGCGTGCCGCCCGGCCGGGCCCTGATGAACTCCACCACCCTCGCGCTGGCGACCTTCGCGACCGCGCTGGCGGCGACCATCACCTACCTGGTCTGATCCCGATCGCCGACCGCGGCGCACGCTGAGCGGGCGGCGAGCCCCCACCGACGTCCGCGCGCGCAGCGAAGCAACCGGTCGGCGCCACGCTCGGCGGCCCCGGGCTGTCCCGGATCGCCTCGCTCCGCTCGCGCGGACGGGGCGGCCGCTCCCGGCCCCCGCCCGCGAGCCCCTCAGCCCGAGCTCGATTTCTTGGTCGCCGCCTTCTTGGCCGCCGGCTTCTTCGTGGCGGTCTTCTTCGCCGCCGGCTTGTCGCCGCTCGCGGCGCGCGCCGAACTCTTCCGGGCCGCCCCCCGCTTCGCCGGCTTGCCGCCGCCCGCGGCGCGCTTGGCGTTCACCAGGGCGATCGCCTCGTCCAGCGTCAGCGCCTCGGCGCTCATCGTCTTCGGCAGCGTGGCGTTGACCTCGCCGTCGGTGACGTAGGGTCCGTACTTGCCGGCCTTGACCACGAGGTCTCGGCCGCTGGCCTCGTCCTTGCCGAGCGGCCGGCCCGGATCGGCGGCCGGGCGGCCGCGGCCGCCGCCCTGCTCCTTGGCGACGATCAGGTCGATGGCGCGGTTGGCCCCGATCTCCAGCACGTCGTCGTCCTTGCCGAGATTGGCGTAGGTCTTCCCGTGCTGCACGTAGGGCCCGAACCGGCCGAGATTGGCCAGGATCGGCTCGCCGGTCTCGGGGTGGCGCGCCACCTCGCGGGGCAGCGCGAGCAGGGCCAGCGCCTTGTTCAGATCCACGTCCGAGGGGCTCAGCCCCTTCGGCAGCGACGAGCGCTTCGGCTTCTCCGCGCCCTTCTCGGTGGAGGCCTCGCCGAGCTGGAGGAACGGCCCGAAGCGGCCGTCGCGGAGCGTCACCGGCAGGCCGGTCGCGGGATCGTCGCCCAGCACGCGCACGCCCGGCTGGCCGCCCTCGGCCGAGGAGCCGTCCCCGTCGCCGTCGATGCCCGTGGCCGAGAGCTGGCGGGTGTACTTGCACTCCGGGTAGTTCGAGCAGCCGATGAAGGCGCCGAACTTGCCGAGCTTCAGCGACAGCTGGCCCGAGCCGCAGGTCGGGCAGGTGCGCGGGTTCGAGCCGTCGCCCTTGTCGGGGAAGATGTGCGGCCCGAGAAGGCCGTTCAGCGCCTCCAGCACGTCGGCGACGCGCAGCTCCTTGGTCTCGCCGATCGCCGCGGAGAAGTCGCGCCAGAAGTCGCGCAGCACCGCCCGCCAGTCGATCTCGGCGTTGGAGACCCGGTCGAGCTGCTCCTCGAGGCCGGCGGTGAAGTCGTACTCGACGTAGCGCCGGAAGAAGCTCTCCAGGAAGCCCGTGACGAGCCGCCCCTTGTCCTCCGGCTGCAGCCGCTTCTTCTCGATCTTGACGTACTCGCGGTCCCGCAAGGTCTGGAGCACCGCGGCGTAGGTCGAGGGCCGGCCGATGCCGAGCTCCTCCATGCGCTTCACGAGGCTCGCCTCGGAGTAGCGCGGCGGCGGCTCGGTGAAGTGCTGGGTCGCGCTGATGCGCTCGCGGGTGAGGGGGTCGCCGGCCTTCATGGGCGGCAGGCGGCGGCTCTCCTCGTCCTCCTCGTCGTCCTTGCCCTCCTGGTAGAGGGTCAGGAAGCCGTCGAACTTCACCACCTGGCCGGTGGCGCGCAGGTCGATGGTCCGCGGCCCGACCTTGGCGGTGACGTCGACGGTGGTCCGCTCCAGCTCGGCCGATTCCATCTGGCTCGCCATGGTGCGGGTCCAGATCAGCTCGTAGAGCCGGGCCTGCTCGGGCTCCAGGTGGCGCGCCACCGTCTTGGGCAGGCGGCCCATGTCGGTGGGACGCACCGCCTCGTGGGCCTCCTGGGCGTTCTTGGCCTTGACGCTGTACTTGCGCGGCACGTCCGGCACGTAGCGGTCGCCGAACTCCTTGCCGATGACCCGGCGGGCGTCCTGGATCGCCTCCGGCGCCATGTCGACGCCGTCGGTCCGCATGTAGGTGATGATGCCGACCGTCTCGCCGCCGATGTCGACGCCCTCGTAGAGGCGCTGGGCGACCCGCATGGTCTGGGCCGGCGCCATGCCGAGCTTGCGCGAGGCCTCCTGCTGAAGGGTCGAGGTGGTGAAGGGCGGCTGCGGGTGGCGCTTGGCGGGCTTGGCCTCGACGCTCGCCACCTGGAAGGTCGCGAGCTCGAGGTCGCGCCTGAAGGCGGCCGCCTCGTCGCCCGTGCCGACGTCGAGGCGCTGGATGCGCTTGCCGTCGGCGCCCACGAGCCGGGCCTCGAAGGTCGCGCCGTCGGCGGTCGTCAGGGTCGCGATGAGCGTCCAGTACTCGCGCGGCTTGAACCGCTCGATCTCCATCTCGCGCTCGACGACGAGGCGGAGCGCAACGGACTGCACGCGCCCCGCCGAGCGGGCGCCCGGGAGCTTGCGCCACAGGACCGGCGAGAGGTTGAAGCCGACGAGGTAGTCGAGCGCGCGGCGCGCCAGGTAGGCGTCGACCAGCGCCTGGTCGATCTCGCGCGGCTTGCGCATCGCCTGCTCGACCGACGCCTTGGTGATGGCGTTGAAGGTCACGCGCTCGACCGGGATGCCCTTGAGCGCCTTGCGGGCGGTGAGCGCCTCCAGCACGTGCCAGGAGATCGCCTCGCCCTCGCGATCCGGGTCGGTGGCGAGGATCAGCTTGTCGGCGCCCTTGACCGCCTTGGCGATCTCGGAGACCCGGCTCGCCCCGCGGTCGGCCAGTTCCCAGACCATGCGGAAATCCTGCTCGGGATCCACCGAGCCGTCCTTGGGCGGCAGGTCGCGGATGTGCCCGAAGGAGGCGATGACTTCATAGTCGCGGCCGAGATACTTATTGATCGTCTTGGCTTTGGCCGGCGACTCGACGACGACGACTTTCATTCAGACCTCTGCCCCTGACGGGGCCTGGGCGCGACGGACGAATTCTGTTCGAGATTCGCGTGGGACGTATGCCCGCCGTCGGGCCGGGGCCGCGCGCCGGGGACAAGTGGGTCACGGGCGGCGGGATGTCAAATGGCGGGGGTGACGCAAGCCTCGCCCGAGGGAGCCGGCGTAAGCCGCGCACAGGGCTTATATGAGTCGTGTGCGATGGCGATCACATACGATCCCCCGAAGCGCGGTCGAACCCTGGCGGAACGGGGACTCGATTCCGAGGACGCGGCCGTCGTGTTCGCTGGCCCCGTGTTTACGTTCGAGGATATCCGCCAGGATTACGGCGAGTGCCGTGTCGTCACCGTAGGCTTCCTGGCCGGCCGCATGACGATCATAATCTGGACTCCGCGCGGGCAGGACCGTCACGTTTTCTCGATGAGGAAGGCCAATGTCAGAGAGCAGAAGCGCTACGCACCGCTCATCCGCTGACGCCGCGATCAAGAGCGACCTGGCCAAGGTGGACGCGCACACGATCACGCCGGAGGAGTACGACGAGATTCCCGAGCTGACGGACGCGATGCTCGCGCGCGCCGATTTCTATGTCGGCGATCGCTTCGTGCCGCGTGGGCCGACCGGCAGGTCGGACGAGATGGTCGCGATCCACCTCCTGCCGGAGATCGTCGCGCATTTCCGTGCCCAGGGCCCGGGTTGGCAGGCTCGCATCAACGCCGCGCTGATGGAGGCGATCGAGCGCGAGCGCGCGGCGAAGTCTCGCTGAGCGCTCAGATCCCCGCGTACCATTCGTAGCCGCGATCCTCCCAGTAGCCGCCGCTGCCCTGGCCGATCCCGGCGAGCGATTCCACCATCTCGACCCGCATCACGTACTTGGCCTGCTTGTAGCCGAGCTGGCGCTCGACCCGCAGGCGGAGCGGCGCGCCGTTCGAGACCGGCAGCGGCTTGCCGTTGAGGTCGTAGGCCAGGATCGTCTGCGGGTTGACGGCGTCGTAGAGGTCGATGCTCTCGTAGTAGCGGATCGGGATCCCGGCCGGCTCGGGCTCCGGGGCCGGGCTGCCCTGGCCCCAATCGTCCTTGGGGGCGTCGGTGGCGGTGGCCGGGCCGCCCCAGTCGTCGGCGGCGGCGAGCTGAATATAGGCCGCGCGCACCGCGCCCGGATGGGTCGGGCGCCAGAGGGACGCTCCCTGATCGCGCCCCTTGCCGCCGCCCTTGGGACCGGCCTCGAACTCCAGCGTGTCGGCGCAGTGGAACACCGCGAAGCGCGCCTGCGGCTTCAGCCCGGCCTTCTTCAGCACCTCGGCGAGCGGCACGCCGCTCCACTGCCCGATGCAGCTCCAGCCCTCCACGCAATCGTGACGGGTGATCTGGGTGCGCGCGGGCAGGGCGCGCAGGTCCGCGAGGCTCAGCGACAGCGGGGTCTGGACCAGCCCGTCCACCGTCAGCCTGAAGTCCGAGAACTTCTGCGCCGCCAGCACCCGGTAGGCGCGGTCCGGCGGGTCGATGGTGCCGTTCGGCTTGAACCAGGGCGAGATCATCGAGGCCGGAAATTCCCGGGCCAGGGTCGCGGGCGACATCAGCAGGCGCTGGACGTACTGGTTCGCGTCCTCGCCGACCTGGAGGGTGCGCCGCCCCGTCTCGCTCCCGGCGAACCGGTCGCAGCCGCCGAGGAGGGCGGTGCCCATCAGGCCCGCGCCCGCGGTGAGGAGCTTGCGGCGGTGGAGGATCATCGGGCGGGCTCCTTCTCGGGACGGCCGAGGCTGAACCAGCCGGTGATCATGCCGCGCATGTTGTTGACGAGCCCGGACACGATCACGAGCAGCACGTGGACCACCACGAACAGCACGATCAGCCCGGCGGCGATGAAGTGGACGCTGCGCGCCGATTGCCGGCCGCCGAACAGCTCGGTGAGCCAGGGCCACGCGGCGTCCATCCCGGGCGACATGGCGAGGCCGGCGAGCACCATCGCGGGCAGCAGGCCGAGCACGAGGACGAGGTAGGTCAGCTTCTGGATGACGTTGTAGCGCTTGGCCTCGGTGCCCTCGGGGAAGCGCAGGAGCAGGTGCTCCTTCACCGAGCCGCCGAAGTCGCGGATCTGGTCGCCGTCCGGGATCAGGCGCCGGCGGAGCTGGCCGCTGAACAGGCCGTAGAGGAGGTAGACCGCGCCGTTGATCACGAGGAGCCACGCGAACAGGAAGTGCCAGCGCCGTCCCGTGGCGAGGTCCTGGTTGGCCGGCAGCGTCGCCCAGGACGGGAAGGCGCGCTCCACCTCGGTGCCGTACTCCTTCGACAGGCCGAGCACGCCGGTGGTGTCGAGGGTGTGGGAACCGACCGTCACGACGCCGCGGGCCGTGCCGTCGCGGCCCTGCTCGCTGGTGATGGCGAGCGCCGGAGTGTCGAAGGTCGAGGTCGCGCCCCAGTAGAGCGCCGGATGCGCGTTGAAGATCTGCAGGCCGCTCATCAGCAGCACCAGCAGGACGGCGGCGTTGATCCAGTGGGCCAGCCGGATAACCAGCGGGTGGCGGTAGAACCAGCGGCGCCCCTGCCGGTCGACGGTCTCGGGGGCTTCGAGGGCAGGGGAGGCGGCCAAGCTTCACGGTCCCGGACAAGCATCGCGAGGCCGGGAATCGTCTGGAACCCGACCGTTCGGGCGAATACGTGGCGCAGGGGCGTCCGGTTACCATCCGCCGGAAAAAAGGCCGCAGCCGCCCCTTAAGCCTCCCCTCGGGACACGGCTGCGCCCGTGGGGGCGCGCGGTCGATGGCGGAGCGCGAGCGTTCCTTCCCCCTGCGGGAGAGGGACCCGCGCTTCCGCCCGCCGCCGGTCGAGCCTGCCGGGGCCTCACAACCCTGTCACCCGCCTGTCACTCGCAGCCCTTCCGGGACGGAGCCCACGCCGCGGATAGAACCGAGATGTCCGCGACACAGCCTTGCCCGCCGGGCGCGCCGCACCTACACCCGGGCCTCATCATGACGACGCCTCCGCCCCCGGCCTTCCCGCACCGGCACCTCCTCGGCATCGAGGGCCTGACCCGGCCCGATATCGAGGTGCTGCTCGACGCCGCCGAATCCGCCGTCGACATCTCGCGGCAGGTGGAGAAGAAGCGCACGACCCTGCGGGGCCGCACGCAGATCAACCTGTTCTTCGAGCCCTCGACCCGGACGCAATCGTCCTTCGAGCTCGCCGGGAAGCGGCTCGGCGCCGACGTCATGAACATGTCGGTGGCCTCGTCCTCGGTGAAGAAGGGCGAGACCCTGATCGACACCGCCGCGACGCTCAACGCCATGCGGCCCGACATCATCGTGGTCCGCCACGAATCGGCCGGCGCCGTGCACCTGCTCGCCCGCAAGGTCGACTGCGCGGTGGTCAATGCCGGCGACGGCGCCCACGAGCACCCGACCCAGGCGCTCCTCGACGCGCTCACCATCCGCCGCAACAAGGGCCGGATCGAGGGGCTGCAGGTGGCGATCTGCGGCGACGTCCTGCACTCGCGGGTGGCGCGCTCCAACATCATCCTGCTGCAGGCGATGGGCGCGCGGGTCCGCCTGATCGCGCCCTCGACGCTGCTGCCCGCCGGCATCGAGCGCTTCGGCGTCGAGACCTTCACCGACATGCGCAGGGGCCTCGTCGGCTGCGACATCGTGATGATGCTGCGCCTCCAGCGGGAGCGCATGAACGGCTCGTTCGTGCCCTCGGTGAAGGAGTATTTCCGGTACTTCGGCCTCGACGGCGAGAAGCTGGCGCTCGCCAAGCCCGACGCCCTGGTGATGCATCCGGGCCCGATGAACCGCGGCGTCGAGATCTCCTCCGAGATCGCCGACGGCGCGCAGTCGCTGATCCGCGAGCAGGTCGAGATGGGCGTGGCCGTCCGCATGGCCGTGCTGGAGGCGCTGGCGCGGCACCTGCCGAACGGGTGAGGCCGCGACAACGGGTGAACCCCGGACAAAGCCGGGCGGCCTTCACCCGCCCCGCTTGCCCGCGGGGCGGCCGTAGCGCAGTTTCCTGCCGAAATCCGGCCCTGATCCGTATAAGGGGCCGTCGTAACATGCAGATCGCTTCATGACCGCCTACACGCTCGCCGACCTCGCCGCCCTCGTGGCGAGCCGCGCCGGGACCGATCCGGCCACCTCCTACACGGCCAAGCTCCTGTCCGAGGGACCCGCCAAGGCGGCCAAGAAGCTCGGCGAGGAGGCGGTGGAGGCGGCGATCGCGGCCGTGCAGGGCGACAAGACCGGGCTGCGGAACGAGGCCGCCGACGTGCTCTACCACCTCGTCGTGCTGCTCCGGGCCGGCGGCGTCGAGCTCGACGCCGTCATGGCCGAGCTGGAGCGCCGCACAGCCCAGAGCGGCATCGCCGAGAAGGCCGCGAGGCGCCCCGCGTGAACGCGGCCGCGCTGCCGGGCTCGGTCGAGGCGATCCTCGAAGCGTCGGACCGGCTCTCGCCGTATCGCCGCTTCAGCCGCGAGGAATGGGCGCAGCTCCGCGCCGACACGCCGCTGACCCTCAAGCAGGAGGATCTCGAGCGGCTGCAATCGATCAACGACCCGATCTCGCTGGAGGAGGTGGAGGCGATCTACCTGCCGCTGTCCCGCCTGCTCGCCCTCTACGTCGCGGCGACGCAGGGGCTGTTCAAGGCGACGCAGCGCTTCCTGCTGGCCGAGCGCGAGACCAAGGCGCCCTACATCATCGGGCTCGCCGGCTCGGTGGCGGTGGGCAAGTCGACGACCGCCCGCATCCTGACCGCCCTGCTGGCGCGCTGGCCCAACACCCCGAAGGTCGACCTCGTCACCACCGACGGGTTCCTGCTGCCCAACGCCGAACTCGCCGCCAACGGGCTGATGGAGCGGAAGGGTTTCCCGGAGAGCTACGACACCGCCGCGCTGCTGCGCTTCCTCCACGACGTGAAGGCCGGCCACAAGCGCGTGACCGCGCCGCTCTACTCGCACCTCGTCTACGACCGGGTGCCCGGGGAGGAGCGGGTGGTGGAGAGCCCCGACATCCTGATCGTCGAGGGCCTGAACGTGCTCCAGCCGGCGCGGCTGCCCCGGGACGGGACCGCGATCCCGTTCGTGTCCGACTTCTTCGACTTCTCGATCTATCTCGACGGCCACGAGGACGACCTGCACCGCTGGTACGTCACGCGCTTCATGAAGCTGCGCCAGACGGCGTTCCGCGATCCGCGCTCCTACTTCCGGAAATACGCCGGGATCCCCGAGACCGAGGCGCTCGACATCGCCGACCGGCTCTGGACGACCATCAACCTGCCGAACCTGCGCGAGAACATCGTCCCGACGCGCCAGCGGGCGAGCCTGATCCTCACCAAGGGCGCGAGCCACCGGATCGAGAGCGTGGCTTTGCGGCGGCTGTAGGCCGGTTCGGGGCTCCAGACCGCACCCTCCTTCGAGGCCTCCGCTCCGGCACCTCAGGATGAGGGCGCGGGTGGGAGCAGCCCGCTCACGCGAACGGAAATTCCGCCTCCGCCACATACGGCCCGCCCCCGGTCGAGTCCCGCGCCGAGAACAGCTTCACCCGGTCCGACGTGTAAGTCAGCGGCGCGAAGACCGGCGCCTGCGACAGGTACATCGCGGTCGCCTCCGGCGTGGCGTCGCGCCGCAGCCGGGCCAGGGTCACGTGCGGGGTGAATTTCCGCCGTTCCGGCTCGACCCCGGCGCGGCGCACGAGCCGCTCCTGCTCGGCCTGCAGATCCATCAGCCCCGCCTCCGGCACCACCGACGCGTAGAGCGCGCGGGGCCTGTCGCCGCCGAAGATGCCGAGTCCGTCGAGCGTCACCGTCAGGGCCGGGCGCGCCCGCATCTCCGACAGGGCCTCGACGACGTCGTCGGCCACGGTCGCCTCCACGTCGCCGAGGAAGCGCAGGGTGACGTGGAAATCGCCCGGCTCGATCCAGCGGGCGCCGGGCAAGCCGCCCTGGTAGACCTTGAGCGCCTCGGCGATCTCCGCCGGCACGGCGAGCCCGGTGAACAGGCGCGGCATCAGCGCACCGGCTGCTGGCGGATTCGGTCCAGGAACGCCTCGACCGTGGGCGCCATGCGGGCCGCGATGGTCTCCACGCCCTGCCGGTTCGGGTGGATCATGTCGTCGAGGTGCTGCGCCCGGTCGCCGATGATGCCGTCGAGGAAGAACGGGTAGAGGGTCAGGCCGTAGCGCTCGGCGAGCGCCGGGTAGATCGCGTCGAACCGCGCCTTGTAGTCGGGCCCGAGATTGGGCGCGGCCTGCATGCCGGCGAGCAGGACCGGGATGCCCCGCGCCTTCAGCCGCTCGATGATCGCCGCCAGCGCGCCCTCGGTGACCTTCGGGTCGGTGCCGCGCAGCATGTCGTTGGCGCCGAGCTCGAGGATCACGCCGGCGGTCCCGTCCGGGACCGACCAGTCGACCCGGTCGAGGCCGCCCGTGGCGGTGTCGCCGGACACGCCGGCGTTGGCCACCGTCACGTCCTGGCCCCTGGCCTTGAGCAGGCGCTCCAGCACGGTGGGGAAAGCGGCGTCGGCGGGGAGGCGGTAGCCGGCGGTCAGGCTGTCGCCGAGGGCGACGAGCTTGATCGGGCCGCCCGGGGCAGCCCGCGAAACTGTCATGAAAGGGACCATCAGGAGCGCTAGCGCTGCGGCATACAGGGCCGTGCGCCGGAACACACCGCGCCCGTCATGGCGTGGCCCCAATGCGGGACCCATATCGCGGTGCACCCGCGGCCGGTACAGCCAGGATCGACCCCACGTGAGGACCTCGCGCGCCATGCTCGTCATCGCCCACAGATCGGCTCACCGGTGAGCCAAGGCAAGGTGCTGCGCGAGCCCGCGATCGCGCTGTCGAACATCGACCTCAGCCTCGGCCGAGGCGCCGCCCGCGTCCACGTCCTGCGCGGCATCTCGCTGACCGTCGACCGGGGCGAGGCGGTCGGCCTCGTCGGCCCGTCCGGCTCCGGCAAGTCGACGCTGCTGATGGTCATGGCCGGGCTGGAGCGGCCGGATTCCGGCGGCGTCGTCATCGAGGACACCGACCTCGTCCGGCTCGACGAGGACGCCCTCGCCCGGTTCCGCGGCCGGCGGATCGGCATCGTGTTCCAGGCCTTCCACCTCGTGCCGACCATGACGGCGCTGGAGAACGTGGCGCTACCGCTGGAACTCGCCGACCGGCCCGGCGCCCTGGAGCGCGCCCGCGCCGAGCTGGAGGCGGTCGGCCTCGGCCACCGGCTGCACCATTACCCGGCGCAGCTCTCGGGCGGCGAGCAGCAGCGCGTCGCCATCGCCCGGGCAGTCGCCCCGGACCCGGCGATCCTGGTGGCCGACGAGCCCACCGGCAACCTCGACGAGGCCACCGGCCGCCAGATCGTCGACCTGCTGTTCCGGCTGAAGCGGGACCGCGGCGCGACGCTGGTGCTGGTCACCCACGACAACGGCCTCGCCCGCCTGTGCGACCGCACCGTGCGCCTGCGCTCGGGACGGATCGAGGAGGCGGTGGCGGCCTGATGCACGGCACGATCGCCCGCCCCGACCCCGCGCCCCGCCGGATCCCGCTGACCCTGCGCCTCGCGCTGCGCGAGTTGCGGGCCGGGCTCAACGGCTTCGCGGTGTTCCTCGCCTGCATCGCGCTGGGCGTCATGGCCATCGCGGGGGTGGCCTCGATCTCGCGCTCGCTCTCGGACGGGCTCGGCCGGGAGGGCCGGCGCATCCTCGGCGGCGACCTCGCCTTCAACCTCATCAACCGCGAGGCGACCGACGCGGAGAAGCAGGCCCTCGCGCGGGAGGGCCGCCTCGACGTGGTCGCCTCCCTGCGGGCCATGGCGGTGGCGCCGGGCGGCGACGCGGCCCTGGTCGAGCTGAAGGCCGTCGACCCCGCCACCTACCCGGCCGCGGGCGACCTCGCGACCGACCCGCCGGGCCGCCTCGCCGACCTGCTGGCGGAGCGCGACGGGGTGCCGGGGGCGCTCGCCGACCCGGCGCTGCTCACCCGCCTCGACGTCAAGGTCGGCGACCGGATCGGGCTCGCCGGGCACGCCGTGGCGATCCGCGGCACCATCGTGTCCGAGCCCGACAAGATCGCCGGCGGCATCGGCTTCGGGCCGCGGCTGATGGTCTCCGAACCGACGCTCCGCGCCACCGGCCTCGTCCAGCCCGGCAGCCTCAACCGCTGGAGCTACCGCCTCATCCTCCCGCCCGGCACGCCGGACGCCGATCTCGACGCCGCGCAGGCCCGGATCCGCGCCGCGACCCCGGAGGCCGGCTGGGAGATCCGCTCGCGGATCAACGCCGACCCGCGCTTCGCCAAGAGCATCGAGCGCTTCACGCAGTTCCTGACCCTGGTGGGGCTGACCGCGCTGATCGTCGGCGGCGTCGGGGTCGGCAACGCCGTCCACGCCTTCGTGGAGCGCAAACGGCCCTCGATCGCGACCCTCAAGAGCGTCGGCGCGCCGGGCTCGCAGGTGGTCGCCCTCTACCTGACGCAGGTGATGCTCATCGCCGGCCTCGGCACCCTGATCGGCCTCGTCATCGGCGCGAGCCTGCCCTTCCTGCTCGACGCCCTGTTCGCCGCCGACCTGCCGCTGCCGCTGAACCCGACGCTCGCCCCGGGCGAGCTCGCGCTCGCCGCCGCCTACGGGCTGATCACCGCCTTCGCCTTCGCGATCACGCCGCTCGGCCGCGCCCACGACGTGCCGGTCTCCGGCCTGTTCCGCGACACGGTCGACCCGGCGCGCGTCAGCCCGCGCTGGCGCTACCGGATCTGGCTCGCCGCCAGCCTCGCGGCCCTGGTCGGCCTGTCGGTGGCGACCGCCTTCGACCGGCGCGTGGCGCTGATCTTCATCGCGGCCGCGGCCATCGCGTTCGGGCTGCTCCATCTGGTGGCGCTCGGGCTGATGGCGCTCGCCCGCCGCATGCCGCACCCGCGCTGGCCGGCGCCCCGGATGGCGCTCGCCAACCTCCACCGGCCCGGCGCGCTGACGCCGGCCATCGTCCTGTCGCTCGGCCTCGGCGTGACGCTCCTCGTGACGCTCAGCCTGATCGACGCCAACGTCCGCCGCACGATCAGCGCGACCCTGCCGGCGCGGGCGCCCAATCTCTTCTTCCTGGATATCCCCTCGCGGGACGCCGCCCAGTTCCGGGAGTTCCTGGCCCGCGCGGCCCCCAGCGGGAAGATCGAGGACGTGCCGATGATGCGCGGCCGGATCGTCGCCCTGAACGGCGTGCCGGCGAGCAAGATCCGGCCCCCGGAGGACGCCGCCTGGGTGCTCGACGGCGACCGGGGCATCACCTACGCCGACACGGTGCCGGACGGCTCCAGCCTCACCGAGGGTGCGTGGTGGAGCGCCGAGCAGGGCGCGAAGCCTCTGGTCTCCTTCGAGGCCGACCTCGCCCGCCAGCTCGGGCTGAAGCTCGGCGACACCGTGACGGTCAACGTGCTCGGCCGCGACCTCACCGCGACGATCTTCAACCTGCGCCGGGTGGAGTGGCGCAACCTCGGCATCAACTTCGTGATGGTGTTCTCGCCGGGCACCTTCCGCGGCGCGCCGCACTCGGACCTCGCCACGCTGACGCTGCCCGGCGGCACCGACGCGGCCGCCGAGAACCGCGTCCTGCGCGACGTCGCGAAGACCTTCCCGTCGGTGAGCGCCGTCCGGGTGAAGGACGCGCTGGACGCGATCGGGGACCTCGTCGGCCGGCTGGTCCTGGCGATCCGCGGGGCGAGCGCGGTGGCGGTCCTGGCGAGCCTGTTCGTGCTGGCGGGCGCCATCGCGGCCGGGCACCGGGCGCGGCTCTACGACGCCGTCGTGCTGAAGGTGCTGGGCGCGAGCCGGGCGCGGCTGCTCACCGCCTACGCCCTCGAATACGCCGCGCTGGGGCTCGCCACGGCCCTGTTCGGCCTGCTGGCCGGGTCGCTCGCCGGCTGGGTGATCGTCGCCAAGGTCATGCACCTCGACTTCCGCCTCGACCTCTCGGGCGCGCTGGTCGCGGCCGTGGCCGCCGTGGCGCTGGCGATCCTCCTCGGGCTCGCCGGCACGTGGCGGATCCTGGGGCAGAAGCCCGCGCCGTATCTCCGGCAGATCTGACGCGCGCCGGCGCGCGCGGGCCCGGCCTCGGTGCCGGACCCGAGGATCACCGCCGCGCGTCCGGAGCGCCGGCGCCGCGCGGAGCGCCGGCACGACGCGACAGGCCTCGCCGTCCAGCCGCGGGCCGGTCTTGCGGGCGCCGCAGCCGCTCCGTATCCGGCGAAGGCCGCGATCGGGGCCTCGATCGGGGCCGCGGAGCGCGATGGAGCGCGATGAACCGCGCCTCGTCCGTGTGCGCGGGACGCGGGCCCTCGATCGTCGCGGCGGACAGCGCCCGGTCGACGGCGGCCCGGTCGACGGCGGTCCGGCCGGGAGTCGGTGCCCTCGGTCCGCAGGGGAGGGGCGTCCCGCCGTCGGGCGCGGCGCTCACGGATCGTCGCGCTCGGCGGTCCGCGCGCAGTCCTCCGCCGATTCGGGGCCGACCAGGGCGAGGACCGCCTCGCCGAAACGCCTGCGCGCGCCCGGGTCGAGGCGGCGCAGGTGGGCCCCGACCAGCGTCAGCAGCCGCTCCGTCTCCCGCTCGACCGTCAGCCGGTCCGCAGGTCCGCGGCGCTCGGACTCGTAGAACGCCTCGACCGGCAAATCGAGGGACTGCGCAATCCTGTTCAGCGCGCGCGCGGCCGAGGATTCCGTCTTCCTGTCGGCAATCGTGCGGAGAAATTCGAGCCCGTTCTCATCCATGGCGGTCCCTCGAATCACTCGCGACGGAGGATAATTTCCCAACCGTGACAAGGGGTGCCCCGCTGAAGGAATATTCGCAAGTGAACTCTTTGTCATTCTGCAGCAAGATCGGTACGGAGCTGGACATTCGAGCTTCGGCCGGTCAGGGGGGGCGCCCAGAATGCGCATCAACGTCATCGACGGCACCGCGGAGAACGCCGACCGTCTCCGCGCGGCCCTCGACGCCTCGTGCGTCGTCGGAGCCTGGGAGTGGGACCACGTCCGCGGCGTGGTCGTCTACGACGCGGGCGCGGCCCGGCTGCTGACCGGCAATCCCGGCCTCGCCGACCGTCCGATCAACGGACCGATGGCCCTGGCCGCGGTGCACCCCGAGGACATGACGTGGCTGATGGACCACATGCTCCGGGCCGTCTGGTCCAGCGGTCTGGTCCTGGCCGAGTACCGCGTGTTCACGGCGGACGGCTCCGTGCGCTGGCTCCTGAGCCGCGGGCGGACCCACCGGAACGGGGATGGCCAGCCGCAGCGCTCGCACGGCATCCTGATGGACATCACGGAGATCCGCGACGGCGGCGACCGCTACGTGGTCGGCAAGCCCGTGGCGGGCGGAGACCCGCTGGAGCGGGCGGCCGCCCTCGCCGTCGCGCTCAAGGAGACGCTCACCGACGACATGCCCGCCGAGGTGCGGGCCGCCGCAGACCTGATGCTGCTGGGTCTGGGCCGCACCCTCGCCCGCCGGATGACGCACTGAGCCGCCCCTCCGGACAAGCCAGCCTCCGCCAGACTCCGCCAGATTCCGCGCGCCGGAGACCGGTTCTCGGCGGCCGCGGGTCGCCCGCGCAGGCTCGAACCCGCCGCGCCGCGGCGGTCCGCACCGGAGAAATCGGCACGCGCGCGGGCGCACGTGGCATAAGGAAGCCGTTAAGACTTCGCGCAGGGGCGTCGAAACGCCTGGATGGCGGCAACCGTCAGTCGAACAACCCGGCGACGGAGCGGAATGCATTTTAATCCCGGCCCGGATGGACAAAAATACATCAACCGGACACGGAAAAGCGGTCCCGGAACCGTGGCCGGGGACTTGTGTCGCGGCGGCGGGCGCAACATATTCCACAGCGAGGCGCCAGCCTGGCGCCAGAGGTCCTGCGTGGGCCTCGCCCGAACACCACGCTGAGAGAGCCTCCGCAAGGAAACTCCCATGGCATTCGAGAACAGCCCCTTCCGGTACGGCGCCCAGCAGCCGACCGGCTACGCCGGCACCCAGGTCGAGGTCGACCAGGGCCTGCGCACCTTCATGCTCGGCGTCTACAACAACATGGTCGTCGGGCTTGGCATCTCGGGTCTCGTCGCGCTCGGCCTGAACATGGCCTCCGTGGCGGCCTACCAGGGCACCCGCCCGATCCTGACCCCGTTCGGTCAGACCCTCTACCTCAGCCCGCTGAAGTGGGTCCTGATGCTCGCCCCGCTGGCGTTCATCTTCGTCTTCTCCATGCGAATGGACCGGATGTCGGCCTCCTCCGCGCGGACGATGTTCTGGGCCTTCGCGGCGGTGATGGGCGCCTCTCTGTCCTCGCTTCTCCTGGTGTTCACCGGGGGCAGCGTGGTGCAGGTGTTCTTCATCACGGCGGCGGCCTTCGGCTCGCTCAGCCTCTGGGGCTACACCACCCGGCGCAGCCTCTCCGGCATGGGCTCGTTCCTGATGATGGGCCTGATCGGCATCATCCTCGCGTCGCTGGTGAACATCTTCTTCGCCTCGTCGGCCCTCCAGTTCGCCATCTCGGTGCTGGGCGTGCTGATCTTCGCGGGGCTGACCGCTTACGACACCCAGAAGCTCAAGGAGATGTATCTCTACGGCGGCTTCGACGGCGAGATGGCGGCCAAGATGTCGGTGAACGGCGCGCTGACGCTCTATCTCGACTTCATCAACATGTTCCAGTTCCTGCTGAGCCTGATCGGCGACCGCCGCTGAGCCAGCCCGAACGGCGAGACGAGGAGACCCCGGCGGGCGACCGCCGGGGTCTCTTTTTGCCTGGCCCCCGCGCGCGGACGCGCTAGGCTCGGGCCATGCCCGCGATCTCCGGACTCTCCGCCTTCCCGATCACCCCGAGCGACGCCGACGGCCGCGTCGACGCCGGCGCGCTGCGCCGGCTGCTGGAGCCCCTGGCGGCCGCCGGGGTCGACTCGATCGGCCTGCTCGGCAGCACCGGGACCTACGCGTATCTGAGCCGGGAGGAGCGGCGCCGGGCGGTGACGATCGCCGCCGAGACCGTGGGCGGACGGGTGCCGCTCCTCGTCGGCATCGGCGCCCTGCGCACCGACGAGGCCGTCCGCCTCGCGCAGGACGCGCGGGCGGCCGGCGCGGATGCCGGGCTCCTCGCCCCCGTCTCCTACACGCCGCTCACCGAGGCCGAGGTCGAGGCGCATTTCGCCGCCGTGGCGGAGGCGGGCGGCCTGCCCCTCGTCCTCTACGACAACCCCGCGACCACGCATTTCCGCTTCACGCCGGCGCTGATCGGCCGGATCGCCCTACGCCCCGGGATCGTGGCCGCCAAGTGCGCGGCGCCGGAGCCGGCGCAGGCCGCGTCCGGCGTCGCGGCCCTGCGGCAGGCCGTCCCGGCGGGGTTCCCCGTCGGCTTCAGCGGCGACTGGAACGTGACCGAGGCGCTGATCGCCGGCGGCGCGGCGTGGTTCAGCGTGGCGGGCGGGCTGTTCCCCCGGACCTGCCTGGCGATCGTCCGGGCCGTCGCGGCGGGCGAGGCGGAGCGGGCCCGCGCCCTCGACGCGGAGCTGGCCCCCCTCTGGACGCTGTTCCGAACGCATTCGAGCCTGCGGGTGGTCTACGCCCTGGCCGATCTCATGGGCCTGTGCCGCGCCGAGCCGCCGCGGCCGATCCGGCCCCTCGCGCCGGAGGCGGTGGCCGAGATCGCCGCGACGGTCCGGAGCCTGTCCCTGGCCTGAGCGGCCGCGTCGCGCCGGACGTTCCGGGCCCGCGCAGCGGCGCCCGGTAGACGGCGCCGCGCGTCACCCGGAGCCTGCCTGCGCGCGCGGTCAGACCGCCGTCGGCGCCGGCTCCAGCACGGCGAGCACCCGGGCGAGTTCGGTGCCGCGCTTCAGGATCTGGCCGCTCGCGGCGACGACCGCGTAGGCCCCCTGGCGACGGGCGAGCCGGGGATCCTTCTCGATCCGGTACAGCGGCATCTCGGAGGAGCGGCGGTAGATCGAGAACACCGCCTTGTCCCGGCGGAAATCGAGGGCGTAGTCGCGCCACTCGCCCGCGGCGACCTGCCGGCCGTAGAGATTGAAGATCGTGCGGAGCTCGTCCCGGTTGAAGGCGATCTGCGGAGGGGCCGCGCGGGCGGGGAAGGGAATGACATGGCCCGCCGCTTCGTCGGGCCTCGACCCGGCGCTCGTCCTCTCGGTCATCACGGCTCCCGTGCATCGATGCTTTGCCGGATGATGGGCCTCGCCGCCGCGGCCCGCAAGGGTCGCGGCCGGGGCCGCGGCAGGCGTGTCCCGCGAGACACACCCAAGCGACAAAAAACACGGTTTGGCCCGATTCACGCCTTTTGCAGGCCGCGTTGCAGCGCGACAACAGGCGTCGAACCTCGCCGGGTTCTGCCCGGTCGGCGACCGACACCCAGCTCCCCAGCCATCGGTCGCCGCTCGGGATCCCAGGATTCGGCACTCCGAGGTTTCGAGACCCAAGACTTCAGGCCGCCCCTCGGGCGGCCTTTTTTCTGTTTCCCGTCGGGCCGGGGTTGCGGCTATGCCAGCCGCACCATGGGCCCGCCCGCCTTCGACGCCGCCTTCCTGCACGACCTCGACGCGCTGTTCGCGTGGCGCCGCGACGTGCGCCGCTTCCGGACGGATCCGGTCGACGAGGAGGCCCTGCGCGCCTGCCTCGCGGCGGCCCACCACGCCCCCTCGGTCGGCAACAGCCGGCCCTGGCGCTTCGTGCGCGTCGCGGATCCGGGACGGCGCCGGGCGGTCGCGGAGAACTTCGCCGGCTGCAACGCCGCCGCGGCCGCCGGCTACGCGGCGGACCGGGCCGCGCAGTACCGCGGGCTGAAGCTCGCCGGCCTGCGGGAGGCGCCGGTCCACCTGGCCGCCTTCTGCGACGCGGCCACCGAGACCGGCCTCGGCCTCGGCCGGGCCAGCATGCCCGAGACCCTGGCCTACTCGGTGGTGGGGGCGGTGCAGTGCTTCTGGCTCGCCGCCCGGGCCCGCGGCCTCGGCGTCGGCTGGGTCTCGATCCTGGAGCCGGAGGCGGTCACGGGGATCCTGGCCGTGCCGGAGACGTGGCGGCTCGTGGCCTATCTCTGCGTCGGGTACCCGGTGGAGGAGCATCTCGACCCGGAGCTGGAGCGCCACGGCTGGCAGCCGGAGGACCGGCGCGGCAGCGAGCTCCACGAGCGCTGAGACGCGCTCGGGCGCGCTCCGGGACCCGCAGGGCGGCCCGGCCGCCCGGCAACCGCCCGTACACCCTGGATCGTGGTTGCTCTTTTACCGTGCCCCGCGGATCCGCAGTATGACGCCGCATCAACCATAGCTTTTCTCGGAACGGTAAGCTCGGCCGGGGATTACTTGCCCGCGTCAAGTCTAGCTTTGCGAGGATCGCGGTGATGTCGGGTCGGGTGGCGGCTCTATTCGGTTTGGCCGGCGCGATGCTGGCCGGTTGTTTCCAGGCTGCGCAGGCGCGCGAGATCGTCCCCTTCGCGAACGGCGTCGCGCCGGGCTCGGTGGTGATCAGCGTGTCGCAGCGCAAGCTCTACTTGGTGAACGGCGACGGCACGGCGATCCGCTATCCCGTGGCGGTGGGCCGTCCCGGCAAGCAGTGGTTCGGCATCAAGCCGATCGACGGCAAGTACGTCGCCCCCGCCTGGTCGCCCCCCGCGGAGGTGAAGCGCGACAACCCGCGCCTGCCGAACCTCATCGCGGGCGGCTCGCCGCACAATCCCATGGGGGCGGCGGCGATGACGCTCGCGGGCGGCGAGTACGCGATCCACGGCACCAACCGGCCGAGCTCGGTGGGCACCTACGCGTCCTACGGCTGCATCCGGATGTACAACCAGGACGTGGTCGACCTCTACGCGCGGGTCGATGTCGGCACGCAGGTCTACATGACCCACTGAGGCGGGCGGGGCTCACGCGGCCGGCGGGGCGGTCGCCTCGACGGCCGTGAAGGTCTCCAGGATCCGGTAGGTGTGCGCGGCGCCGGCCGGCACGCAGTAGGAGTCGCCCGGCGCGAGCGCCACGGTCTCGCCCTCCAGCACGAGCTCGGCCCGGCCGCTGACGACGTAGCCGACCGTCTCGTGCGCCGAGGTGGTCATCGGCTTGTCGGCGTTGGGCTCCTCGGCCCGCCACATGCGCATGCCGAGCCGCTCGCCGCGGGCGAGGGGGATCTCGCCGTGCGGTCCCGCGACCGCGCTTCGGGCCGATACTGTCGTCGCCATCTTGACCTCCCTCGGGTGAACCTGCCCAACGGGGCCCGGCGCCCGACGTTCCGCGCCCGACAGCGCGACACGTTCGGCAAGCCCCGCGCCGGGGCGCCGCTTGACGGCCCGCGCCGCGCCCCGACAGGATGACGCACCGGTCCGAGAGGCGCCCGACAGAGGCGCGGGCCGGCACGGCGCCCGCGAGCCCGCCCGGGTCCGGCGCGTCGGCGGACGACCCGGATCGGGAGGGACGCGCCATGCAGATCAAGGCGGCGATCGACAGGATTCCCGGCGGCCTGATGCTGGTGCCGCTCCTGCTCGGAGCCCTGTGCAAGACCTTCGCGCCGGGCGCCCCGGCCTATTTCAAGGGCTTCACGCAGGGGATCATGACCGGCGTGATCCCGATCCTGGCGGTCTGGTTCTTCTGCATGGGCGCCTCGGTCAGCCTCAAGGCGACCGGCACGGTGCTGCGCAAGTCCGGCACGCTGGTGGCGACCAAGCTCGTGGCCGCCTGGGCGATCGTGCTGGTGGCCGGGCTGTTCATCCCGCCCGAGGGGATCCGGACCGGCTTCTTCGCCGGCCTGTCGATCCTGGCGATCGTCTGCGCGATGGATATGACCAATGGCGGCCTCTACGCCTCGCTGATGCAGACCTACGGTAGCCGCGAGGAGGCCGGCGCCTTCATCCTGACCTCGATCGAGTCCGGCCCGCTGATGAGCATGATCATCCTGGGGGCCTCCGGGGCGGCGCATTTCGAGCCGCAGATCTTCGTGGGCGCGGTGCTGCCCTTCCTCGTCGGCTTCGCCCTCGGCAACCTCGACCCGAAGCTCCGCGCCCTGTTCGCCCCGGGCGGCCAGCTGATGATCCCGTTCTTCGCCTTCGCGCTCGGGAACACGGTCGACCTCAACAACCTGCTCTCGCCGCTCGCGGGGCTCGGCATCGTGCTGGCGCTGGCGGTGATCGTCCTGACCGGCATCCCGCTGATCCTGGCCGACCGAGCGATCGGGGGCGGGACCGGCACGGCGGGGCTGGCGGCCTCCTCGACGGCCGGGGCCGCCGCCGCCAACCCGCTGGCGATCGCCGCCGTCGCCCCGCAATTCGCCCCGTCGGCGCAGACCGCCACCGTGCTGGTGACGATCTGCATCATCGTCACCTCGATCCTCGTGCCGATCCTGACCGGGCTCTGGTACCGGCGGTTCGGGGCGGGCGTCGCGGAGGCCCGGGCCGAGGACGAGGCCGGCGCGCCGCTGGCGGTTCCGGCCGAGTAGGCACCCCGCGACAGGTCCCTCAGAAGTCGACCGCGAGGCCCTTCACCTCCCAGTCGTCGTAGCGGACCGGCTCCAGGCCGCCGCGCCCCTGGCGCTCGGGCTTGGCGCCGATCTCGGCGGCCCGGGCGTCGATCGCCGCGCGGCGCTCGGCGGCCTCGGCCAGGGCGCGCTGGGCCGCCGGGCTGAGGATACGGGGCGGCGCGGCGCCGTCTCCGGCCTCCTCGGTCGGGTCCTGTCGGTGCGGGTCCTGTCGGTGCGGGTCCTGTCGGTGCAGGTCTTGTCGGTGCAGGTCTCTTGCGGTCGGCTCTTGCATCGCGCTCGCTCGGGTGTGAGGGCGTGGGTCCGGAAGACGTCGGATCTGGAGCAGAAGTGGCATCGCGGGACACAGGCCGCAACACGCGGAACGCAGCGGCACCGGGCGGAACCGGTCCGGACATCGCGGGACTGGCCGCGCGCCGCGCGGCGATGCAGGCGGTCGCGTCCCTGATCGGCCAGGAGCGCCCCCCCGCCCTCGACGACGCCCTCGCCCAGGCGATCCGCGCCGAGGCGCTGGCGCCGGCCGATGCCGGGCTGGCGCGGGCCATCGCGGTGGCGACCTTCCGCCGCTACGGGCTGATCCGGGCAGCCCTGGCCGCGCGGCTCGAGCGCGGGCTCCCCGCGGCCAAGCCGCAGCTCACGGCCCTGCTCGCCACCGCGACCGCCCAGATCCTCGACCTCGCGGTCCCCGACCACGCCGCCGTCGACCTCGCCGTGCGGCTCGCCAAGGCGGATACCCGCACGGCCCATCTCGCCGGGCTCGTCAACGCCGTCCTGCGCCGGGTCGCCCGCGAGCGGGACGCGATCCTGGCCGCGGACGCCGACGCCCTGGCGGTCAACACCCCGGACTGGCTCGCCCGCCGATGGGTCGCGGCCTACGGGCCCGAGCGCGCGGCCGCGATCGCCCGCGCCCATCTCGCGGGGGCCGCCATCGACCTGACCCCGCGGGGCGACGCCGGCGACTGGGCCGCGCGGCTCGGCGCCGCGATCCTGCCGACCGGCTCCCTGCGCCTGCCGGAGAACGGCCCGGCCATCCCCGACCTGCCGGGCTTCCAGGAGGGGGCGTGGTGGGTCCAGGACGCCGCCGCGGCGCTGCCGGCCCGCCTCCTGGGGCCCCGGGAAGGCACCCGCGTCCTCGACCTCTGCGCGGCGCCCGGTGGCAAGACCCTGCAGCTCGCCGCCACCGGCGCCCGGGTCACCGCGGTCGACCGGTCCGCGCCGCGGCTGGAGCGCCTGCGCGAGAACGTCGCGCGGCTCGGCTTCGCCGTCGACGTCGTGGTCGCCGACGCCCTCGCCCTGGAGCCGCAGGACCACGACGCGGTGCTGCTCGACGCGCCGTGCTCGGCCACCGGGACGATCCGGCGCCATCCCGACGTCGCCTGGACGAAGGCGGAAGCCGATATCGGCCGGCTCGCCGCGCTCCAGGCCAGGCTCCTCGACCACGCGGCCGCGCTGGTGCGGCCGGGCGGCCTCCTCGTCTACTGCACCTGCTCGCTGGAGCCGGAGGAGGGCGAGGCGCAGGTGGCGGCCTTCCTGGCCCGCGAGCCCCGCTACGCGCGCGTCCCGGTCCGGCCCGACGAGGTCGGCGGCGCCGCGGCGCTGATCGACGACCACGGCGACCTGCGGACCCTGCCGTGCCACCTGCCGGAGATCCCCGGCGCCCGCGGCGGCCTCGACGGCTTCTTCGCGAGCCGCCTCCGGCGGGCGGACTGACCGGGCGCGCGCGCCGGGTTTCTCTGGGGGCGAACCGGCGGTCCGGCGCCTCTCCGTCGTCGCGCGCCCGCGAGCCCGGACGCCCTGACGGAGCATGATCCCGGCGCCGCGGCGCCGGGATCATGCTCCGTACCGCTCTCACAGGCGGGAGGAATCACCCGCGCCCGCCTCACGCGTCGCGACGTCCCATCACGCACCGAGCCTTGACAATCTTCCTATTTTGTGCTTCCTGACCGCACCTGTCCGCGGCGTTTCGGGAGCGATCCCGGGGCGTCCTTCGGGGGCCT
>NZ_BBUX01000079.1:0-25872 GCF_000974725.1 Methylobacterium sp. ME121
GGGCGATCGGGCGGGATCATGGACCGGCGTGGTTACCAATCTCCTCCGGCCTTCACCGGGCTCGGAGAGCTGGATTCACCATGCGGACACTGGTCCAGCCGCTCAGCGCGCCGCGCGGATGTCGGTCCGCGCGAAAAGCGCGCTTATGCTGAGACCCCGACGCCCGCCGCGAGATCGACCTCCGCCATGCCGGAATCCGGATACCCGATCCCGAAGACGATGCCCTACCTGCCGCAGCTCGACGGGGTGCGGGCGCTCGCCATCCTGATCGTGTTCGCGGCCCATTGCGGCTACAGCCACGTGGTGCCGGGCGGCTTCGGCGTGACCGTCTTCTTCTTCCTCAGCGGCTACCTGATCACCACGCTCCTGCGGATCGAGCGGGCGCGGACCGGCACGGTGTCGCTGGGAGCCTTCTACCTTCGGCGGAGCCTGCGCATCCTGCCGTCCATGTACCTGACCCTGCTCGCCTCCGGCGCGCTCTACGCGGCGGGGTGGCTCGACTGGATGCCGGTCGCGCCGGCGGCGATCCTCGGGCAGGCGACGTTCCTGACGAACTATCCCGGCCTGTTCGGAACCGAGGCGGTGCTGCCGGTGCCGCTGTGGAGCCTCGCCATCGAGGAGCACTTCTACCTCGTCTTCCCGCTGGTCTTCCTGCTCTGGCTCGGGCGCCTGCGACCGCGCCGCGCGGCCTTGGCCTGCCTGGGGCTCTGCGCGGCCGTCCTGGCGATCCGGTGCGTCAACGTCTGGCGGCTGCCGGATTACAGCCTGAACTACAGCTGGACCCACACCCGGATCGACGCGATCCTGTTCGGGTGCTGCCTCGGGCTGTGGAACAACCCGGTGGTTCCGGCCGACCGGGCGTGGCGTCCCGCGCCCTGGCACGTCGCGGCGAGCCTCGCGGTGATCCTCGGGACATTGGCGGTCCGCGATCCCGCCTTCCGCGAGAGCCTGCGCTACACGCTCCAGAGCGCCGCCCTGTTCGTGCCCTTCGCGTACCTGCTCCACGGCGAGGGGCCACTGGTGCGGCTGCTGGCCGGCCGGCCGATGCGCCAGCTCGGGCTCTGGTCGTACAGCTTCTACCTCGCGCACATGACCGTGGTGGCCCTCGTGCTGCACCTGCGGCCCGGGCTGCACGGCGTCGGGCTGATGCTGGCCGCCTTCCCGGTGACGCTGCTGTGGTGCTGGGGGATGTACGGGCTCGTCGAGCGCCCCTGCGCGCGCCTCCGCCGCCGGCTGCTGGCGGACCGGCCGCCGGAGCCGAGCCTGGCCGAGGACGGCCGGCGGGCCGGGATCACGCCCGCCTGAGCCTGTCGCGGGCGGCCCTGTGATCCGGCGCGGCCGCGAAGGCCGCCTTCATGGCGTGCCACAGGGGCTTGCGCCGGAACTGCGCGTCGAGCGGCAGGGCCCGCTGCGGCAGGCCGTCGGGCCGCTTGCGGTAGGGATGGTCGTTCAGCCACGTGTCCGGGTCGTAGATGTCCCAGGTCAGGACGTCGAGGCAGGCGGGCTCGTCCAGCACCGCGTCGAGGTAGCGCCGGGCGTAGTCGGCCACCATCCGGTCGCGGGTCGCCACGTCGGACGGGAAGGCGCGGTCGTCGATGTCGAGTTCGGTGATCTCGATCCCGAGTCCCATCTGGCCGATCTCCCGCAGGAAGCGCCGCAGCTGGCCCTGGTCGATCGGGATCGTGCTGGTGAGGTGCGACTGGAGCCCGAAGCGCCGGATCGGCACGCCGCGGGACCGCATCGCCTCCAGGCGGCGCAGGACCTTGGTGCGCTTGGCCTCCATCCAGGGCACGCCCTGCTCCACCGCGTCCTCGTTCCAGGTGCCGGCGGCCGCGGGGTCGGTCTCGTGCAGGATCCGGAAGGCGAGGTCGACGTAGCCGGGGCCGATCGCGGCGAGCCAGGGGGAGTCGCGCAGGCCGCCGCCGCGGTCGGGATCGGCCTCGTTGCCGAGGATCTCGTTGACCACGTCCCAGGCGACGATCTGCCCCCGGTAATGGCCCGCCACCGTCTCGATCCAGCGCCGCATGAAATCCTCGGCCTGGACGGCGCTCGCCCGGCCGAGCAGCGGCCCGAGCCAGGGCGGCAGCGCCGCGTGCCAGACGAGCGTGTGGCCGCGCATACGCTGGCCGTTCCCCCTGGCGAAGCGCAGGATCGCGTCGCCGCGGGCGAAGTCGGTCCTGCCGGGCGCCGGCAGGACCTCCTCCATCTTCATCTCGGTGCCGCAGACGAGGATGCCGCATTCCCGCGCCACCGCCTCCCGGTAGGCGGGCGTCGCGTCGAAGCGGTGGAACGGCACCTCGCAGCCGTATGTCAGGCCCTTGGCGGCCGCTGCGGCCTGGAGGCTGTCGGCCGACCAGGACGGCCGGCCGAGGGGACCGAACCCCGCCGGGCCGGCCGCGCGCGCCGTGCCGGCGAGGCCGAGGGAGGCCGCGCCCGCGAGGATCGATCGGCGGCTCGGGGGAGGGGACATCCGGGTGCTTCGTTCCGCAGGGGGGCCCGCCACCCTAGCAGACGCCGCCGGGGCGGCGATCCGCTGGTACTGCCGGGGCCGGGGCCAGGATCGGGACGCGATCTCGCCTTCCTCGCGGGGGCGCCCCATCTGATGGACGCCCGTCAGCCCAGGATCCGTCATGAGCCAGCACCCCGCGATCAGCCCCGGTCGCAACGCGGTCGTCACCGGGGCTGCGAGCGGCATCGGCCTCGCCGCCGCGCAGGCCTTCGCCCGGGCTGGCATGAACGTCTGGCTCGCCGACCTGCCGGGCCCGGCCCTGGACGCGGCCCGAGCCGCCGTCGCCGAACTCGCCGCCGTCGAGGTGCGCGCCGTGCCCACCGACGTGTCGGACCGCGGCGCCGTCGAGGCCCTGGCGGCCGCCGTCGCCAAGGGCGGGCCGCCCGCCCTGGTGATGCTGAATGCCGGGATCGAGGCCGGCGGAAAGCTGTTCTCCGACGCCGACACCTGGGCGCGGATCCTGGGCACGAATCTCGGTGGCGTGGTCAACGGCATCCACGCCTTCGCGCCCGGCATGATCGCGGGCGGCAGGCCCGGCGCGATCGTCGTCACGGGCTCGAAGCAGGGCATCACCACCCCGCCGGGCAACGCGCCCTACAACGTCTCGAAGGCGGGCGTGAAGGCGGTCACCGAGGCGCTCGCCCACGAGCTGCGCAACCGGGAGGGCTGCCACACCACGGCCCACCTGCTGATCCCGGGCTTCGTCTACACGGGCCTCACGAAGGCCCGCGGCGTCGCCGAGAAGCCCGCGGGGGCCTGGACGCCCGACGAGACCGTGGCCTTCCTGCAGGAGCGGCTCGCCGTCGGCGATTTCTACATCCTCTGCCCGGACAACGAGACCACGCGGGCGCAGGATCAGAAGCGGATCGCCTGGGCGTCCGGCGACATCGTCGAGAACCGGCCCGCCCTCTCGCGCTGGCATCCGGACTACGCCGAGGCGTTCAAGCGGTACATGGAGGGGTGACCCACGCGGCCTCGCGCTGCCCTGGGTTGCTTCGCTGCGCTCGCAAGGACGGAGCGTGGCAGCGGGGGCTTGCCCGGACCTGGCCCGGCCGTCCCCTGAACCGGACAGCGCTGGCCTGCGCCCCTCGTCTGGCGAAGCCCTTGCACACGGGCTAGGTCAGTGCGACGCAGCCGCCGCACGAGATCAGCGCACGACATCCGGGAGCCGCCCTTGGCCACGATCATCCCCGTCGCTTCCTTCGACTGCGTCGTGTTCGGCGCGACCGGCGATCTGACCGCGCGGAAGCTGCTGCCGGCGCTGTTCTACCGTTTCCGCGACGGCCAGATCCCCGAGACCAGCCGGATCATCGGCGCCTCGCGGTCGGAGCTGTCCCTCGACGCCTTCCGCGAGCACGCCCGCGACGCCCTCAAGCGATTCGTGCCGGCCGCCGACCTGACCGACGACGTGCTCGGGCGCTTCCTCGACCACGTCGACTACGTCGCGGTGGACGGGGCCGGCGACAGCGGCTGGACCGACCTCGTCGCCAAGCTCGACGAGCGGCCCGACCAGGTCCGGCCCTACTATCTCGCTACCTCGCCCGACCTCTACGGCTCGATCTGCCGCAACCTCGCCGCCCATGGGCTCGTCGGCGAGAAGTCCCGCGTCGTGCTGGAGAAGCCGATCGGCAAGGACCTGAAATCGGCCCGGGCGATCAACGACGCGGTCGGCGAGGTCTTCCCCGAATCGCAGATCTTCCGCATCGACCACTATCTCGGCAAGGAGACGGTCCAGAACCTGCTCTCGCTCCGCTTCGCCAACACGATCTTCGAGCGGCTCTGGACCTCGGACGTGATCGACCACGTCCAGATCACCGTCGCCGAGACGGTGGGGGTCGAGGGCCGGGCCGGCTACTACGACACGTCGGGCGCGATGCGCGACATGCTGCAGAACCACATCCTGCAGCTCCTCTGCCTGACCGCCATGGAGAGCCCGCTCAATCTCGAGGCGAACTCGGTCCGCGACGAGAAGCTGAAGGTCCTGCGCGCCCTCAAGCCGATCACCACGCACGACATCCAGAGCGTCACGGTGCGCGGCCAGTACGTGGCGGGCGCCGTCGACGGCAAGCCGGTCGAGGGCTACCTCGCCGAGCTCGGCCACGAGAGCCGGACCGAGACCTTCGTGGCCATGAAGGTCGAGATCCAGTCGGGGCGCTGGGCCGGGGTGCCGTTCTACCTGCGCACCGGCAAGCGCCTGCCCCAGAAGCTCTCCGAGATCGTGGTGCAGTTCCGCGCCTCGCCCTTCTCGATCTTCCCCGAGGAGGCCTTCGGCCGCGAGCCGAACCGACTCGTGATCCGCCTGCAGCCGCAGGAGGGCATGAAGCTCGAGGTGATGACCAAGGATCCCGGTCCCGGCGGCCTGCGCCTGCGCCCGACCGACCTCGACATCTCCTTCGAGGAGACCTTCAAGCAGCGCTACCCCGACGCCTACGAGCGCCTGCTGATGGACGTGGTCCGCGGCAACGCGACGCTGTTCATGCGCCGCGACGAGGTCGAGGCCGCCTGGGCCTGGGCGGACGGCGTGCTCAAGGCCTGGGCCGACCGGCCCGAGGCGCCGCGGCCCTACCCGGCCGGCAGCTGGGGGCCGACCGCCGCCATCGCGCTGATCGAGCGCGACGGCCGGACCTGGCACGAGGAGCTGCGGTAACGAAGAACCGCGGCTCACGGCCAAGCTGCCTTGATACGGTCAAGCCAGATGTGAAATCTGTCTGCGCTGCCGGATACTGCCCCGTCAGAGGGTGGAGACGGCGCTGCACGAGGGATCATCACATGCTGGACAATCATCGGGACGCGGCCGTCCAGGCCGAGCGTCGCCTGGAGCGTTCGGTCGCCGCCGCCCTGCGCGTCATCGCGGCCGCCCATGACGAGCGGCAGGCCCCGCCGGTCTCCGCGGCCCGCCGCCGCCTGAGCGAGGTCTACGGCGCCACCCGCCTGGCCCGGCGCCTGGAGCGGGAGCGCCGGACCGCCTGAACGGGCCCGAACCGTTTGGCGCCGCCGCGGCGCGATCCCCGTACCTAGACGGCCGCGTCCCAGGTCTCGCTGAGGGGGACGGTCCCGCGGACCAGCCGGGCGCGCAGCACGACGTCGCCCGGCGGCACCGGCTCCGGCGGGCGCCACTCGACGTAGATCCGCCAGCCGCCGGTCTGCGGCACGAAGTTGGCGACCGGCTCGTGCATCGTCCCGGCGCTGGCCGAGACCTCCGCGGCGACCGCGTCGTCGGGACCCCGCGGCAGGCCCGGACCCTCGAAGTCGATGACGCAGAGCCGCCGCCGCGGGTCGGGCGGGTTCGACGGGCGCAGGCGCTCCGCCGAGCCGAGCCGCGTCGACGTCACCCGGGCGAGGGCGGCCTCCGGGATCGCCGCCACCGGCTCCGCCCCCACCGTGGTCAGGCCGTAGGCGACGTGCAGCGGCGCGCCGGGCCGCGCCGGGGCGGCCGGCACGAAGGCCGCCACGATGTTGTCCATGTACTCCTCGCCCGACGGGATCTCGAACAGCTGCACGGCGCCGTCCGCGAAGGCGCCCCCGGCGGGATCCGGCGCCACCCACAGGCCCGGCCGCGCCTCGTGGCGCGCCTCCACGTCGAGGTAGGCCGCGAAGCTCCGCTCCCGCTGCAGCAGCCCGAAGCCGGCGAGCGGCCGGGCCGCGAAGGCGGAGATCTGCGGCTGCGCGCGCCCGTTGACCAGGGGCCGCCAGATCCGGTCGAGCCGCGCCGGGTCGGCCCCGGCCGCGACGCAGAGGCCGTCGGAATCGTGCACCTGCGGCCGGAAATCGTCGAAGGGCTTCGCGCCCCGCGCCCCGGGCCCGTTCTGGCCGAAGAGGAACATGCTGGTGAGCGGCGCCAGCCCGAGCTTCGGGAGCGCCCGGCGCGGGTGGAGCGCCGCGGTGACGGCGATCCGGGCCGGATCGCCGGGCGCGATCTCGAACCGGTAGGCGCCGGCCACGCTCGGGCTGTCGAGGAGCGAGAGCACCGTGAGCGTGCGCGCCTCCGGCTCCGGCTCGCAGATCCAGTGCGCGACGAAGTCGGGAAATTCCTCGCCCTCCGGCGCGCCGGTGCCGATGGCGAGGCCCCGGGCCGAGAGCCCGTATTCCTGGTTGGCCGCGCGCAGGCGGAAGTAGGAGGCGCCCAGGAAGACGAGGAACTCCTCCTGGAAGCCCTTCGGCCGCCAGGCCGGGGTGCCCGGGAAGGCGTAGTGCAGGCGGAAGCCCGCGAAGCCGAGATCCGCCGGGAAGCTCTGGCCGGCGAGCCGGGTGCCCAGGTCGAACAGCTGCGTGTCGTAGGGGATCGGGCGCGCGGGCCCCCGGAGCGGCTGGAGGTGGAGCGCCACGCGGCTACGCTGCAGGAAGCCGCGGTGGAACAGCTGCGCGCTGAAATGCGCGCCGAGCCGCAGGCTCGCGGCCGGCCGGAAGGTGATCGCCCGGTAGCCGTCGTAATCGAGGGCAGCGAGCGCCGGCGGCAGATCCTCGGGCGGTGCGGCGTAGGGCGCGGCGGCGCGGCGCGCCGCCTCGGCCGAGAGCGTCTCGAAGGTCATCGCGTCGCCCTGCGGCTGAAGCGCCGGCCCGGCCCACGTTCTGGACCCATTCAGATCAGTCGCGCTAGGTAGAACCGTGCCGGCAGCCGCGGCCACGACTGTTCGAAGAACGCGGCGTCGGGAGGGGGGATTGATCCGTTCGGCTTCCGGCGGCCTGGGCTGCCGGGTCGGCTCCGTATCCTCGCCCCGCACATCGGTATCCACGGTCATCGGTTCCCGGCCCCGGACGGCCGGGCGGCCGGCAGCCTTCCACGGTCGAGTTCCTCGCGCCATGTCGTCACGCGTCACCTCCTCCGCCGAGCGGTCGCACCGGAACGCGGCTCCCGCCATACCCGATCCGTCGGAGAGCGCATCCTGTCGCGAGGTCTGGACCGGCGCACCCCGCGGCGCCCTGCGCGCCCGTCGCCTCGCCCTGGCCGTCCCGAGCCTCGCCGCCGCGGGCGGCCTCGCGTGGCTCGCCGCGCTCGCCTACCCGGCGGGCGTCAGCCCGCTGGCCTGGGCGGTCCTGGTGCTGTTCGCCCTGGTGATGGGCTGGCAGGCCTTCGTCGCCTGCCAGTACGTCTACGGGTTCGTCGCGGCCCTCCTGGGGGACCGGGCGAAATCCGCGCTGGAGCGCCGCGCGGAGCAGGCGGCCGCCGTGCCGGCCGAGGCGGGACGCACCGCCGCCGTGGTGGCGATCCACGCCGAGGACGCGGTCGCGGTCTTCGCCCGCCTGCGGGTGATGGCGCGGTCGCTCGCCCGCGCCGAGGCGCGGGGCATCGACATCTTCGTCCTCTCCGACACCCGGGACGGCGCCATCGCCGCCGTCGAGGAGCACGAGTACGCCCGCATCCAGGCCTGGGCGGCGTCCGACCCGGCGCTGCCGCGGATCCGCTACCGGCGCCGGACGGAGAATGTCGGCCGCAAGGCCGGCAACATCGGCGAGTTCTGCCGCACCTACGGCGGCGAGTACGCCTTCATGATCGTGCTGGACGCCGACAGCCTGATGACCGGCGCGGCCATGGGCCGGCTCGTCGGGCTGATGCAGGCGAGCCCGCGCACCGGCCTGATCCAGACCGTCTCGTACGCCGCCGGCCGGGACACGCTCTTCGCCCGCATCCAGCAATTCGCCGTCCGGCTCTACGCGCCGCTGGCCCTGCGCTGCCTGGAGACCTGGCAGGGTCCCGAGGGCAGCTACTGGGGCCACAACGCGATCCTGCGGGTCGAGGCCTTCGCGGAGAACGCGCAGCTCCCGAAGCTCCCGGGCCGGGAGCCGCTCGGCGGCGAGATCCTGTGCCACGACATCGTCGAGGGCGCGCTGATGGTGCGCGCCGGCTGGGAGGTGCGGCTGCTGCCCGAGATGGGCGGCACCTGGGAGGAGATGCCCACCAACCTCGTCGACCTGCTCGGCCGCGAGCGCCGCTGGTGCCAGGGCAATCTCCAGCACCTGCGGGTGCTGCCCTGGGCCGGCCTGAGCGCGGCGAGCCGCTGGCACCTCCTCGTCGGGATCCTCTCCTACGGGGTGCTCCCCCTCTGGATCGCCTTCCTGGGGCTCGCCGCGTGGCAGGCCGCCCGGACCGGCGATCTGGGCCTCCTGGCCTACGGCCTGACCGGGCAGGGCGCCGCCGCCCACGCGCTCGCCGCCCTCAGCGTCGCCGTGCTGGCGCTGCCGAAGCTCCTGAGCCTCGGCCACGTCCTCGCCTCCGCCGAGCGCCGGGCCGCCTTCGGCGGCACGCGGGCGCTGCTCGCGAGCGCCGCCCTGGAGCAGGCGGTGTGGGTGGTCCTGTGGCCGGTCCTGACGCTGTTCACTGCCGGCGCCGTGGTCTCGACCTTCTTCGGCCGGGTGGTCCGCTGGGAGACGCAGGACCGGGACGACCGGCAGGTGTCCTGGGCGGAGGCCTTCCGGCTCCAGGCCGACGCCGTGGTGGTCGGCGCGCTGATGGTGTTCGCCCTGGTCCTCGTCGGGAGCCCGTGGCTCGCCCTCTGGCTGGCGCCGGTCGCCCTGGCGCTGCTCACGAGCCCGGCCCAGAGCGTCTGGACCAGCCGGGCCGATCTCGGCCGCGCCGCCCGTGCCCGGGGCCTGTTTCTGAACGCCGACGACACCGCGCAGGCGCCGGAACTCGCCGAACTCGCCCAGCTGCGCGGCCTGCCCGCCGCGCCGGCCCCGCTCCGCCCGGTCCCGCGCGAGCCGGCCATCTGGCTCGCCGCCGACGAGGCCTGACGCGGCTCCGCGTCGACTGTCCGGGGCGGTGCGGGACGGCCTCCGCGTCGCCCCCGGAACCGGCCGCGGATCCGGGCGGCGAGGGGCTAGACCCGAGCCTGTCATCCCGGTTCTTACGGCCAAGCTGCCACAGTGTTGCCATCGAGTCACGGGCGGGCGGAACCGCCCGGGCGGGGCGGTTTCTGGCTTGGATTTGAGGCGCGAGCGTTTACCCCTTGGCGAGGATCGGCACGGCATCGTGCCGCGGTCTTCGCCGCGTTCCCGCCATAGTCCGCGCCTGCCCCGAGAGGCTTTGATGCGTCGTTTTCTCCCCGCCCTGATCGGGCTTCTCGGCGCGGCCGCCTGCGCCGCGCCGGCTCTGGCCTACGAGATCGACCCGCTGACCCGCCAGCCGCTGAACGACGCGCTCACCGTCCGCGTCCGCCCGCAGGCCGTCGAGACCGTCGCGGTGCCGGTGGCCAACGCCGCGCTGAACCCCGCCGACCCGCTGAACGCCGACGCGGCGGTGCCGCAGATGTCGGCGATCCCGCGCGAGACGGTGGCCTATAACGGTCCCTACGGCGCCGGCACGATCGTCGTCTCCACCGCCGAGCGGCGGCTCTACTACGTGCTGGGCGGCGGTCAGGCCCTGCGCTACGGCGTCGGCGTCGGCCGGCCGGGCTTCACCTGGGGCGGCGTGCAGACCATCACGATGAAGCGCGAGTGGCCGGATTGGCGCCCGCCGGCGACCATGCTGAAGCGCCGGCCCGACCTGCCGCGCTACATGAAGGGCGGTCTCGAGAACCCGCTCGGCGCCCGCGCCATGTATCTCGGCGGCTCGATCTACCGCATCCACGGCTCCAACGAGCCGGAGACGATCGGCACGGCCGTCTCGTCCGGCTGCATCCGCATGACCAACGACGACGTGACGGACCTGTACACCCGCGCCAAGGTCGGCACGAAGGTCATCGTCCAGCGCTGATTGCCCGGGGCTTCCGGGGGAAGGGCCGGCCGCGAGGCCGGCCCTTCCGCGTTCAGGCCGCCGGCAGCGTGACCAGGGCGTCCGGGCGCTTCACCTCGATCTCGATGAACGCGATCGGGTGGTCGGACCCGTTCATCACGTCGTGCCGGATGCCCGCGGGACGCATGTAGGATTGCCCGGCCGCGAGCGCCGTCTCGCTGACCGCCGCGCCGTCGTGGACGCGCAGGATCCCGTCCACCAGCATCACCACGAAATACGGCCAGCCGTGCTCGTGCCAGCCGGTCACGCCGCCGGGCGGGAAGTCCCAGCGCGTGATGCGCACGGCGGCATCGTCCTGCTGGACGGTGGGCGTGGCGGGGATGGTGCAGGCGAAGGCCATGGCGGCTCCAAGATAGGCGGGCGCAGATGCCCGCGCGACGGGATGCAAGCCTCCGGCCTCCACGCCGCGATTCGACCCGCGCCGTCGTCGCGAGCGCAGCGAAGCGAGCCGGGGACGCGCGACCTCCGAGATCGTGGCGCCGCCGGGTCGCTTCGCTCCGCGCGCGATCACGAGGCTCGGGGCCGGACTAAGCTGGAGCGCCTGCCCTCAGTGGCAGCCGCACGAGCCCGACCCGCAACCCCCGCCCTGCTTCACCGGGGCGGTGCGCGCGGTCTCACGGTCCAGCCCCCGCTCGGCGAGCTCGCCGAGATAGGTGTTCCAGCGGCTCTCGTACTCGCGGCCGAGGGTGTGCAGATAGCCCCAGCCGTAGATGCCGGTGTCGTGCATGTCGTCGAAGCCGAGCTTCACCGCGTAGTTGCCGACCGGCTCCACCGCCAGGATGGCCACGGCGCGCTTGCCGCCGATCACCTTCCGCTCCAGCGGCGAGTGGCCCTGGACCTCGGCCGAGGGGCTCGACACCCGCAGGTACTCGGCCGGGAGGGCGTAGCGCGCCCCGTCCTCGAAGGCGACGTTGAGCACCCGCCGGTCGGCCGACAGGCGGATCTCGGTCGGCCACAGATCCTCGGTCACGGGCCACACTCCTCACGCAATCTGGGGCTGCGGCGCGGGACCTGCTTGCCCGCGACCGCCGGTGGCATCATATGCCGGACGATGCTCGATGACAGCTCCCTGACGCCACAGGCGTCCGCGGTCGATGCCCACGCCGGGCCGGCGCCGCTGATCGACCCGTTCCAGCGGGCGATCTCGTACCTGCGCATCTCGGTGACGGATCGCTGCGACCTGCGCTGCGCCTACTGCATGTCCGAGCACATGGAGTTCCTGCCCAAGCGCGACCTGCTGACCCTGGAGGAGCTGGACCGGCTCTGCGGCGTGTTCATCGCCCGCGGCGTGCGCAAGCTCCGGATCACCGGCGGCGAGCCGCTCGTGCGCCGCGACATCATGCACCTGTTCCGCCGGCTCTCGCGCCACCTCGATTCGGGGGCGCTGGAGGAGCTGACGCTCACCACCAACGGCACGCAGCTCACGCGCTACGCCGACGAGCTGGCGAGCCTCGGCGTGCGCCGGATCAACGTCTCGCTCGACACCCTCGACCCGGACAAGTTCCGGGAGATCACTCGCCGCGGCGACCTCAAGGTGGTGCTCGACGGCATCGCGGCGGCCCGCGCCGCCGGGATGAAGGTGAAGATCAACGCGGTGGCGCTGCGCGACGTCAACGCCGACGAGATCCCCGACATGATCGCCTGGGCCCACGGGCTCGGCATGGACATGACGCTGATCGAGGTCATGCCGCTCGGCGAGATCGAGGCGGACCGGACCGACCAGTTCCTGCCCCTGTCGGTCGCCCGGCAGCGGCTGGAGACCCGCTACACCCTCACACCCCTCCCCGACCGCACCGGCGGCCCGGCGCGCTACGTCCGCGTCGAGGAGACCGGGGGCAAGCTCGGCTTCATCACGCCGCTGACCCACAATTTCTGCGAGAGCTGCAACCGGGTCCGCCTGACCTGCACGGGCCAGCTCTACATGTGCCTGGGCCAGGAGGATTCGGCCGACCTGCGGGCGGTCCTGCGTGCCTCCCAGGACGACGCGGTGCTGGCCCAGGCGGTGGTCGAGGCGATCACCCGCAAGCCCAAGGGCCACGACTTCGTCATCGAGCGCCAGCGCCCGGCCGCCGTGCCGCGGCACATGAGCGTGACGGGGGGGTAGGCGCCTCGACTGTCCCTGCGAGCGCGGCGAAGCAATCCAGGGCAGCGGTCCCTTACGGGCGTAGCGCATCCCTGGGTCGCTTCGCCGCGCTGGCAAAGACGGACGCGCTCACATCTCCTCGTCGGCGTAGCGGGCCGGCTGCCGCCCGCGCTGGCCGGAGCCCCGCCGCGGCGCGCCCGCGCTGATCCCCGCCACCAGGTCGGCGATGTGGCGCAGCGTCTCGACCGCCAGCGCCTTCTCGCCCTCGCCGCGGCCCTGCGGGATCAGCGCCTTGGCGAAGCCGAGCTTCTGCGCCTCCTTCAGCCGGGAGCCCGCCTGCGCCACGGGCCGGATCGCCCCCGACAGGCCGATCTCGCCGAAATAGACCGTCTCGGGCGGCAGCACGGCCCCCGACAGCGACGAGACCAGGGCGGCCGCCACCGCGAGGTCCGCCGCCGGCTCGGTGATGCGCAGGCCCCCCGCCACGTTCAGGTAGACGTCGTGGCTCCCGAGCCGGATGCCGCCGTGGGCCTCCAGCACGGCGAGCACCATCGACAGCCGGTTCGGGTCCCAGCCGACCACGGCGCGCCGGGGCATGCCGAGAGAGGATGGGGCGACGAGCGCCTGGATCTCCACCAGAAGCGGCCGCGTCCCCTCCATCCCGGCGAAGACCGCGGTGCCCGCCGCCTGATGGTCGCGGCCGGCCAGGAACAGCGCCGACGGGTTCGGCACCTCGCTGAGCCCCGAATCGGTCATCTCGAACACGCCGATCTCGTCGGTCGGCCCGAACCGGTTCTTCACGGCGCGCAGGATGCGGAAATGGTGGCCCTGGTCGCCCTCGAAGGAGGCGACCGCGTCGACCATGTGCTCCACCACCCGGGGGCCGGCGATCTGCCCGTCCTTGGTGACGTGGCCGACCAGGATCACCGCCGTGCCGGTGGTCTTGGCGAAGCGGATCAGCGCCTGGGCCGAGGAGCGCACCTGCGTGACCGTGCCGGGGGCGGATTCCACCGTCTCGGTCCACATGGTCTGGATCGAGTCGATGATCGCCAGCGCGGGCGGGCGCCCCTGGCTCAGGGTCTCGACGATGTCCTCGACGTTGGTCTCGGCGGCGAGCTGGACCGGGCGGGCGCTCAGGCCCAGCCGCTCGGCCCGCAGGCGCACCTGCCCGACCGCCTCCTCGCCCGAGATGTAGGCGACCCGCTCGCCCGTGCCCGCCATGGCGGCGGAGGCCTGCATCAGCAGCGTCGACTTGCCGATGCCGGGATCGCCGCCGAGCAGGATCACCGAACCGCGCACGAAGCCGCCGCCGGTCACCCGGTCGAGCTCGCCGATCCCCGAGGGGATGCGCGGCGCCTCCTTGGCCTCGCCGGTCAGGCCCTCGAGGGGAAAGACCCGGCCGCGGTTGCGCGACGGCCGGGTCGCGGCGGGACCCGACTGGCCGGGGGCCGAGGGCGCCTCCTCGACGATCGTGTTCCAGCCGTTGCAGGCCTCGCAGCGCCCGCGCCAGCGGTTGTAGACCGCCCCGCAGGACTGGCAGACGAAGGTCTGGTGGATCTTGGCCATTCGAGTCCGCACGCCGGCCGTCCGGCCTTCCGGTCAGGGGAGGAGCTACCCTACATAGGTTCGAACATAACGAGAACCCAGTCCCGTGAGGATCTCGTAGCCGATCGTGCCGGCGGCGCGACCGACCGTGTCGATGTCGAGGCAGTCGCCGATCAGTACCGCGGCGGCGCCGCGCCGGGCCGCGGGCGCCGCCGTGACGTCGAGGATGATCAGGTCCATCGAGACGGAGCCCAGGATCGGGCACGGAACGCCCCCGACCAGCGCCTGGCCGCGCCCGCTGATCGACCGGGGGAAGCCGTCGGCGTAACCGAGCGAGAGCGTCGCCAGGCGGCTGGGCGCGGTGGCGGTCCAGCGGCCGTTATAGCCCGCGGTGGCGCCGGCCGCGACGCCGCGCACCTGCGCGATCGTCGCCTCCAGCCGCACCACCGGCCGCATCGGGTTCGCGGCGCCCGGCGTCGGGTTGCCGCCGAACAGGGCGTAGCCCGGCCGCAGGAGGTCGTGCCGGGCCCCGTCGAGGAAGATTCCCGACGAGTTCGCCAGCGAGGCCCGGAGTCCGGGATAGGCGGCCCGAACCCGAGCGAAATCGGCGATCTGCCGGGCGTTGACCGGGTCGTCCGGCGTCTCGGCGCTGACGAAGTGGCTGAGGAGGAGGTCGATCCCGGCCTCCGCGATCCGCGCGTCCCCGGCGAGATCCAGCGCCTCGGGCACCGACAGGCCGAGCCGGTTCATGCCGGTATCGACGTGGAGCGCCGCGGGCGGGCGGTTCCCCGCGAACGCCGCCCAGTCCGACAGCTCCTCGGCGCTGCCGAGCACCGGGCGCAGCCCGTGGGCCGCGAAGGCCGCCGCGGCGCCCAAGGGCAGGCCGTTCAGCACGTAGATCGCGGCCTCCGGCAGGGCGGCCCGGGCGGCGACGCCCTCGGACAGGTGCGCGACGAAGAAGGTCCGGCAGCCCGCGGCCCACAGGGCCGGTCCGACCCGGCCGATGCCGCAACCGTAGGCGTCGGCCTTCACCACGGCGGCGCAGTCGGCGCCGGCACCGCGGGCGGCCAGGATCCGCCAGTTGGCGGCGATCGCTCCGAGGTCGATCGTGAGCCGGGCGCCGTGAGCGCCGATCTCCGTCACAGGTCCGGTCTCGGCCACGCAGACCGCCTCCATCTGTTCGCCACCGGAGTCGCGGAAGCACAGGCCGGACCCATAGCATCCGGACGGCGCCCGGGGGCAGCACGGGCCGTCGTTAACACCGGACGCGCCCCGGCGCGCGGCGCGGCTGATGCACGGACGGCACAGCCGCGTGATCAGGCGGGCACGCCAGGGTGACGGCCGAGGTCGGGCTTGGTATAAATCCAGCGCGGTCCGGGGGAGCCGCACGGCCGACGCGCTATCCCCGCGGGTACCAAAAAGCTCAACGATGCCGTTTACCGTTCTGGATCTCGCCGTGCTCGGCATCGTCGCGGTCTCCGCGCTGCTCGCGGCCGTGCGTGGTGTGACCCGCGAGGTCCTGGCGATCGTCGCCTGGGTGGCGGCCGCCGCCGTCGCGTGGACGCTGCATCCCATGCTGCTGCCGACCGTGAAGCAGCACGTGAACAGCGACACCGTGGCGCTCGTCGCCTCGATCGCGGCGATCTTCCTCGGCACCCTGATCGTCGTGTCGATCATCACGGTGAAGATCTCCGACGTCGTGCTCGACTCGCGGATCGGCGCGGTCGACCGCTCCCTCGGCTTCCTGTTCGGCGCGGCCCGCGGCTTCCTGATCTGCGTGATCGGCTGGGTGTTCCTGTCCTGGCTGGTGCAGGGCAAGGTGCCGGACTGGGCCGCCCAGGCCCGCACGCGCCCGATGCTGGAGAAGTCCGGCGACGCCCTGGTGGCGCAGCTGCCGGAGAATCCGGAAGGCTTCCTCAAGCAGTTCAAGAAGCCGAAGACCGGCGCGCCGCCCAACGAGTCCGCCGACGCCCCGGCCGAGACCGACGCGGCGCCGCAGCGCCGGACCGAGACCGCGCCGACCCCGACGCGACGCTGATCTGCGGTATTCGCCGTAGGTCTCATCGCGCGGAACGCCTAGATAGCGGTTCCGGTGGTGTACGGATTGCTTCCGCGACGACCGGCGCGCCGGCCCGTCGCCGCCGGGATCTGTGAGTGATCGACAGCCCCATGTCACACGCCGCCGCCTCCACCGACACCTTCGATCTCGATCTCGACGGCGACACGCTGCGCGAGGAATGCGGGGTCTTCGGCATCTTCGGCCATCCGGACGCCTCGGCGATCGTCGCGCTGGGCCTCCACGCCCTGCAGCACCGGGGCCAGGAGGCGGCCGGCATCGTCTCGTTCGACGGCTCGGTGTTCCATTCCGAGCGCCGCCCCGGCCTCGTGGGCGATTCCTTCTCGGACGGCGACACGATCGCGCGCCTCAAGGGCCGCGCCGCCATCGGCCACGTGCGCTACTCGACCACCGGCGGCACGATCCTGCGCAACGTCCAGCCGCTCTTCGCGGAGCTCGCCAGCGGCGGCCTCGCGGTCGCCCACAACGGCAACCTCACCAACGCCCTGTCGATCCGCCGCGACCTCGTGCGCGACGGCGCGATCACGCAGTCGACCTCCGACACCGAGGTGATCCTGCACCTCGCGGCCCGCTCGCGGAAGCCCCGGATCATCGAGCGCTTCATCGACGCCCTGCAGGCGATCCAGGGCGCCTACGCGATCGTGGCGCTGACCAACAAGAAGCTGATCGGCGCCCGCGACCCGCTGGGCATCCGCCCGCTGGTGCTGGGCGAGCTCGACGGCCGCTACATGCTGGCCTCCGAGACCTGCGCCCTCGACATCATCGGCGCCCGGTTCGTGCGCGACATCGAGAACGGCGAGATCGTGGTGATCTCCGAGGAGGGGATCGAGTCGATCCGCTTCGCCGACGCCGTGCCGATGCGGCCCTGCATCTTCGAGTACATCTACTTCGCCCGGCCGGATTCGGTGGTGAACGGCAAGAGCGTCTACGCGGTGCGCAAGGCGATCGGCCGGGAGCTCGCCCGCGAGGCCTCGGTCGCGGCCGACATCGTCGTGCCGGTGCCGGATTCCGGCGTGCCGGCGGCGCTCGGCTTCTCGCAGGAGACCGGGATCCCGTTCGAGATGGGGATCATCCGCAACCACTACGTCGGCCGGACCTTCATCCAGCCGACCCAGTCGGTGCGCGAGCTCGGCGTGCGCATGAAGCACTCGGCCAACCGCGCGGCGATCGAGGGCAAGAGCATCGTCCTCGTGGACGACAGCCTCGTGCGCGGCACGACCTCGGTGAAGATCGTCCGGATGATGCGCGAGGCCGGCGCCGCGGAGGTCCATTTCCGGATCGCGTCGCCGCCGATCACCTACCCGGACTTCTACGGGATCGACACGCCCGAGCGGGAGAAGCTGCTCGCCGCGACCCACGATCTCGAGGCCATGCGCAAGTATATCGGCGCCGATTCGCTGGCCTTCCTGTCGATCCCCGGCCTCTACCGGGCGATGGGCGAGGAGGCGCGGAACGCGGCCTGCCCGCAATACACCGACCACTGCTTCACGGGCGACTACCCGACCGGCCTGACCGACCTGTCCATCGCCGGCCCGAAGCGCTTCGCCATGCTGGCCGAGGCCGACTGACAGGATCCGGCCGTTGCGCGCGAACGGGCATCCCCTGTGCGCGGAAATGCGCTAGGTCCTCGCCATGGCTGAGTCTCAGAGAACCCTGGAAGGCCGCGTCGCGGTCGTCACCGGCGCATCGCGCGGCATCGGGCGCGCCGCCGCCCTGGCTTTGGCCGGGGCCGGCGCGCACGTCATCGCGGTGGCCCGGACCGTGGGCGCCCTGGAGGAGCTCGACGACGCGATCCGCGCCGCCGGCTCCAGCGCCACCCTCGTGCCGTTCGACCTCGCCGATTACGACGCGATCGACCGCCTCGGCGCGGCGATCAACGAGCGCTGGAAACGCCTCGACATCCTGGTCGCCAATGCCGGGATCCTGGGCGCGCTCATGCCGATCGGCCACATCACCCCGAAGATCTGGGGGCAGGTGATGGACGTGAACGTCACCGCCAACTGGCGCCTCATCCGCTCCCTCGACCCGCTGCTGCGCATGTCGGACGCGGGCCGCGCGATCTTCGTCTCGTCGGGAGCGGCCTCGAAATGCCGGCCCTACTGGGGACCCTACTCGGTCTCCAAGGCGGCGCTGGAGGCCCTGGTGCGGACCTACGCGGCCGAGAACGAGACCACGGCGATCCGGGCCATGCTGCTCAATCCGGGCCCCCTGCGGACCGGCATGCGCCGCTCGGCCATGCCGGGCGAGGACCCCGAGACCCTCCGGACGCCCGATGACCTCGCCCCCCATTTCGTGCGGCTCGCCGCGCCGGACTGGGCCGAGACCGGGAAGCTCTACGATTTTCCCACCGACCGGGTGCTGCGTTTCCGCGCGCCCGAGTAAAGGGGTCCGGGGCCTGCGGCCCCGGCGGGTGGCGGGCGGAGCCCGCCGGGTTTGGGATTTGCGATGATCGACGTCCGCTGCATCTGCGCGATCGGCCTGCGGGGCCAGCTCGGCCTCAACGGCCACCTGCCCTGGGAGGGCAACACCGACCCGCTCTTCGTGGAGGACGTCACGCGCTTCTTCGCCCTCACCATGGGCCACGTGCTGATCGCCGGGCCGAAGACGGTGGCCTCGGTGCCCGAATTCGCCTTCAAGGACCGCACCATCGACGTGATCCGCAGCCACGAGGATCCGGAGGCGGTGCTCAAGCGCTATCCCGGGCGGCGGATCTTCGTCGGCGGCGGGATCGCGGTGTGGAACGTCTACGCGCGGTACATCCAGCACTGGGACATCACGCGCCTGCCCTACGACGGCGAGGCCGACCGCTGGTTCGACCCGGCCTGGCTGGTCGGCGGGCCGCTGCGGACGCCCTGAGCGGCACCTTCCTGCAATCCGGCGCGTTGGCGCGCACGCGTCGCGTTTTCCGGAGACCACGATGAGCGCCCCGAGCTACCGCTTCGGCATCGAGGAGGAGTACTTCCTGGCCGATGCCGAGACCCGCGGGACGCCGCGGGGCGACCTCGCCGCGTTCCACGCGCGGGTGGAGGCGGAGCTGCCCGAGACGTGCCGCGAGCTGGTCGCCGCGCAGGTCGAGCTCTGCACGCCGCCGCTCACCGACGCGGCGGCCGCCCGAGAGAATCTCGGCGGCCAGCGGCGGCAGCTCGCCGGCATCGCCGCCGAGAGCGGCCTGCGGCTGCTGGCCTGCGGCACGCACCCCCTCGCCCGCTGGTCGCGCCAGACCGCCACCGACGGCGCGCGCTACAAGGGCATCCTGTCGGATGTCGGCATCGCGGCGCGGCGGGCCCTGATCTGCGGGATGCACGTCCACGTCGAGGTGCCGGACCCCGAGGCCCGCGTCGACCTGATGAACCGGCTGCTGCCGTTCCAGCCGCTGCTGCTCGCGCTGTCGGCCTCCTCGCCGTTCTGGCAGGGCGAGGCGACGGGCCTGCGGGCCTACCGGCTCAGCGTCTTCGGGGAATTGCCGCGCACCGGCCTGCCGGAACTCTTCGCCGACGCCGCCGCCCACGCGCGGTTCGTCGCCATCATGACCCGGTCGGGCGCGATCGCGGACGCGAGCTTCCTGTGGTGGTCGCTGCGCCCCTCCATCAAGTTCCCGACGCTGGAGCTGCGCATCGCCGACGCCTGCACGCGCCTCGACGATTCGCTCTGCATCGCCGCCCTGTTCCGCTGCCTCGTGCGCCTGTGCGTGCGCCGGCCGGACCTCCACGCCGGCCTCGACGGTGTCTCGCGGGCGCTGGCCTCGGAGAACCTCTGGCGTGCCCAGCACAGCGGCGTGGCCGCGTCCCTGATCGACGAGGCGCGCGGCGAGGCCGTGCCGTTCGCCGAGGCGCTGGAGGCGATGCTCACGCTGGTGGCCGAGGACGCGGACGCCCTCGGCTGCGCGGCGGACGTGGCCCGCGCCCGGGCGATCGTGGCCGAGGGGACCAGCGCCGACGGGCAGGTCGCGGCCTACGAGGCCGCGCTCACCGCGGGTCAGGACGAGCGCGCCGCGCTGGCGGCCGCGGTGGACTGGATCGCCGACGCGGCGCGCTGAGGGCTGCGCAGGGCTGCCGCATCGCCTCCGTCATCACGAGCGGAGGTTGGATCAGCCCTTGTCGAACGGGTTCTGCGAGGTCCGCAGGGACAGGCGGATCGGCGTGCCCGGCAGGTCGAACGCCTCGCGCAGGCCGTTCACGAGGTAGCGCGTGTAGGATTTCGGCAGGGCGTTGAGCTGGTTGCCGAACAGCGCGAAGTGGGGCGGCCGGCTCTTCACCTGGGTGGCGTAGCGGATCTTGATCCGCCGCCCCGATACCGCGGGGGGCGGGTTGCGGGAGGTCGCCTCGTTCAGCCAGTCGTTGATGCGCGAGGTGGAGACGCGCCGGTCCCAGACCTCGGCGGCCTGCACCACCGCCTGCATCAGCTTGTCGACGCCGTCGCCGGCGAGGCCGGAGAGCGGCACGACCGCGACGCCGCGCACCTGCGGCAGCAGCCGGGTGCAATCCTCGCGCAGCTGCTTGAGCAGGCCCGGCTGGTCGGCGACCAGGTCCCACTTGTTGAGGCCGATCACCAGGGCGCGGCCCTCGCTCTCGACGAGATCGACGATCGTCAGGTCCTGCTTCTCGAACGGGATCGTCGCGTCGAGGAGCACCACCACGACCTCGGCGAAGCGCACGGCGCGCAACCCGTCCGAGACCGCGAGCTTCTCCAGCTTGTCGTCGATCCGGGCGCGGCGGCGCATCCCGGCCGTGTCGTGCAGCTTGATCCGCCGCCCGCGCCACTCCCAGTCCAGGGAGATCGAGTCCCGGGTGATGCCGGCCTCGGGGCCGACGAGCAGCCGGTCCTCGCCGAGCATGCGGTTGATCAGGGTCGACTTGCCGGCATTCGGGCGGCCGACGATCGCGACCTTCAGGGCCCGGCCGCCGGGGGCGTCGTCGTCCGGATCCTCGTCCGCGTCGCGCTGGGGCAGGGCGCCCTTGAGCGCCTCGTGCAGCTCGCCCAGACCCTCGCCGTGCTCGGCGGAGAACGGGATCGGGTCGCCGAGCCCGAGGGTGAAGGCCTCGTATGCCCCGGCGAGGCCGGCGCCGCCCTCGGCCTTGTTGGCGATCAGGATCACCGGGCAGCCGGCGCGGCGCACCAGCTCGGCGAAGGGCTGGTCGGCCGGCAGCACGCCGGCGCGGGCGTCGATCACGAACAGCACCACGTCGGCGGCGAGGATCGCCGCCTCGGTCTGCATGCGCATCCGGCCGGTGAGGCTCGCGGCGTCGGCCTCTTCCAGGCCGGCGGTGTCGATCACCCGGAACTCGAGGCCGCCGAACGCGACGTCGCCCTCGCGCCGGTCGCGGGTCACGCCCGGGCGGTCGTCGACCAGCGCGAGCTTCTTGCCCACGAGGCGGTTGAACAGGGTCGACTTGCCGACGTTCGGCCTCCCGACGATCGCGACGGTCGGCATATCCATGGTGGTTCTCGAAACAGTCCGGACGAAGGATCAGCGCGTGATCGGCGGGGGCGGCGCGGCGGGCTCGGGCTTGGCGGCGGTCACCGTCACGGGACCGCCCGCGACGATCGCCGCGTAGACCTCGATCCGCTCGCGCAGGTTCCGCGGCGTGTCGGGATCGGCCACGATCTGGTCGAACCAGCGGCTGGCGTCCTCGTAATCGCCCTTCTTCAGGGCGGCGAGGCCCAGCATCTCGCGGGCGGTGTGGCGGAACGGCGTCCCGGCGGCGAGGCCCTGGAGGTTGGCGAGCGCCGGGTCCGGGTTCGGCCCGTCGAGGCGCAGCAGCGCGGCGCGCAGGCGCGCGAGGTCGCGCAGGCCGTCGCCGAGGCCGGTATCGTCGGCGAGCTTGTCGAACTCCGCCGCCCCGGCCGCCGGATCGCGCTTGCCGGTCTCGGCCGCCGCCCGGAACCGGGCGAGCAGCCGGTAGCCCGCCGGGCCCTGCGCCTCCAGCGTCTCGAAGGCCTTGTCGGCCTCCGCGACCTTGCCGTCCTTGGCGAGGCGGTTGGCGTCGTCGAACTGCACCGAGGCGACCTCGGCCGCCGCGCGCTGCTGGGCCTGCCAGTAGCGCCAGCCCGCCACACCCGCCACCACGAGCACGGCGAGCGCGATGATCACGCCGCTGTAGCGCTTCCAGATCTGGAGGATCCGGTCGCGGCGGTAATCCTCGTCGACCTCGCGAAGGAACTCGTTGTTCTCGGCCATTCTATCCCGGCCCGCATGATTTCAGCGGACCACCTCGTCTCGTTCGGGCCCCGCGCCTAACACACGGGCGCCGGGTTGGCGACAGGCCATGTCTCAGGTGCCGCCGCGGGTGCCGGCTCAGGCCGCGCTGCCCGGCCAGACCGGCACGCCGATCACCGGGTAGTGCAGGTAGCGGGCGAAGACGAACCACGCGGCCGTGCCGATCACCAGGGCCAGGACGTCGTTGCGCCAGCCCAGGGGCGCCGCCGCCGGACCGCCGTGCTGGGCCGCGACCGCCCCGGGGACGAGGCCCCGGCGCTTGGCGCTGATCCGGGCGGTCACCGCCCAGGCGAGGAAGCCGCCGAACAGGAGCATGGAGCCGAGATCGCCGTTGGCGAGCAGGTGCGCCGTCGCCCAGATCTTCACGGCGAGCAGCATCGGGTGCTTGGCCTTGGCGCGGATATGGCCCGGCAGGTAGGCGGCCGCGAGGCACACGAAGGCGAGCCAGACCAGCGTCAGGGCGAGGTGGCGCGTCCAGACGGGCGGGTCCCAGACCGGGATGTAGCCGGCGAGCCGATAGTCGTGGAAGCCGATCCCGATCAGCACGAGCCCGAGCAGCGACAGGGCGGTGTAGCCGAGCTTGTAGCGGCCCTCGCCGATCCGGCCGACGATCGCGGCGCGCCGGGTGCGGGCCATCGAGAAGGCGTGCGTGCCGAGGAACAGCACCAGCCCGAGGATCAGGAGAACCATGGATGACTTTCGGTCGGGCCGCGCGGGTCCGGTCGGCGGCAAGCACTCTGTAATGGTTCTCAAGCGAATCTCCGCCTGTTTGTCCAGGCGCGGCCGGGACGCAGCCGAGTGGCGACCATGGGTTGGGCGGATCGGATCGCCGGACGAGCGCGCGCCGCGCGCCGCCTCGGAGCCGGAGCGGCCGCGCGGCGGATCCTCCCGGCGCTCCTCCTGGCGCTCCTCCTGGCGCTCTTGACGCTCCTCCCGCACAGAGCCGCGGCCGCGCCGGAGGCGCCGCTCTCGGCCCTGACCCTGGTCGGGCCGCCCGCGCTCGTCTTCAAGGCGGGGCGCGACGCCTGCGACGGCGCCGACGTGCCCGACGCGCCGGCGCGCGCCTTCCGGGACGCGTCGGGCTCGGTGGCGCTCTACGGGATGCACTACCGCAACCGGGCGTTGCGCGGCCCCGACCTCGGCCATCTCAAGCTCGACTGCGCGGTGGTGCTCGATTCGGGCGAGAAGCCCGATCCCGCGACCTACGACGACCGCTCCTGGATCACCGCGACCTGGACCGAGGACGGGACCCGCGTGGCCGCGCTCCTCCACCACGAGTACCAGGCGAACGAGCATCCCGGCCGCTGCCCGGCCGCCAGCTACATGGCCTGCTGGTACAACACGATCACGGCCGCCGCCTCGACGGATGGCGGCCGCAGCTTCCGGCGGCAGAGCCCGCCCGCCGTGGTCGCCGGGGCGCCGTTCCGGCAGGAGGTCGACCAAGGCCGCCACCGCGGCTTCTTCAACCCGTCGAATATCGTGGCCGACGGGACGTGGCGCTACTTCCTCGCCTCGACGACCGGCTGGACCCGGCCCGGCAGCGATCAGGAGGCGGGGGTCTGCCTGTTCCGCAGCGACGACCCGGCCGACCCGACCCGCTGGCGGGCCTGGACCGGCACCGGCTTCACCGCCGCCTTCCCGGACCCCTACCGGGTCGCCCGCCCGAACACGGCCACCTGCCGGCCGGTCGGGCCGTTCCCGGGGCCGGTCGGCGCCGTCGTCCGGCACCGCGGCACGGGTGCGTGGATCGCCGTGTTCATGGCCAAGGCGGGGGAGGGCTTTCCCCGGTCCGGCTTCTACTGGACGACCTCCCGGGACCTGATCACCTGGGACAGCCCGCGCCTGCTCCTCGAGGGCGCGACCCTCTACGACGACCCCTGCGCGGCGACGGCGCCGCTCCTGGCCTACCCGTCGCTCCTCGACCCGGACGCGCGGGGCCGCAATTTCGACGATGTCGGCGACCGGGCGCTCCTGACCTACGCGAGCCTGCGCACCGAGGGCTGCACGATCACCTCCGACCGCGACCTGCTGCGCCGCCCGGTGGCGATCCGCGTCTGGCCCTGATGCCGCTCGACCGGCGCGTCGCGAGACACGTTCCCGAGCCCCGGCCGCATCCGGTCCGGCCGGACCGCGGCGGCCGACGTGGCGGAGGCCGAGGCGACGATCGCCGGGTCCTACCGGGCCCGGCTCTCCTGAGCGGGCTGGCCGAGCGCCACCGTGTAGGACGGGCCGGCCGCGACGGAGCGCCCCGGGACGCCGATCCGCTGCCAGAGCACGGTGCCGAGGGTCACGCTGAGCATCAGCGCGGTCGCGGAGAGCAGGAGCGTGGTCGCCCGGGCGTAGGCGCGACCGGCATGGATCAGCAGGCAGCCGAACGCGAAGATCGCGACGGCCTGGAACAGGTGCTGCACGGGCGACGTCCTCTCTGGCGGCGGACGCGCGGTCCGGGCCGGCCGGGATCGACGCCATCGTGCCCGGGCGGCGTGAAAACGCGGTTAACGTCGGGTATAGCTGGCTCCGCCATCGCCCGCTCGGAGAGGAAGCCGCATGTCGCGTTCGAGGGTCCCGCAGGCGGAGAGCCGCCCCGACGGGACGGGGGTGATTCCGTCCCCCGACACGGCACTCCTGGGATCGGGCGCCGTCGGCGCGGGGGCGATCGGGGCGTCGGCCCTGGGCGCGCTGGCCCTCGGGGCCGCGGCCCTCGGCGTCGTGGCGGTCGGCGCCTTCGCGATCGGCCGCCTCTCGGTGGGCCGCGCCCGGGTCGGCGCCCTGGAGGTCGGCTCGCTGGAGATCGACACGCTCACGGTGCGGTCGGTGCGGATGCCGGAGCGCGGCTGAGCCGCGGCGCCGGAGACCGCACCCGGAGACATGCGAGGAGGGGAGCGATGACCGATCGAAAACCGCCCTTCCGGCCCGCGGACGCGGTCGACGCCCTCGGCGAGGTCGAGGGCGATTTCGTCCTGCCGCTCTGCCTGCCCGGATCCAACCTGCTGATCGGCGAGGATCTCGCCATGCTGGTCCTCGACACGATCCACGGGCAGCGGGTCGGCCTGCCGCTGAGCCCGCAGGGCGCGGCCGACCTCCACGCGGTCCTGGGTGAGGCCCTGCGGCTGCTGCAGGCGCGGGACCGCGGCCCCATCCAGTAGGCGCGCGCCGGCGAAAGGCTTCGTTGAGGCGGCCGGGATAGACAGGTCCCGGTTCCTCTCCGTGGCGGCCGATGCGCGCTCCGTTGCTACTCCTGCTGCTGGCCTGCGCCGCGCCCGCGCAGGCCCGGCCCGCCACCTTCCTGGCGGTGCACGCCGTCGGCATGGCCTCGCTGCCGCCCGTCCCGCCCGCGCCTGCGGCCATACCCGCACCGGTCGCCGCCGACGCGCGCGCCCGCTTCCTGCCGCTCATCGCCCGCGAGGCCGCCGGCACCGGCCTGCCCCTCGCGGTCGCCGACGCCGTCGCGCGGATCGAGAGCGGCTACGATCCCACCGTGGTCGGCAGCGTCGGCGAGGTCGGGCTGATGCAGGTCCGCCCGACCACCGCGGCGATGCTCGGCTTCCGCGGCACCGTCGCCGAGCTGGCGTCGCCGGAGATCAATGTCCGCTACGGCGTCCGCTACCTCGCCGAGGCCTGGCGCCGGGCCGACGGCGACCTCTGCCGCGCGCTGATGAAGTACCGGGCCGGCCACGGCGCCGAGTCGATGTCGCCCCTGTCGCAGCTCTAC
>NZ_BBUX01000078.1:0-25995 GCF_000974725.1 Methylobacterium sp. ME121
GCTGCGGATCAGGTTGTCCTTGAACACCTGCACGGCCGCCGCCATGGCGCCGATCTCGTCGCGGCGATGCTGGAACGGGATCTCGGTTGCCGCCTCGCCCCGCGCCAGCCGCGTCATCGCGCCGGTCATCGCGGAGATCGGCCGCGAGATGTAGACCAGGCCGAAGATCGCCGCGGCCAGTGCCGACACCAGCGAGAGACCGATGCCGGTGATGGCTGCGGCGGACGCGGTGTCGATCCGCGTCATCGCCCTGTCGGCATCCTGTGCCGCAGCCTTCTCGTCGTGGTCTACCAAGCGGGCCAGGGCGGCACGGGCATTGTCGTAGAGCGCGACGACCTCGGGCTTGATCAGCAGCTTGGCCGCTTCCGCCTGCTGACCTGCCTCCATCAGGCGCCGCACGTCCCGATCCGCCTGCTCGAATCGGCTCCACGCCGCGTCGAAGACGCCGTAGTGTTGCCGTTCGTCGGCGGTGCTGATCAGCGGCTCATAGGCGCGGCGCGCGTCGCGCAGCTGCGCGTGCGTCTTCGCGAGGGCTGCCTCGTTGATCACCCGATGCTCCGGCGTGTCCGACAGGAGGATGAGCCGGTACTGCTTGATGCGCACCTCGGACGCCGCAACTTCGATCGCGCCGACCTTCTCGAGGGAGGGGACCCAGTCCTTGGCCAGCGCCCTCGCCACCTCGCCGATCGCGGCCAACTGATGGAGCGATAGGCTGCCCTGCGCGGCTGAAATCAGGGCAAGTCCTGAAAAGAGTAGTGCCAATATTACTTTGAGCGGAAGGGACACGCGCATGTATATTATCGGCCAGATCCGAGGGTGAGACGGTCGCATCGATTGGATCGATGCCGAAGATCGCATTTAGAGCCTTTGATTTCACGCGCAAGTCGATCCTTCATGGCAGCTATCGTCGATATGTGTTGTATAATGACCGCCGATATGTCCGATCAGTTTTCAAATAATGCATACGCATTACCGGCGCAGATGTTTTCTACGGCGATTAACACTATCGTTTCAGAATCAAATTTTTCTCATCGGAATGAAAGCGTTCTTTAGAAACGATGATTGATGGCTGTGCCGGGCCTCCGCGCGTCGATCCGCTCGGCCGCAGCCGTCCGGCGATGCCGGGGTGATCCCGGGACGGCCGGAACGCCTGCCTCGGATCGCGCGGCCGCGTCGGCCCCGTCTCCCCGCGCTGTCCGAGAGGACGAGTTGCGCCCCGGCTCCCGCTCCGGCATTGGTCCTCAACCGCGAGGAGAGGTGTTGGGCATGTCGACGGGTCGGGTCACCGTGGTCGATCACCCGCTGGTGCAGCACAAGCTCACCTATCTGCGGGACAAGAAGCGCTCGACCAAGGGTTTCCGGCAGATCCTCAACGAGATCGGGATGCTCCTCGCCTACGAGGTGACCCGGGATCTGCCGCTGGAACCGGTGACGATCGAGACGCCGCTCCAGCCGATGCAGGGGCAGCAGATCCAGGGCAAGAAGCTGGTCCTGGCGCCGATCCTCCGCGCCGGGGTCGGCTTCCTCGACGGCATGCTGTCGCTGGTCCCGTCGGCCCGCGTGGCGCATATCGGGCTCTACCGGGATCCCGAGTCGCTGGAGGCCGTGGAGTACTACTTCAAGGCGCCCTCCGATCTGGCTGATCGGACGGTGCTGGTGCTGGATCCGATGCTCGCGACCGCCAACTCGGCCATCGCGGCCCTGGACCGCCTCAAGGCCAGGGGCGCCTCGGACCTCCGCTTCGTCTGCCTGCTGGCGGCGCCGGAGGGCCTCGCCAAGTTCCAGGCCGCCCATCCCGACGTGCCGGTCTGGACCGCGGCGATCGACAGCCACCTGAACGACCACGGCTACATCGTCCCGGGCCTCGGCGATGCCGGGGACCGGATGTACGGCACCCGCTAGCAGCCCGCCTCAGCGCCGGCCGCGCCTGGCTCCGGCACGGCCCTTGCCGACGACGTTGCGGAGGGTCTGCGACAGCTGATCCACCGAGTAGGGCTTCTGGATCAGGTCGAAGCCGTGGACGCCCTCCTGGGCCAGAACGTGGCTGTACCCGGAGGTGAGGACCACCGGCAGATCGGGCAGGCGCCGCTTCAGCTCGCGGGCCATCGCGATGCCGCCCATGCCGGGCATCACCACGTCGGAGAACACGGCGTCGAAACGGAAGGGGATCCTCTCGATCTCGACGAGAGCCTCCTCGGCATTGGTCGCCCAGACGGTCTTGTGACCGAGATCCTCCAGGATCTGCGTGGCGAAGCGGCCGACCTCGATGTTGTCCTCGACCACGAGCACGCAGAGGCTGGCACCGTCGAGCCCGGTCTCCTCGCTGCGCGGGGCGGCGGACAGGTCCGGCGCATCCTCCGCCTGCGGCAGGTAGAGGGTGAAGGTCGTGCCGCGGCCGGGGCTGCTGGACACGTCGACGTCGCCCCCGGACTGCTTGGCGAAGCCGAAGACCTGGGACAGCCCGAGCCCGGTTCCCTTGCCGATTTCCTTGGTGGTGAAGAACGGCTCGAAGATGCGCGGCAGCACGTCGGGCGGGATCCCGATGCCGGTGTCGGACAGCGACACGGCCGCGAAGGTGCTGCGCGATCCCGCGTGCCCGCGGATCGCCGGCATGGGCCGGTCGCCCGAGAGCGTCAGGGTCAGGGTGCCCTCGCCGCCCATCGCGTCGCGCGCGTTCACCGCCATGTTGATCAGCGCGGTCTCGAACTGGCTGAGATCGGCACGGATGTAGCAGGGCGCGGCGGGAATCTCGGCCACCACGCTGATGCGCGCGCCGGTCACCGAATCGAGCATCTCCGCCACGGCCCGCAGTGACGCGCCCACCTCGAACACCTCGGGCTTCAGCGCTTGGCGGCGCGCGAAGGCCAGGAGCTGGCCGGTCAGCTTGGCGGCGCGGTCGACCGTGTCGGAGATCGCCTCGACGTAGCGGCGGCGGCGCTCCTCCGGCAGCGCCGGCCGCTTGAGCAGGTCGGTGGAGGATTTGATCACCGTCAGGAGGTTGTTGAAGTCGTGCGCGACGCCGCCGGTCAGCTGGCCCACCGCCTCGAGCTTCTGCGACTGACGCAGCGCCTCCTCCACCCGCTCGCGCTCGGCGCTCTCGGACTGGAGGCGGGCATGGGCCTCCGCGAGGGCCAGCATGTTGCGTCTCTGCTCGGTCAGATCCGTCAGGACCCCGCACAGGAGCGGCTGGCCGCCCTGGCAGGCGAAGCGGCTCAGCGACAGGAAGGTGGCGCTCTCCGAGCCCGCCGCGTGCAGCGCGATCTCCTCGCGGACGGGATTGTCCATCGCCCGGCGGAACAGGCGGTCGATGTCGACATCCGCCTGCACGAAATCCTGGAGCGGGCGGCCGGTCAGGCGCTCCTGCGGCTCGCCGAGCATCTCGGCCAGCCGCCGGTTGCAGTAGAGCAGCGTCCCGTCCAGCGCCAGCGTGAAGGCGCCCTCCTGCATCTGCTCGATCAGCGCCCGGTAAGGCCGGTCCGCGTTCTCGAGCGTGTAGACGAGGCGCTCGTGGTTCGGCCCCTCCACCACGACGGCGTCGAAATCGCCCCGACGGATGGCCGCGAGGGTCTCCTCGCTCTCCTCGAGCCGCGCCTCCAGTTCGCGGATATGGGCGCGGTAGGCGTCGAGCCCGGGCTCGTCGCCGGGCAGCAGGGCATCCACACCCATCAGAACGGCTCCGCGACGGACGCGATCTCGAGGCCGCGGAGCACGCGGCCCTCGTCGAGGAGATCGCCCGAGAGGCGCCGTTCCGGCCCCGGCGCCAGTTTCAGGAGAGTGGGGGCGGCGAGGATCCCGTCGCGCTCGGCAAGCTCGGGCTGCTGATAGATATCGACAATCTCGAGCTCGTAGCGGCCCGGGATGTGGGCCTCGCAGACGCGGCGCAGGACCTCGACCGCTCGCAGCGAGCGCGGCGCGGTTCCGGCCACGAACAGCCGCAACCGGACACGCTCGGCGTCCGCCAACGGGGTCATGGCCGCGTTCAAGGCCGGTCGGCCTTGGGACGGATGTCGAGGCCGACCAGCACCTTCTCGGTATTCGACAGGTCGCCGATGATCCGCTTCAGCGGCGACGGCAGCCGACGCACGAGGGTCGGGATCGCCAGGATCTGATCGCCGGCGGCGAGCTGCGGGTTCTTCATGAGGTCGATGACCTCGATGTCGTAGTGGCCGGAGAGATGCTCCTCGCAGAACCGCTTCAGGTTGGTCAGCGCGGCGAGCGACTTGGCCGTCTGCCCGGCAACGTAGAGGCGCAGGTGGTAGTGGCCGGACTCCCGGTCCGGATCCGTCTCGGGTGCCTGGTCGTCCGATGTCGCATCGCTCATTCCGCGGCACTCCGTCGTGCGATCAACGCCTGCTGCTCCGCCTCGCGCGTGACGCCGCGCGCCGACTCCTCGGCACGCAGGCTCTCCTCCTCGTCCACGGCCGCCTCGAGACCGGCCTTGAGCTCCTCGATCTGGCGCTCCAGGGCGGAGCGCCGGCGCGCCATGTCCCGGAGCCTGCGCTCAGCCGCGTCCCGGTGCTGCTGCGCGGCGGCGCGCTCCTGCGCCTCCTGGACCAGGCGCGCCGTGCCGGTGAGGACACCTGAAGGACCAATATAGGCATCGACCAGCTGGATCCCGCCCGACGACATCAGAAATTCGCGGATCTGATTGGAGTGGCTCATGCCCCGCGCCTTGATGACGTAGAGCGTCCGCGTCCGCTCGCCGTTCGCCTCCATGTTCTGGAGCTTGATCCAGGCGTCCATCAGCGAGGACACGCCGAGGTCGTTGTCCTCGATCGGGGCGTCGTCGCCGCGCAGGGTGGTGAAGATCGCCGTGATGCCGCGGACCTTGATCAGGTCGATCATGCGCAGGAGCGTCGCCTGCAGCTCGCCCGACGGCCCGCGCAGGGCGGAGATCGGATCGAGCACCACCACGTCCGGCCGGAACTGGTCGAGGTCGCGGTGCATCCGCGCGAGATGCGTCTCCAGCCCGAACAGGCTCGGCCGCGCGGCCTCGAAGCGGAGCCGGCCGCTCGCCACGTGCGCGGCGAGGTCGAGCCCGATCGAGCGCGCGTTGCGGATGATCTGAGCGCCGCTCTCCTCGAACACGAAGGCCAGGCAGTGCTCGCCGCGCCGGCAGGCCGCGTCGAGGATCGAGGCGGCGAGCATGCTCTTGCCCGTTCCCGCCTCGCCGGAGATCAGGATTCCGGAGCCGCGATGGAAGCCCCGCGGCCCCAGCATGGCGTCGAGCCCCGCGATCCCCGTGGAGAGGATGCCGTCGGGCACCGCGTAGTCGAGATCCGCCGAGGTCACCGGAAGGACGCTGATCCCCGCGTGATCGATCAGGAACGGGTACTCGTTGGTGCCGTGGGCCGAGCCGCGATACTTCACGACGCGCAGCCGCCGCGTGGTGACCTGGTCCTCGACGCGGTTGTCGAGCAGGACGACGCAGTCGGAGACGTACTCCTCCAGGCCCTGGCGGGTCAGCGGCCCGTCGCCGCGCTCGCCCGTGATGATCGCGGTCAGGCCGCGATCCTTGATCCAGCCGAACAGGCGGCGCAGCTCGGCGCGGAGCAGCGCCGGATCGGTGAAGCTCGCGAACAGGGTCTCGATCGTGTCGAGGACGACGCGCTTGGCCCCGATCGAGTCCACCGCGAAGCCGAGGCGGATGAACAGGCCTTCGAGATCGTACGCGCCGGTCTCCTCGATCTCGCTCCGCTCGACGCGCACGTGGTCGATGGCGAGATGACCGGCGGCGACGAGGCCGTCGAGGTCGTAGCCGAGCGACGCGACGTTCGCCGCCAGATCCTCGGCCCGCTCCTCGAAGCTCATGAACACGCCGGGCTCGCCGTAGAGGGTCGCGCCGTTGACCAGGAAGGTCGTGGCGAACAGCGTCTTGCCGCAGCCCGCCGCACCGCAGATGAGCGTCGGCCGCCCGGCCGGCAGGCCGCCATAGGTCAGGTCGTCGAAACCGGTGATGCCGGTCGCGACCTTGGGCAGTGTCGGGGCGGCTTGCGGAGCGGGCACGATGGGCGAAATCCTGGACGTCTCGGATGCGGGCTGGTCCGGAAGCGCGGCAGCGCTCGCCCCCGTGCCGGGCCGACCGGCCCGATCCGCAGATGCGGACGCGGACGACGGCTCGAACGGCGCGTTGTACGGGCGGAACACCGCTGGGATGCGGTATGGCAACGGGTCAGCCCGCGCAATACGGGTGCGTGACGCGCCCGGCCGGCATCCCGCCGACGGACTGCGCAGACCGACGGAGGGCAACCATGCTCGGCTGGGAGGCTGATGTGAACGACGCCCTGACGGCGCCGGCGGTCGCGCGCAACCGCGACGCGATCCTGGCCGTCCTGCGCGAGGTCCTGCCCGCAAGCGGCACCGTTCTGGAGATCGCCAGCGGTTCCGGCGAGCACGCGGTCCACGTCGCTGCGGCCCTGCCGGGCGTGGACTGGCTGCCGAGCGATCCCGAGCCCGCCGCCCGGCGCAGCATCGCCGCGCACGCGCTGCGCGCGGGGCTCGGCAACATCCGGCCGCCGCTCGCCCTCGACGCCGCGGCCGCGGCCTGGCCCGTCGCGCGGGTCGACGGGATCGTCTGCATCAACATGATCCACATCGCGCCCTGGGCCGCCACCGCGGGGCTGATGGCCGGAGCCGGCCGTGTCCTGAGCGAGCGCGGCATCCTGTTCCTGTACGGCCCGTTCCGCGAGGCCGACCGGCCCTTCGCGGAGAGCAACGCCGCCTTCGACGCCTCCCTGCGCGGCCGGGATCCGGCCTGGGGCGTGCGGGACCTCGACGCCGTCGCGGCGGAAGCGGCCCGGCACGGGCTGGACCTGGTCCGGCGCGTAGCGATGCCGGCGAACAATCTCAGCGTGATCTTCGAACGTTCGAACAGGTGAGCCGTCGTCTGTCACGGCTTTCCGTATCTGCACACTGTATTCAAGCTGCCGCGTGATGCACAATCCGGTCCTGGACCCGATGCGGCGGCAAAAGCCGCAGGGGCCGCAGGAGGAAGCCCATGCCGATGGAACGCAGCGTTTCGAGTCGGGCCCTGGCCCTGCTCGCAGTGGCCGGATTGTTGGGATCGACGCAGGCGCGGGCCGCCGATCCGATCAAGATTGGGGTGATCGCCGAGGCCCAGTCGGTGGTCGGGGCCTCGATCCCGCAGGCGGTCCAGCTCGCCGCCGACGAGATCAACGCCCAGGGCGGCGTCGACGGCCGCCAGATCCAGGTCGTCACCTACGACGACAAGTCCTCCGCCTCCGACGCGGTCCGCGCCTTCCAGCGGGCGGTCTCCGAGGACAAGGTCAACCTCGTCATCGCCAGCTACATCTCGGAGGTCGTGCTGGCGCTGATGCCCTGGGCGGCCCGGCTCAAGACGCCGATGATCACGCCGGGCGCGGCCTCGAACGAGATCAGTCTCGCGGTCCACAAGGACTACGCCCGCAACAAGTACACCTTCCACGGCTACCTGACCTCGGCGGCCCTGGCCCAGTCGATCTGCGACTCGACCAAGGACATGCTGATCGACCTGATGAAGGTGAAGACCGCCGCGATCATGAGCGAGGACGCCGCCTGGACCCGGCCGCTCGACGTCGGCTACGAGAAGTGCCTGCCGGAGATCGGCGTGAAAGTGGTCGATCACATCCGCTTCTCGCCGGACACGGGCGACTTCACGCCGATCTACAACAAGATCGAGGCGGCCAAGCCCGACCTGATCGTCACCGGCATCTCGCATGTCGGCGTGCAGCCGACCGTGCAGTGGCAGAATCAGCGGGTGCCGCTCGCCATGACCGGCATGAACTCGCAGGCGACCTCCTCGACCTTCTGGGCCAACACCAACGGCGCCACGCAGGGCGTGATCTTCCAGAGCATCGCGGTGCCGGGTGCAGCGATCACCGACAAGTCGCTCGCCTTCAGTGCCGCCTTCAAGAAGCGCTTCGGCAGCGACCCGTCCTACGCCGGGTACATGGCGTACGATCAGGTCTACTACACGGCCGACGCGGTGAAGCGGGCCGGCACCACGGAGGCCGACAAGCTCGTCGACGCCCTGGAGAAGACCGACTGGGTCGGCACCGTCGGCCGCACGCAGTTCTACGGCAAGGACGACCCGTTCACCCACTCGATCAAGTACGGGGCGGGCTTCGTCACCGGCCTGATGGCGCAGTGGCAGGACGGCAAGCAGGTCGCGGTCTGGCCGAAGAGCCTCGCGCAGGGCGCGATCGTACTGCCGGCCGCCGTGAAGGCGGCGGCCCGCTAGCGGCACACCGGACCGGTGACGCGCGCGCGGCTTGCCAAGCGCGCCCGTTGCCGCAAGTAGAGCCGGACCGCGACACCGTGAGCGCGGCCGACACGACGTGCGCGCGGAGGACAATCGCTGATGGCCACCACCGACCTGCCCGGGAGCATGCGCCAGATCCGCTACGCGGGGTCCGGTGGACCGGAGGTGATCAGCCTGGAGACCGCGCCGGTGCCGAGCCCCGGGCCCGGTCAGGTCCTGATCGAGGTGGTGGCCGCCGGCGTGAACCGGCCCGACGTGGCGCAGCGGTCGGGGGTGTACCCGCCGCCGCCCGGCGCCACCGAGATTCCCGGCCTCGAGGTCGCCGGCCGCGTGGTCGCGCTCGGCAGTGGGGTCGAGAATCTGACGGAAGGGGACGAGGTCTGCGCCCTGGTGATCAGCGGCGGCTACGCCGAGTACGCTGTGGCCGAGGCGGCCCACTGCCTGCCGCGGCCGAAGGCCGTCGCGCTGGTCGACGCCGGCGGCCTGCCGGAGACGTTCTTCACGGTCTACTCCAACGTCGTGCAGCGCGGTCGCCTCGCGCGCGGCGAGAGTTTCCTCGTGCATGGCGGGTCGAGCGGCATCGGCGCCACGGCCATCCAGATCGCCAAGCACGTCGGCGCCCGGGTCTTCGCCACCGCCGGCTCGGCCGAGAAGTGCCGGTTCTGCGAGGATCTCGGCGCTGACGCCGCGATCGACTACAAGCAGGCGGATTTCGCCGAGGAGGTGAAGCGCCTCACCGAAGGGCGCGGCGTCGACGTCATCCTCGACATGATCGGCGCGAGCTATCTCGCCCGGAACCTCAAGTCGCTGGCACCGGACGGCCGGCTGGTGATGATCGCCCTGATGGGCGGCTACAAGGTGGACGGGCTGAACATCACGCCGATCATGCGCAACCGGCTGACCTTCACCGGCTCGACGCTGCGGCCGCGCGCGAAGGCCGACAAGGCCGCGATCGCCGACGGCCTGCGCCGGGACATCTGGCCGGAGCTGGAGGCCGGACGCATCCGGTCCGTCACCCACGCCACGTTCCCGCTGGAGCGGGCGCGGGAGGCGCACGAGCTGATGGAATCGAGCGCCCATCTCGGCAAGATCCTGCTGACGACCGGGCGCTAGCGCCGGCCCCGTCAGGAACCCGCCTCGGCGGCCCCGCGTTGGCGGCCGGTAACGAGATCGTGTCGCACAGCGCCCGTTCCGGCGTGTGGCGTCCCGCCGAGGAAGGTTTTGCACATGGCCGAGAGAATGAACCCCAACGAGAGCCGCCAGGGCGAGCGCGGCAAGCCCGTGCTCTGGGTCCTGGTGGCGAGCCTCGTCCTGCTGGCGATCGCCACCGTGGGTCTGCTCACGTGGAACGGCGCCAATTCGCCGAAGGACTACGCCAGCCAGAGCCAGGACGCGTCGCGCAAGGAGGTGACCGGATCGGTCAACGGCCAGTCGAGCGGCGCGTCGCCGTCGAACAGCACCGGCGTCCCGGGCGGCAACCCGTCCTACCCGCAGCCGGCCCAGCCGGGCGCGAACGGCGGCGCGGCGAAGTGAGCGCTCGCGGGACGGCCACGGGCCGTCCCGCGTCCGGCGCGCTCAGCGCGTCGGGATCGGCGTCGGGCCGCGGTAATCGTAGAAGCCGCGCTTGGCCTTCCGGCCGAGCCAGCCGGCCTCGACATACTTCACCAGAAGCGGGCAGGGCCGGTACTTCGAATCGGCCAGACCTTCGTACAGCACCTGCATGACCGACAGGCAGGTGTCGAGGCCGATGAAATCGGCCAGCTGCAGCGGGCCCATCGGGTGGTTGGCGCCGAGCTTCATCGCGGTGTCGATCGACTCGACCGATCCGACGCCCTCGTAGAGCGTGTAGATCGCCTCGTTGATCATCGGCAGCAGGATCCGGTTGACGATGAAGGCCGGGAAATCCTCCGACATCGTCGACGTCTTGCCGAGCTTCGCGATGAACGCCTTGGCGGACTCGTAGGTCGTGTCCTCGGTGGCGATGCCGCGGATCAGCTCGACGAGCTGCATCACCGGCACCGGGTTCATGAAGTGGATGCCGATGAACTTCTCTGGCCGGTCGGTCGCGGCCGCCAGACGGGTGATGGAGATCGACGACGTGTTCGTCGCCACCAGGGTCTCCGGCCGCAGCGATCCGCAGAGCGTGCTGAAGATCTCGCGCTTGGTGGCCTCGTTCTCGGTCGCCGCCTCGATGACCAGATCGCACGGTTCCAGGGCGGCGAAATCGCGGGCGGGGACGATGCGCGCGCGGGCCTCGCCGCTGTCGCCTTCCGTCAGCGTGCCCTTCGAGACGAGGCGCGCGAGGCTGCCCTCGATCACCGTCAGGCCGTTCTCGAGCCGGGCGGGGTCGCGATCGTTCAGCAGGACATCGAGGCCGGCGGTGGCGCAGACCTGCGCGATGCCGCTGCCCATCTGGCCCGCGCCGACGATGCCGACCCGCTTGATCTCCATATGCATGTGCCGACCTGTGCCCCCAATGCGAATGCCGCGACACGGCCGCGCCGCCCACGGGGCGGCACGAACGCGACGGCACCGCGCGAAGTCTCGCCGTTGCAGCCTTCTAGACCAATCCTCGATCCGGAAGGAACCCGTGATGCCGCGTTCTGCGACAATGCTCGCGGATTGCCGGAACCGGTTCCGTTACTGGCCCTTGGCTTTCCCGATCTCGGATTGCAGCTCAGGCACGACCTGGAAGAGGTCACCGACGAGCCCGTAATCGGCCACCTGGAAGATCGGCGCGTCCTCGTCCTTGTTGATGGCGACGATGACCTTCGAGTCCTTCATGCCGGCGAGGTGCTGGATCGCGCCCGAGATGCCCACCGCGACGTAGAGGTCCGGCGCCACAACCTTGCCGGTCTGCCCCACCTGCCAGTCGTTCGGCGCGTATCCGGCGTCGACGGCGGCGCGCGAGGCGCCGACGGCGGCGCCGAGCGTGTCGGCCAGCGGCTCGATCAGCTCGTGGAACTTGTCCGACGAGCCCAGCGAGCGGCCGCCCGACACGATGATCCGCGCCGAGGCCAGCTCCGGCCGGTCGGACTTGGCGATCTCCTCGCCCTTGAAGCTCGAGCCGCCCGCCTCGGGCGCGGCCGCCGACACGGCCTCCACCGGCGCCGCGGCGCCACCCTCTTCCGCGGCCTTGAACGCCGCCGTGCGCACCGTGATCACCTTCTTGCCGGCGGGCGCCTGCACGGTCTGGATCGCATTGCCGGCGTAGATCGGACGCTCGAACGTGTCGGGCGCGACGACCTTGATAATGTCGGAGACCTGCGCGACGTCGAGCAGGGCGGCCACGCGCGGCAGCACGTTCTTGCCCGTGGTCGAGGCCGAGGCGATGATCGTGTCGTAGGGTTCGGCGATGGCGGCGATCAGGGCCGCGACGGGCTCGGCGAGGTCGTGGTCGTAGACGCCGTCCTCGGCGTTCAGGACCTTCTCGACGCCGTCGAGCTTCCCGGCGGCCTCGGCCACGGCCTTCGAGCCCGTGCCCAGCACCAGGGCGTGGATCGGGCCGCCGATCTCCTTGGCGGCGGCGAGCGCCTTCAGCGTGCTGTCCTTGATCTGGCCGTTGCCGTGCTCGACGAAGAGGAGTGTCGTCATGGTCTGGGGGTGCCCTCGAGGGTGATGGTGCGGGGCTCGACCGTCGACCGGGAGCCCCACCTGCGGATCAGATGACGCCGGCTTCGACCTTGAGCTTCTGGACGAGCTCGGCCGCGGAAGCGACCTTCACGCCGGCCGAGCGGCCCGGCGGCTCGGCGGTCTTCAGCACGGTGAGCCGCGGGGTCACGTCGACGCCCAGCGCGTCGGGTGCCAGCTCCTCCAGGGGCTTCTTCTTGGCCTTCATGATGTTGGGCAGCGACGCGTAGCGCGGCTCGTTGAGGCGCAGGTCCGTCGTCACGATCGCCGGCAGCCTGAGGCTCACGGTCTGGAGGCCGCCGTCCACCTCGCGGGTGACGTCGAGGCTGCCCTCGCCGGGCTCGATCTTGTACGCGAAAGTGCCCTGCGGCCAGCCGAGCAGGGCGCCGAGCATCTGGCCGGTCTGGTTCGAGTCGTCGTCGATCGCCTGCTTGCCGAGGATGACGAGCTCCGGGCTCTCCTTCTCGACGACGGCCTTCAGGAGCTTCGCGACGGCGAGCGGCTCGCAGTTCACGTCGGTCTTGACCAGGATCGCGCGGTCGGCACCCATGGCGAGCGCGGTGCGCAGCGTCTCCTGCGCCTGCTGCGGGCCGATCGACACGGCCACGATCTCGGTGACCTTGCCCTTCTCCTTGAGGCGGATCGCCTCCTCGACGGCGATCTCGTCGAAGGGGTTCATGGACATCTTGACGTTGGCGAGCTCGACGCCGGAGCCGTCGGCCTTCACGCGAATCTTGACGTTGTAGTCCACCACCCGCTTGACGGGCACCAGCACCTTCATGGCGGTCACGATCCTTCCCCGGAGGATTCTTGTCGTCGTGCAGGCCACTCCCACGGGCGCTCGGAGGCGCAGCGTGGCCGGGGCACGCAAGGCGCCGGACCGTAACGGCCACATTTCCGCCTTGTCAACGCGGCGCCGTGGCGGCCCCGCGAAAACCCGTGATGCCGGCTCAGCGATTGGCGCCGGGCACCCAGAGCACGTCGTCGGCGCCGTCGGCGTTCGCCGCCCGGCTCGCCACGAACAGGAAGTCCGACAGGCGGTTGAGGTAGCGCAGCGCCTCCGGCGAGACCGTCTCGCCCTCCCGCGCCGCGAGGCTGACCGCCAGCCGCTCGGCGCGCCGGCAGACGGTCCGGGCGAGGTGCAGGGCCGCCGCCGCGGGCGAGCCGCCGGGCAGCACGAAGGATTTCAGCGGCGGGATCGCGGCGTTGAGGGCGTCGATGTCGCGCTCCAGCCGGTCGACCTGGCTCGCCACGATGCGCAGCGGCTCGTAGGGGAGGGGCTCCGGGGTCGGCGGCGTCGCGAGGTCGGCGCCGAGGTCGAACAAGTCGTTCTGGATCGCCCCGAGCATCCCGTCGAGGGGGCCCTGGGTGTGCAGCCGCGCCATGCCGATGCAGGCGTTGGTCTCGTCGACGGTGCCGTAGGTCTCGACCCGCAGGTCCGCCTTCGAGCGCCGCTGCCCGTCCGCCAGCGCGGTCGTCCCCTTGTCGCCGGTCCTCGTGTAGATGCGGTTGAGCTTGACCAAGGGGGTGAATGCCTCAGAACGTGTAGCCGATCTTGCCGCCGTAATTGGTCAGGCCGCGGTTGTTGGCGCAGAGCCCGGCATTCGACATGTGCTCGACCGTCGCCATGATGCTCCAGTGCTCCGTCAGGCGGAAGCCCAGGGCGGCCGCCTCGCGGAACATCGGCGAGCAGCCGAGGGTGTTGAAGCCGTAGGGCGTCTCGGCCTTCGGGCCGGTCCAGCCGTTATGCGCCACGCCGCCGAAGAACCCGTCGAGGAACACGCGGCGGTTGAAGGTCTCGGGGAAGATCTCGAGGGTCCAGGTCGCGCCGAGATAGGCGTAGCTGGTCCGGCCGCCGGTGTTGTAGCTGCCGCCGACCGTCGGGCGCGGCACGAAGGCCTGCCAGAACGGGTCGTCGCTGATACGCGGCTTGGCGAACAGGATCTCGCCGTTGACGTTCGCCTTGCTGAAACCGGGGAGCTTGCCCTCGGCGCTGCCGGGATCCTGCACCGCGCCGCCGATGCGGATCTCCGACACGATGCTGAGCGGCTGGACGGGCGCCGCGTAGGCAGCGGGCGGGGGCGGCGACGCGAGGTCCGCGGCCGCGGCCGGCAGGATCGCCGCCGCGGTCAGATAGCCGAACACACAGAGGCGGGAAGGGGCAGTCATGCGGGCTCGGCCGTTCAGGCGCAGCGATTTGCTTCTACCGAGCGTAGCAGAGGCCCGCCGAGCGCGGCGGGCAATTCATCCTTTACCCAATCGAAAGGTGTTGGGTGCGGCGGCGCGGTCACACCCCCCCGGCCGCCCTCAGGCGGACCGCCACCAGACCACGCCCATGATGATCACGATCGCCACGAACTGCAGGAGCACGCGCAGGCGCATCAGCTTCTGCGAGAGGTTGACGCTGCCGCCGCGCATCATGTTGGCGAGGCCCAGGACGAGGACGGCCGCGACGGCCAGGCAGGCGATCAGGACGAGGGTGTTGGACGACATGCGGTCGAAGATCCGGGTGGGGCGGGAGCCGCGATCCGGCTCCGCGCGTCGTGTTGTGGCGGGCGCTCAGTTGCGGCGGAGCAGGCGCTCGAAATAGTCCAGCTCCTCGCGGGGACGGCTCGGGTCGCCCAGCTTGCGCCGCAGCTCCTCCATGATGCGCCGGGCGCGCTGGACCGCCGATTCGTCGGCCGTGGGGACGCGGACCCGCCCGTCGCTCATGTCGCGGCCGCGGGTCGGCCGCCCGAGGGGATCGTCGTCGCGCGCCCCGGCCTGACCCTGCTGGCCCGGCTGCTGGCCGCCCTCCTGCTGACCCTCGCCCTGGCCCTCAGCCATCTCCTGCATCTGCTGGGCCATGCCGTCGGCGCCGCGTTTGAGGCCGTCGAGGGCGCGCCCCTGCGCGTCGACCGCCCCGTCCGAATCGCCGTCCTTCAGGGCGTTCTCGGCCTCGCGCATGGCCTCCTCGGCGTCGGAGAGACCCTGCTCGCCGCGCATGCCGTTCTCCTTCATGCGCTTCTGGAGGTCCTCGAGCCGCTGCCGGAGCGCCTGCTGGCGCTCGCCGACGCCGCCCTGCTGGCCCTCGCCCTGCTGCCCTTGGCCTTGCTGCCCCTGGCCCTGCTGGCCCTGCCCTTGCTGCCCCTTCTGACCCTGCTGGCGCTGGCCCTGCTGCCCCTGGCCCTGCTGGCCGCGCTGGCCCTGCTGCGGCTGGCCGCGATTCTGCGGGCGCTGGCCGCCGCGCTGCTCCTCGCCGTCCTTGAAGGTCTCGTCGCGCAGGCCCTGCTGCTCCCGCGACATCGCGTCGAGGTCGCGCATCTGCTTCTGCATCTCGCGGGACGCCTGATCGGAGCGGCCACCGCGCTCGGCGGTCTGGAGATTCTCCAGGATGTTGCGCAGCTGCTCCATCAGGCGCTGCGCCTCGGCGGTGTCGCCGCGCTTCATCGCCTCCGCCATGTCCTGGATCATCTTGTCGAGATCCTCCGGCGTGACGGTCTTGGTCTGTCCGTTGTTCTGGCCGCGCTCGCTCTGCTCGCGGGGCTCGCGGCCCTGCTTCTGCGCCATCTCGGACAGGAACTTGTCGAGCGCCTGCTTCAGGTCCTGCGTCAGCCGCTTGATCTCGTCGTCGGGCGCGTTGCGCTCGATCGCCTCCTTCAGCCGGTCCTGGGCCTGACGGAGCTGCTTCTCGGCGTCCGAGAGGTCGCCGTCCTCGATCTTGAGGGCCATCTCCCACAGGAGGTCGGCCACCGCGACGAGGTCGGAATCCGTGCGCGCGCGGCGCAGCCGCTCGGTCGCCGTGCGCAGGCCGAGGAAGATCGCGGGCTGCGGCGTGAAGGTGTCGGGCGCGACCAGCAGGGCGTCCAGCGCCCCCTGGACCCAGCGGCGATCCGTGTCGGGCGCGGTGACGAGGCGGCGCCGCTGCTCGGCGAGCGCCCGCGCCAGCGGCTCGCGGAACGGCCGCGCCGGCAGGACGATCTCGGTGTCCGGCGTGCGCCCCTCCTGGCCGGCCTCGTCCTTGACGACGATGCGGTAGCGGACCTTCGCGCCGGACCACGGACTGTCCGTGAGGTCCACGAGGGTCTTGGTATCGGTGTCGCCGCTCGCGTCGCCGGGCAGCGCGAGGTTGATCTGCGGGACCGGGACCAGGGCGCGGGCGGATTTCAGCGGCTCGATCACCGCCTCGGCCGAGCTGATCCCGTAATCGTCCTTCGCCCGGTAGGTGAGGTTGAAGGTGCCGCGCCCGTTCACCTCGGGACCGCCGACGGCGGTCACCTCCGGCGGCCGGTCGGGGATCGCGTCGACGGTCAGGCGCTGCTTGCCCGCCGGGGTCACGATCGTCAGCGCGGCGCCCCCGACGATGCGGTAGCGCTCCTCGCGCAGATCGGGGCGCGCCTCCTGGCCCGGGACCGGGACCAGGCCGGCATTGGGCGTGAGGGTCGTCTCGGACGCGGCCTTGCCCTGGCCGGCGATCCGCACGATCAGCTGGGCATTGACGGGCGCGCGCAGGTGCTGGTCGCTCCCGTCCATCGCGATCAGCAGCGGCGGGAGCCGCGTGTAGAGCGGCGGGTCGATCCAGCCGTCCACGCGAAAGTTGGGACCCGGCGCCGCCGGCTCCTGCCAGTCGAAGGCGGCACCGATCCTCTGGCGCCACTCGGGACCGGCCACGAACAGGCTCGCGACCGCCGCGACCACGAGGCCGGCGCGCAGCGCGAAGGGATCGTGCCGGGTCATGCCCGGCCGCGGCAGGCCGACCCGCAGGGCCGAGATCGCCTGCGCGGCCCGGCGCTGGTGGAGATCCCACAGCAGCCGGCTCCCCGGATCGGCGGCACCGACGGCGAGGCTGTCCTCGGCCGCCGAGGCCGGCCCGTGGCGCAGCTTCGGGTCGCGGGACGCGGCCTCGCGGTCGAGCCGCGCCAGGGCCAGGCGCCGGTCCGGCCGTCCGACGTGGATCAGCGGCAGGAGCGCGGCCACGAGGAGGGCGCCGAGGGCGCCGAGGCCGATCTGGCGCCAGAGCGGCGTGAGGTCGAGCCACACGCCCGCCCAGGAGACGACCAGGAAGAGCAGACCGACGCCGATCCCGCGCCAGAGCACCGGCCACGCCTGCTCCCACAGGGCGGCCGCCCGCGCCTGCGCCACGAGCCGGTCGAGCCGCGTGGACGCCGCGTCCGCTCCGCCCGCGCTGGTCTTGCTCTCGGTGCCGTTCCTGCCGATCACGCCGACCGTTCCGCCTCACGCCGAAGGAGTGGCCCACGGAGCCGCGCTCGGCGGGCCCCGTCACACGTGCCTAGCATGGTGGGCCGCGCAGGTCGGCGGGTCAAATCGGCGCGACGCGCCCGACCGGCCCGGTCAGTTGTGCGCCTGGATGAAGTTGCGCACCTGCGGGTAGATCTGCGTCTCCCAGCGCCGACCGGCGAAGACGCCGTAATGGCCGACGCCGGCCTGGAGGTGGTGGGTGCGCATGTACGGGGCGAGGTCCGAGCACAGGTCGTGGGCCGCCATGGTCTGCCCGACCGCGCAGATGTCGTCCCGCTCGCCCTCGACCGTCATCAGCGCCGTGCGGCGGATCGCGCGCAGGTCGATCGGCTCGCCCCGGTACGACACCGCGTTTCGGGCCAGGGCGTGGTCCTGGAACACGGTCTTGACCGTCTCCAGGTAGAAATCGGCCGCGAGGTCGAGCACGGCGAAGTACTCGTCGTAGAAGGTCTCGATCGCCTCGGCCTTGTCGTGCTCGCCGTTGGCCATGTGCCAGAACAGGTCGGCGTGGCCCTGGATGTGGCGCTTGGCGTTCATCGCCATAAAGGCCGAGACCTGGACGAATCCCGGATAGACCTTGCGGCCGGCGCCCTTGTGGCGCGACGGCACCGTCGCGATCAGGTTCTTCTCGAACCACTCGATCGGCTTGGAGGTCGCGAGCTCGTTCACGCCCGTCGGGTTGATCCGGCAATCCACCGGACCGGCCATCAGGGTCATGCTGCGCGGTGCGGCCGGATCCTTCGCCTGCGCCATCGCGGCGGCGGCCACGAGGGCCTGCACGGCGGGCTGGCACACCGCCACCATGTGGGCGCCTTCGCCCATCGTCCGCAGGAAGCGGATGAGGTGGCTCACGTAGTCGTCGAAGCCGAACGTCCCCTCGGCGAGCGGCACGTCGCGGGCGTTGTGCCAGTCGGTGATGTAGACGTCGTGGTCCGGCAGCATCGTGCGCACGGTGGCGCGGAGCAGCGTGGCGAAGTGGCCCGACATCGGCGCCACCATCAGCACCTTGGGCTGCTCGGTGTGGATGTCCTTCTTGAAGTGGAGCAGCGTGGCGAAGGGCGTGACCTCGACCGCTTCCTCGGAGACCGGGACGCTCCGGTTCCCGACGGTCACCGAGTCGATGCCGTAGGGCGGCCGCGCGAAGGTCAGGCCGGCGCGCATCATCATGCGGGCGCCGGCGGACATCCAGGTCGCCGGCTCGCCCCACCCGACCCAGGGCGACCAGATGTCGTTCAGCAGCCGGCCCCACGCCCGGGTCTGGGCGGCGATGTCGGTCTGCAGGTCGAACGCGTCGTACAGCATCGGGCAGGCACTCGCTTGAGCCCTGCCCGGCACGCGGGCTATCGGGGCGGCGACGTTGGCGGATGCCGGAGTGGGGGTTGCATCAGCGTGGCCGTGCAGGATGGGTCCCGTTCCCGGGGGCGGCAACTGTCCGTTGGGCGGATGCGAACAAGAATCGTCGCGACGTGACTTTGATGCACCAGACGCCGCGCCGGTCACGCTGGTGCGCGCCGAATCGCCTGGCGCAGCCCTGGCCTCACGAGGCGCGGCGGATCGCGGGACGCGGCTCGGCCTCGCTCCGGCGATGCTCGCAGGCGACCTTGAGGTAGCGGTCGCTGCCCCCCGGCAACCCGGCCTGGGCGGCCATCGTCTGGGCGTGCATCAGGCATTCCATCGGCGTGTGCGCCGGCGCGATGATGACGTCGAGGGCGGTGTCCCGGGAGCAGTCCTGGGCCAGCAGCGTGCCGGCACAGACGAGGGCAACGGAGAGCAATTCCGACATGACGGACCTCAGCTTCGAGTGATCGAAAGGTCCGCGGGGTGCTCCGGCGTGCGAGCCACCGCGTTGTCGTTGCCTGGGGGCTTCCTCCGGTTGCTGGAGACTTCGAAGCACGTCACGTGCCAGCGCGGCGCGGGGCCTCGGAGGCCGGGGACGTGGCGATCGGGCCGGGCTCAGTCGCGGGCGGGAAGCCAGTGCGTCTCCGGCTCGTCCGCCGGCAGGAGCGCCGCGACCGCGTCGAGATCGACCACGTACTGGTCTGTGAGCCGTTGCCACATCTCGATCGGCGAGGCGACCTGCGGCCGGAGCCCGTCGAGGGCGCGGGCGAGCAGGGCGGCGTTGACGAGCTTCGGGCGCTGCACGAGCGGATCAGCGTTCAGCATCGATGACGATCCCATTCGGATGCCGCCATCCTCGGTCGATCGTGGTTAACGCCGGGTTACGGCCGCGGTCGTGACCTTAGGCTGTTCTTGCGAGCACCGCCGGGCGGATCTCTAATCTGGATCCGCTGCCGGGTTGGACGCCCCGATGCGCCGCCGAACCTGACCGGTGCTACCGGCGCGCGTGCCGGGCGGTCAGGGATCGCGCGCTCGAGGCGGCGCGCGCCCGCGCCAACGGCCCGGCCCGCTCGAGTTCACAAGCCGGACCCCTTCCCTTATCAGGCTGGCGCATCGAGCCTGTCCCGGCCGACGAAGTGCCGCCGCGCAGGGCGCGCACGGCTCCGGTCGCGCGGCTCCGGTCGATTGTGCGAACGGGACATCATGGACGCCAAACCTGAAGCGATCGGCGCGACGCCGGAGCCGACAGCGCGACTCGTGCTCGCCTCCGCTTCGCCGCGCCGTCTCGCGCTCCTCCAGCAGATCGGGATCGAGCCGGCGGCGCTCCTGCCGGCCGAGATCGACGAGACGCCGCGCAAGGCCGAGCCGCCGCGCGAGCTGGCGCGCCGCCTCGCGCGGACGAAGCTCGCCACCGCCGAGGCGGCGCTTCACCTGGAGGACACCGCGACACCCACCTGGCTCCTGTCGGCCGACACGGTGGTGGCGGTCGGGCGGCGCGTCCTGCCGAAGGCCGAGGTTCCCGACGAGGCCGCGGATTGCCTGCGCCTGCTCTCGGGGCGGCAGCACCGGGTCTACACGGCCGTCTGCGTCCTCTCGCCCCGCGGGCGCCGCGAGCGGATCGTCGAGAGCCGCGTTCGGTTCAAGCGCCTCTCGGGCCGCGACATCCAGGGCTACGTGGCCTCGGGCGAGTGGCGCGGCAAAGCCGGCGGCTACGCGATCCAGGGGCTGGCCGGAGCCTTCGTGGTGAAGCTGGTCGGCTCGTACAGCGGCGTGGTCGGCCTGCCGCTCTACGAGACCCTCAGTCTGCTCGACGGCGAGGGCTATCCCGTCCGGGCCGGGTGGGGCGCCCTGGCATGAGCCGCGAACGCCGGCCGCCGCCCTGTCCGATCTGCCGACAGCCGTCCGTGCCGGATTTCCGGCCGTTCTGCTCCCAGCGCTGCGCCGACGTCGATCTCGGGCGCTGGCTCAACGAGCGCTACGCGATACCCGAGGAGCGCGATCCGGACGCGCCGCCGCCCTCGCCGGATCCGGAGGACTGAATTTTTCGGCCTTCCGGTCACGTCGGCGTCACGCGAGGCTGGACAGGCCGCCAAGCACTCACTATACCCCGCGACGTCCGAGGCCGACACCGGCGCGGACGACGCCCAGGTAGCTCAGTTGGTAGAGCATGCGACTGAAAATCGCAGTGTCGGCGGTTCGACTCCGTCCCTGGGCACCATCAGCTCGCTGAGCGCCCGATCCTCGGATCGATAGAGCCCGCGACCGAGAACACGCCTCCTTCTCGACGATGAGCGGTCTCAGCGCGCGCGTGCCCGTCAGCGCGTCTCCGCATCGCGCAGGTGCAGGTAGGTCGGGTCGAACTCCGCCGCCTCCTGCAGCCCGGCCCAGTCGTTGACGGTGAGGCGGCGACCCCGCAGCGCGATGAGGCCGGCGGCTCGCAGATCGCGTACCGTGCGGTTGACGTGGACCGACGTGATGCCGAGGGCATCCGCGAGTTCCGGCTGCGTCATCGGCAGGTCGCAGGTCAGGTCGGGCGCCAGCCCGACCGCGCCGAGCCGCGTCACCAGCTCGCAGAACAGGTGGGCCATCCGGGCATAGGCTTCGCGGCGCCCGGTGTTGAGCATCCACTCCCGGACCATGGCGGCGTCGATCAGCGTCGCGCGCCAGAACACCTCGTTGAGCCGCGGGTGCGCCCGCAGCATGGCCCGGACCGCGTCGTGCTGGACGAAGCCGAGGCGGCAGGCGCTCACCGTGGCGATGTTGATGTCGAGCACCTCCAGGAACAGGCTCTGGAAATCCGGCACGTCCCCGGGGACATGGTAGCTCATCACCTGCCGCTTGCCCGCACGGGTCGACTTGTAGGTGCAGGCGATCCCGCTGAGCAGCGCGAAGCTCCGGGACGGGCGGTCGCCCTCCCGGATGATGTCCTGATTGGGCTCGAACTGGGCGACCTGCATGGGGATCGTGGCGAGCGCGGCGCGCTCCGCGTCGGTCAGCCGGAACAGGGCCACCGTCTCGATCCGGCGCAGGAACGGGTCTCTGCCCGACGGTTGGGGTGTCTCGTACATCGCGCCTCGGCCGTCCGGGAGACGCGTTCGGCGCCTTGCGGCCGGTCATCCACCGTCGTTGGTCCCCGCGTAAGTGTAGGGTTCCGGGCGGGCCCGACCAGGGCGAGGGCGGGCGCCGCGCGCCCTCGCGGGGGCCAGGACTGGAATTTCCCGGCCCGTCCGCGCACAGAGGTCCGACGGCGCGGTCGCCGTTCAGCCTGACGGAAAGCCCGATGAACACGGCAGATCTCGCCCCGCACGCGCATCAGGTCCTGCGCGACGCGACCCTGCCCGAGTTGCCCCGGCACTACCGCGGCAAGGTTCGGGACAATTACGACCTCCCTGACGGCCGGCGCATCCTCATCACCTCGGACCGGATCAGCGCCTTCGACCGGGCGCTCGCGGCGATCCCGTTCAAGGGCCAGGTCCTGACCCAGACCGCCCGCTACTGGTTCGAGCAGACCGCCGACCTCTGCCCGAACCACGTCATCGCCTATCCCGACCCGAACGTGGTGGTCGGCCGGCGCCTCGAGATCCTACCCGTGGAGGTGGTGGTGCGCGGCTACCTCGCGGGCACCACATCGACGTCGATCCTGACGCGCTACCGCGCCGGCGAGCGGGACATGTACGGCCACCGCTTCCCCGACGAGATGCGGCCGAACCAGCGGCTGCCGGAGGCGATCATCACGCCGACCACCAAGGCGTTCGACGGCGGCCACGACGAGCCGCTCACCGAGGCGGAGATCCTCGAGCGCGGATTGCTGACGCGCGCGCAGTGGCGGACCGTGTCCGAGGCGGCCCTGGCGCTGTTCGCGCGCGGGACGGCCCTGGCGGCGGAGCGCGGCCTGATCCTGGCCGACACGAAGTACGAGTTCGGAACGGATCCGGCAGGCCGGATCGTCCTCGCCGACGAGATCCACACGCCGGACAGCAGCCGGTACTGGTTCGCCCAGAGCTATCCCGAGCGCTTCGCCGCGGGTTCGGCCCCGGAGAGCTTCGACAAGGACTTCGTGCGCAACTGGGTCGTCGCCCGCTGCGACCCCTACAAGGACCCGATCCCGGAGATTCCGGCCGAGGTCGTCCTGGAGACCGCCGCGGTCTACATCCGCGCCTACGAGACGATCACCGGCGCGCGCTTCGTCCTGCCGGACCCGGCGGAGGATCCCCTGGAGCGGATCCGGCGCAACATCGCCGCCTACCTCGCGGCCTAGCTGCGATACGCGGAGAGGGGTGCGGCGCCCGGCGCCGCACCCGGTCGAGCGTGTCAGGCCGCGACGGCGATCGGGGCCGGCGACGGCGCGTCCATGGCGCGCAGGTAGACGTCGAGGAGCGTCTCCTGCTCGTCGCGCTCGTCCTTGTCCTGCTTGCGGATCTTCAGGATCTCCTTGAGCACCTTCACGTCGAGACCCTCGCCCTTGGCCTCGGCGAAGACCTCCTTCTTGGCCTCCATCAGGTCCTTGATCTCCTCCTCCAGCCGTTCCACGCGCTCGATGATCGAGCGGATGCGGTCGCCCGCGACGCCCACGGTGTCGGTCATGTCGGTCATGCAGTCCCTCGTCGGATGACGGCGGCACCCTCGCCGCGACACGGTAAGCGGCGGGTTAAGGCTGGGCCGGAGCCCGGACCCGGCCCTGGATCCAGCCGACGATCGCGTCCGCCACCGCGTCGCTGTTCGATTCCAGCATCATCATGTGGCCGTTGCCGCGGATGCCGTGCTCGGCGAGCGCCAGCCGGTCCGGTCGCGCCCCGGCCTGGGTCAGGAAGGCGGCCGTGCAATCGTCCATGGTGGCCCGGAACGAGGCCTCGGCGGTGACGATCACCGCAGGGACCCGGGCGAGGTTCGGCAACCGGCGCGCGGGCTCGGCCTGGAGCCAGCAGCGGATCTTGTCGGGCGCGGCGGCGCTCTCCGCCTGGACGACCGTCAGGTCGGCCGGACCGCTCACCGGCGGCTCGAAGTGCAGCGGCACCCGGGTGATGCCGTAGGGCCGCGCCCGGGACTCGCCGACGCGCTCGTACCACTCCGCGCCGCCCTTGAAGCGGATGTCGTAGAAGGTCGGTCCGTTGGGCTCCACGGCCACGTGCGCCTTCACGAGGTCGGGCCGCTGATCGGAGACCGCCCAGCCGAAGACGCCCGCCTGCGAGTGCGTCAGCAGGATCGCGGGGCCGATCGTCTCGAGCAGCACGATCAGCGCCGGATCGACCAGTTCCTCGCTCTTCAGCGCGCTGGCGATGTAGGGCACCTGGGAGAGGTAGAACTGGTCGAAGGCGGCGTTGCCGCGGACTCCCGCGCCGCCCGGCCACTGCGTGTGAAGCTTCGCCTGCGGGTACAGGGCGAAGCGCTCCTGGCCGGTGAACACCGTCTCCAGATCCTCGGCGGGCAGGCGGGCGTAGGGACCGTAGGTGTCCGGGTCGCCGCCCGAGCGGCCGCGGCCGACCTGGTCGACGACGTAGACCGCGAAGCCCTTCGCGGCGAAGCGGTCGGCCCAGCCCGGGCGCCCGTCCGGGGTGCCGAGGAAGTTGGTCCCGGTCTGCGCGGTGCCGTGCACCAGGACGATCGGGTAGGGCTGCGTCACCCGCTCCGGGGCGCGGTACTCCACGAACATCTGCCCGGACGCCGTCGTCTTGCCGCCCGCCGTGGCGTAGCGGCCGCCGACGAAGAGGTAGCCCGCGGGCCGCGTCGGCCTGAACGGCGCGTCGGCGGTTCCCGGCTCGGCGGCCCCGGAGCGCGCTGCGGTCGCGAGACAGAGCAGGGCCAGCGCCCCGACGGCGGCCTTCCTGAACATGGCGTCCTCCCGCGAGCGTCTGGCGCGCCCGGCGGGAGCCATATCAGCGTGAAAGGCCGGCCCGGTCCAGCCGGGCGGCCCTCGTTCAGGCGTGGGCGAGACGGGGCTTCTTGCCCAGCGCCTCCTCGACGGTGCCGGCGCCGTCGAGATAGCCGTGGACCTTGGGGTTCGGCATGATCAGCGAGGCCACGAAGGCGACCGCCATCAGGACAGTCACGTACCAGAAGAACGTGCTCTCCATGCCGTTGTCCTTGAACCACAGGGCGACGAACTCGGCGGTGCCGCCGAAGGTGGCGTTGGCGACCGCGTAGGACAGGCCGACGCCGAGGGCGCGGACGTTGGTGGGGAACAGCTCCGCTTTCACGATGCCGCTGATGCCCGTGTAGAACGACACCACCGCGAGGCCGAGGGAGATCAGCGCGAAGGCGAGGTAGGGGTCCTTGTTGGTCCCGAGAGCCGTCATCAGCGGCACCACCATGAGCGTGCCGAGGCCGCTGTAGAGCAGCATGTTGGCCTTCCGGCCGATCCTGTCGGAGAGCGCGCCGAAGAGCGGCTGGATGATCATGTAGACGAACAGCACCGCCGTCATCGTCTGCGACGCCGAGGTCTTCGGCATGCCGGCGGTGTTGACGAGGTACTTCTGCATGTACGTCGTGAAGGTGTAGAAGCTCAGGGAGCCGCCGGCCGTGTAGGCGACCACGACCAGGAACGCCCGCCAGTGCTTGGCCAGCGCCGAGAAGGTGCCGGCGGTCTCCTTGTCGCTGCTGTCCTTCGTCTCGGCCAGCGAGCGCCGCAGATAGAGCGCGACGACCGCCAGCGCGGCGCCGATGAAGAACGGGATGCGCCAGCCCCACGCGGTGAGTTCCTGACCGGTCATCACCGTCTGCAGCAGCACCAGGACCAGCGAGGCGAGGAGCTGGCCGCCGATCAGCGTGACGTACTGGAACGAGGCGAAGAAGCCGCGCCGGCCCTTGATCGCCACCTCGCTCATGTAGGTGGCCGAAGTGCCGTACTCGCCGCCGACCGACAGGCCCTGGAGCATGCGGGCGAGGAGCAGCAGCACGGGCGCCAGCGTGCCGACATGCTCGTAGGTCGGCAGGATGCCGATCAGCAGCGAGCCGAAGCACATCATCAGCACCGAGATGACCATCGAGGTCCGGCGGCCGACCCGGTCGGCGATGCGCCCGAACAGCCATCCGCCGATCGGGCGCATGAAGAAGCCCACCGCGAAGATGCCGGCGGTCTGCAGGAGCTGGCTGGTGGAATCGCCCTTCGGGAAGAAGGCCGGCGCGAAGTAGAGCGCGAAGAACGCGTAGCAGTAGAAGTCGTACCACTCGACGAGATTGCCCGAGGACGATCCGACGATCGCCCAGATCCGGCGCTTCCGGTCCGCAGGATCATCGAGGGCACTCGGTGCGATACCGATCGTATCGTCTCGAGAGGCGGACATGGCGTCTCCGTGGATCAATCTTGATGCCGGCCGAAACCGGTCTCTTCTTCGTGCGGCGCGACGTTACAGGTGACGCGCCTGATCGCAAGACCGTGATCCGACTTAGCCGAGGACAGCGCGGGCGCGTGTCACCGGCCGCGCGTCCACAGTGCCGCGGGACGGAACGGTTCGCCCCGAGGCCCCGTTGCGGCCCGGCGTGGGCGTCGATGGCGCTCCGACCACCCCAGGAGGAGAAGCCATGAAGCGGAT
>NZ_BBUX01000077.1:0-26763 GCF_000974725.1 Methylobacterium sp. ME121
TGACGACCGACCGCCCGGCTCCGTCGTGCGCCCCCCCGTCACACGATCTTCGTGCCGCTCCCGCACCCTGGGAGCCCCGCGTCGGCGACCGGTCAAGCTCTGGTCGCGGCGGCCGCGGCGCCGTAGAATGGCGGGCGGATCGGGACGCCCGGCGGCGTCCGGATCCGCTTCCGCCCGCGCCCGATCGACGAGCCGGCGTCGCGGGGCCGGCCACGTCTCGAATCCGGGTCGACAGGGGTCAGTGCGAAGGTCATGGCGGCGATCTCCTTCTTCGGCGACCTGCTTCAGACCATCAGCGAGCGCGGCCGCGACCTGATCGGGATCGGCCGCGGCGACATGGGATCCCGGGCCAGCGCCGGCGACCTCGTGAAGCTGTGCGAGGACCTGATCTCCCGGCGCGGCGAGGCCTCCGGGGTGGCGCTGGCCCGCCTGATCCTCGACCGCTACGCGAGCTTCGGCCAGGCCGAGCGCCACGCCTTCCTGCGGGCCATCGCCCTCGACTTCGACGCGGACCACGCCGCCGTCGACGAGGCGATCGCCGCCTACCGCGCCGCCCCCTCCCGCGCCCGCCTCGGCAGCCTGCACGAGGCCGCCGAGCCGCGCAGCCAGGAGCTGATCCGCCGCCTCAACCTCGCCCGCGGCGGCACGCTCAGCCTCGTGCGGATGCGCGAGGACCTGTTCGACCTGCGCCGGGCGCTGCGCGCCGGCGACGAGGCCGACCCGGCCCTGATGGACGCCGTCGACAGCCTCGACTGCGACTTCGAGCACCTGTTCGCCTCGTGGTTCAACCGCGGCTTCCTAGTGCTGCGCCACATCGACTGGACGACGCCGGCGCACATCCTGGAGAAGATCATCCGCTACGAGGCGGTGCACGCCATCTCCGGCTGGGACGACCTGCGCGCCCGCATCGAGCCGCCGGACCGGCGCTGCTTCGCGTTCTTCCACCCGGCGCTCGCCGACGAGCCGCTGATCTTCGTGGAGGTGGCGCTCACCGACCAGATCGCCCCGGCGATCGCCCCGATCCTGTCGCAGGAGCGCAAGCCGCTGCAGCCGCACGCCGCCACCACGGCGGTGTTCTACTCGATCTCGAACTGCCAGAAGGGCCTCGCCGGCGTCACCTTCGGCAACTTCCTGATCAAGCAGGTGGTCGAGGACCTGACCCGCGAGGTCCCGACGCTCAAGACCTTCGTGACGCTCTCGCCGGTGCCGGGCTTCGCCGCGTGGCTGGCGCGGGAGCGCCGGGCCGACAGCCCGCAGGGCCTGCTGCCCGAGGATGTCGAGACCCTGCGGGCGCTGGACGACCCGGCCTGGCCGGCCGACAAGGCCCGGGCCGAGACGGTGCGCCGGGCGCTGATCCCGGCGGCGGCCGCCTATTTCCTGCGCGCCAAGAACGAGCGCGGGCGCCCCCTCGACCCGGTGGCCCGGTTCCATCTCGGCAACGGCGCGCGCCTCGACCGGATCAACTTCCTGGGCGACACGTCCAAGAAGGGGCTGGCCCAGTCCCACGGCCTGATGGTCAACTACCTGTACGACCTCGCCGCCATCGAGCGGAACCACGAGACCTACGCCAATCTCGGCACCGTGGTGGCGGCCCCGGCGGTGACCCGGGAGCTGCGCGCCAAGCTGCCGCCGCCCCGGGCCGTGGTGCTCGCCGAGGCGTAGGGACCCGGCTCTCCGGGCCGCACGGACGGCGGGCCGCCGCGGAAAGGGCTCGCCGAGTGGGCCTCCGGGCGGCTATGGGTGCGCGCGACCCACAGCCCGTGATAGCCCAGCCTCACGATGACGAACTACCTCTTCTCCCTGGTGCGGGACGGCGCCTCCGATCCCGCCAAGACCGCGCTCGAGACGCCGGACGGGCGCCGCTACGCTTACGCGGACCTGATCGCCCGCTCCGGCGCCTACGCGGCGGCCCTGCGGGCCGCGGGCGTCGCGCCCGGCGACCGGGTGGCCGTGCAGGTCGAGAAGAGCCCCGAGGTGATCTTCCTGTATCTCGGCGCGGTCCGGGCCGGCGCCGTGTTCCTGCCGCTCAACACCGCCTACACCCCGGCGGAGATCGGCTACTTCCTGAGCGACGCCGAGCCCACCGTGTTCGTCTGCGACCCAGGCCGGCGCGACGCCCTGACCGAGGCCGCCGCCGGCGTCCGGCAGATCTGGACCCTCGACGGGGCGGGCGGCGGCAGCGCCGCCGAGGCCGCCAACCGGGCCGCCGATGCGGGCGCCGCCTTCGCGGACGTGCCCCGGGGCCCGGAGGACCTCGCGGCGATCCTCTACACCTCGGGCACGACCGGGCGCTCGAAGGGCGCCATGCTGACCCACGACAACCTCGCGTCGAACGCCCGGACGCTGGTCGACTCCTGGCGCTTCACCGCCGACGACGTGCTGATCCACGCCCTGCCGGTGTTCCACACCCACGGCCTGTTCGTGGCGACCAACACGGTGCTGGCGAGCGGCGGATCCATGCTGTTCCTGCCCCGGCTCGACTCGAAGCTGATCCTGAGCCTGATGCCGCGGGCCAGCGTGCTCATGGGCGTGCCGACCTTCTACACCCGGCTCCTCAAGGAGCCGGGCCTGACGCCGGAGGCGGCCAGGGGCATGCGCCTGTTCGTGTCGGGCTCGGCGCCGCTGCTCGCCGAGACCCATCGCGAATGGCAGGCCCGCACCGGCCACGCCATCCTCGAGCGCTACGGCATGACCGAGACCAACATGAGCACCTCGAACCCCTACGCGGGGGACCGGGTCGCCGGCACGGTCGGCTTCCCCCTGCCGGGCGTGTCCCTGCGGGTGGTCGATCCCGAGACCGGCGCGGCCCTCGGGCCCGACGCGGTCGGCATGATCGAGGTGAAGGGCCCGAACGTGTTCCAGGGCTACTGGCGCATGCCCGAGAAGACCGCGGCCGAGTTCCGGGCCGACGGGTTCTTCATTACCGGCGACCTCGGCAAGGTCGACGGCCGGGGCTACGTCCACATCGTCGGGCGCGGCAAGGACCTGATCATCTCGGGGGGCTTCAACGTCTACCCGAAGGAGGTCGAGACCGAGATCGACGCGCTGCCGGGCGTGGTCGAGTCCGCCGTGATCGGCCTGGCGCACCCGGATTTCGGCGAGGCCGTCACCGCCGTGGTGGTGGGCGGCGCCGGCTGCCCCGACGAGGCCGGCGTGCAGGCCGCCCTGGAGGGCCGCCTCGCCCGGTTCAAGTGCCCCAAGCGCGTCCTGTTCGTGGACGAGCTGCCGCGCAACACCATGGGCAAGGTCCAGAAGAACCTGCTCCGCGAGGCGCACGCGGGTCTGTACCGGGACTGACGATCCGGCCGTCGGCGCCAGGGCCGACGAAGCTCGGTCCCTGGGCCCGCCGTCCCCGCGCGCCGGGGCGGGAAGCCGGCCGCCGCCGCGATCCCCGGCGCGAGGCGCCCCGGGTCACCCCGCTCCGCCCGTGCGGACGGTGCGGGAGCGACCCGCCGGCGCCTGGCCCGGGACCCGGATCAGAGATTGTGCTGCGTCCGCTCGCCCTCCGGCGGCTTGTGCCCCTCCGGATCGGCCACCTTGCGCGCGGCGGCGTTGAGGTTGTCCGGATCGAGGGCGGTCTGGACGAACTCCCGGCCGATATTGGTCACCTCGCGGGCGTAGCGCAGGCCCTGGTCACGGACCTCGTCGGCCCAGGGGCCGATGCTCCGGTCCTCCTGGCGGGTGCGCGGCAGCAGCGCGCCGAGGAGCAGGCCGGCGGCCACGCCGACCACGCCGACGAGGAGCGGGTTGTCGTCCACGAAGCGCTCGACGGCGGTGCGCCCGCGGTTGATCCCCGCGATCCCCTGGTTGGTCAGGTCGTCCAGCGCCCGCATGTTGCGGCGATGGAGGGCGCCGGCCCGCTCCCGGGCATCGTCGTAGGCCGCGGAGGCGCGGTCGCGGGCCTGGTCGGCCGCCCCGCCGAGGCGGTCGTTGATGTCGTCGGCGAGGCCCGACACGGTGCGGCGCGCCTGTCCGGCGAGCTCGGTGGCCCGGTCGCCCGCCGCCCGGATGCCGTCTTTCGCGGCCGCGGCGGCGTCGTGCCCGGCCGCGTCGTGCGAGCCCGTCGCCGCCCCGGACTGGAGCGGGTCGTGCAGGCCGCGCGGGTCCGGCCGGAGGGTGAAGTCGCCCGCGGCCGTGCCGGGCGCGCCCGGGTCGCCGAGGCCGGCCGGGTCCGGCCGCAGGCTCTTGTCGCCGCCGCCGTGCGGCATGCCCGCCTCGGCGGCGAGCTGCTCGGGGGTGCTGGAAGGAATACCCGGCTTGTCGGTCATGGCGCTGTCCTCAAATGTCGGTCTCGGCGGCCCGCCTTCGGCGCCGGTCCGCCCGGTCGTCCGCCCGGGCGCGCGAGGTGTCTCGTCCCGGATCCGGACGGGTCGGTCCTCAGATCTCGGTCGTGTCCAGCGGATCGCGGGCCGGGCGGACCGTCGGGAGGTCGGGGTCGTAGCCGCGGGCCGCGCCGGTGTTCAGGGTGGGCACGCGCTCGGCCGAGACCTCGGTGCGGCGGCGCTGGGCGTCGCGGGCCATCCGGTTGAACAGCAGGCCGACGCCCGCCGCGATCAGCAGCACCGGCACCGGGTTGCGGCGCACCGCCTCCAGGGCCGAATCGTAGGTGGTGTTCAGGGCCGGCACCCGCCGGGCATTGCCCAGCATCTCGTCCACCAGATTCGGCACCGAGAGCCGGCCCTGGATGCGGTCGATCGTGTCGTCGAGCCGGGCACGGCTCTCCTCGATCTCCTTCTCAAGGTCGTTCATCGTACTCATCCGGACACGCGCTCCGACAGGGCCTGGGCATCCTGGCGGACCTGGCGCGTCGTGCGCGTCGGGGCCAGGGTCGAGAGGGAGAGGACGCTGCGCGCCCACAGGGCCATCCCGAGGGCGAGGAGCAGCAGCACGCCGCCGACGATCAGGGCCGAGAGCCACTCGGAGCCCACGATGGTGGCGAGCCACTTCACGAAGGCGCCGATCAGGACCAGCAGGGCGACCACGGCGAACACCGCCGAGCCGACCATGCAGGCGAGGCCGACGATGAGCTGGCGGACGTTGCCGGCCATCTCGGCCCGGAACAGCGCGATCTCCTTGCGGGCGAGCTCGTTGGTCTCGCGCAGGGCCTCGCCGATCAGGCTCTGGATGCTGGAGGGGCCGGCGGAGGGGCCCGTGGACGGGCCCGCCTGGCGCGGGTCGGAGCCGTGGGTCATGGCGTCAGGCCCGGAAGCTGTCGCGGGCGTCGCCGTCCGGCGCCTCCGGCGGCAGGCTGGAGGACTTGATGAAGCGGGCGGCGATCAGCCCGGCCACGAAGGTCCCCACCGCCACGGCGACCGGCGCGCGCCGGGCGAAGGACTCGGCCTCGCTGTAGAACTCGCCGAGGCTGCGGCGCTCGATCGAGGAGCCGAGCTGCTCCAGCCCGTCGGCGGCGCTGTCGAAGAAGGCGCGGACGTTCGGCTTGTCGCCGAGGTCGCGGCCGGAATTGCGGATCGTCTGGGCGAGGTCGTGGACCGACTGCGCGGCATCGCTCTTGCGCTGCTCGACGTAGCTCTGCGCCTGCAGCCGGGCCGCGTCGAGCAGGCCGCGCCCGCGCTCGGCCGCCACGTCGGCGAGCCCCTCGACGTCGCCCTGCAGGGCCCGCCACTGCGCGCGCTCCTCCGCGGCGGTGTGCGGCGCGTCGTGCGGCCCCTCGCGGTGCGGATCCGCGATCGGGTCCACGGGGGTGCCTTGCGGTAACTCGTTGCCGGCCATCTCGAAAACACTCCTCGCGGCGCGGGGACGGGGCCGCTCGCGGCGACCGCGGGCCCCGCGATGGCTGAGTAACCGACTCGGCTGTCGCGGGTTCCGGCCTCCGTGTGTCCTTCCGGTGCGCGCGCCGGGTCCGGGGCGGCGCGCGGCACCGCTCAGTCCCCGTTCAGGCAAGGTCTGCCAGAACCGCCACGCTCGCACAACGCTTGCACAACGCTCGCACGGGGCGCCCGGTCGGGACGGAGCGGTCGCCCTGTCCCGGAACGGCAGGGCCTCGACTTGACCCGCGCCCGGCTTCACGCTTGGGTTGCCGGACGACCAACAAAGGATCGCGCAGGGACTCCGCGCGTTCTGACATAGTAGTGATGTCCCGATGCAGGCGCGGCGAGATCCTCGACCCGACCCGCGCCCCTGATCCGGAGTCGACCCGCGTGGCACGCCTTGTGATCGTATCGAACCGCGTCGCCGTCCCGGAAGAGGGCGGCAAGGCGGTGGCGGCGGGCGGCCTCGCCGTCGCGGTCAAGGAGGCCTTCACGGCCTACGAGGGTCTGTGGTTCGGCTGGAGCGGCACCATCACGGACGAGCCGTCCGAGGAGCCGACGCTGATCGACCGGGGCCGGGTCCAGTACGCCGTCGTCGACCTCTCGCCGCAGGACCACCTGGAATACTACGCCGGCTTCGCGAATCGGGCCCTGTGGCCGATCATGCACTACCGGCTCGGGCTCGGCGCCTTCTCGCGCTCGGACTACGCCGGCTACAGCCGCGTGAACCGGACCTTCGCCCGGGCGCTGGCCAAGCTGGTCGAGCCCGACGACATCATCTGGGTCCACGACTATCACCTGCTGCCGCTCGCCGCCGAGCTGCGCGGCCTCGGGCTCGACAACCCGATCGGCTACTTCCACCACATCCCCTGGCCCGCCGCCGACGTGTTCAACTCGCTGCCGGCGAGCGGCGAGCTCCTGCGCGCCATCGTCGACTATGACCTGATCGGCCTGCAGACCGAGGCGGACGTCCAGAACCTGCAGCGCAACCTCGTCGACACCCAGCGGGCGATCCCGCTCGGCGGCGGCTCGCTGATGGTCGACGGCCGCCGGACCCGGATCCGCGCCTTCCCGATCGGCATCGACGTGGCGGGCTTCAAGGAGGCCGCCGAGAAGGCCAACGCCAACAAGGTCGTGCGCGAGACCATCGCGGGCCTGCGGACCCGCAAGCTGCTGATCGGCGTCGACCGGCTCGACTATTCCAAGGGCGTGCCCGAGCGGATGGAGGCGGTGGAGAGCTTCTTCGCCTCGAACCCCGACCAGCGCGGCAACGTCACCTACATCCAGATCACGCCGAAATCCCGCAGCGAGGTGCCGGAATACGAGCAGCTCGCCCGCGAGGTGAACGAGAAGGTCGGCGAGATCAACGGCTCGCTGGGCGACCCGGCCTGGACACCGATCCAGTACATCACCAAGGCCTATCCCCGCCCGGTGCTGGCCGGCCTCTACCGGGCCGCGCGGGTCGGCCTCGTCACGCCGATGCGCGACGGCATGAACCTCGTCGCCAAGGAGTACGTCGTCGCCCAGTCCGAGGACGATCCGGGCGTGCTGGTCCTGTCGAAATTCGCCGGGGCGGCCCGGCAGCTGCCGGAGGCGCTGCTGATCAACCCCTACGACCGGTTCGAGGTCGCCGAGGCGATCCGGGCCGCGCTCTACATGCCCAAGGCCGAGCGGCTGGCGCGCTGGAAGCCGATGGTCGAGCGCATGACCCGCGAGGACGTCGACTGGTGGGCGCGCAACTTCCTGGCGGAGCTCGAGAATTTCCGCACGATCGAGCGCGAGCCGCCCACCGCCGCGGCGGCCGCCGAATAGCCGGCGCCGCCCGCTGCTTCCGCCCGCCGCCCTCCGTGTGACCGGACGCCCCGCATGATCGCCGTCGACGACGGGGTGCCGGCACCGCTCGGCGCCCATTTCGACGGGCGCGGCGTCAACTTCGCCCTGTTCTCCGAGCACGCCACCGCGGTCGACATCTGCCTGTTCGAGCCGGGGGAGCGGCACGAGACCCGCACGGTGCGGCTGCCCTGCCGGACCGACGACGTCTGGCACGGCTACCTGCGCGGCGTGCTGCCGGGCCAGCTCTACGGCTACCGGGTGCACGGCCCCTGGGACCCGGCGGCGGGCCACCGGTTCAACGCCTCGAAGCTCGTCCTCGACCCCTACGCGCGGGAGATCCGCGGCCGGATCCGCTGGCACGACGCGCTCTACGGCCATCGCCGGGGCGGGCGCGAGGACCGGATCGACCGGCGCGACAGCGCGGTCTACATGCCGAAATGCGTGGTCACCGCCCCGGAGGTGCCCGACCTCGCGCTCAATCCGGTGCGCCGGCCGCTCGCCGAGACGGTGGTGTACGAGGCGCACGTCAAGGCGCTGACCCGCACACATCCCGACATCCCCGAGGCGGAGCGCGGCACCTACGGGGCGCTCGCCCACCCGGCGATCATCGCGCATCTCGTCAAGCTCGGCGTCACCGCCCTGGAACTGCTGCCGATCCAGGCCTTCGCGGATGACCGCTTCCTAGTCGAGAAGGGGCTGGTCAATTTCTGGGGGTATCAGCCCCTGGGCTACTTCGCCCCGGACCCGCGCTACCTGGGGGAGGGCGGCCTCGGCGGCCTGAAGGCGGCGATCCGGGAGCTGAACGCCGCCGGGATCGAGACCTGGCTCGACGTGGTCTACAACCACACCGCCGAGGGCGACCACACCGGCCCGACCCTGTCGTTCCGCGGCATCGACAATGCCAGCTACTACAAGCTGGATCCCGCCGATCCGCGCCGCAATCGCGATTGCACCGGCTGCGGCAACACCTTCGACGCGAGCCACCCGCGGGTGATGCAGCTGGTGCTCGATTCCCTGCGCCACTGGGTCACCGCCTACGGCATCGCGGGCTTCCGCTTCGACCTCGCCTCGAGCCTCGGGCGCGCCCCGTTCGCCTTCACCCCGCAGGCGGCCTTCTTCCAGGCGGTGGCGCAGGATCCGGTCCTGGCCCGGGTCAAGATGGTGGCCGAGCCCTGGGACATCGGGGAGGGCGGCTACCAGCTCGGCGGCTACCCGCGCGGCTGGAGCGAGTGGAACGACAAGTTCCGCGACGCCACACGGGGCTTCTGGAAGGGCGATTCCGCCACCCTCGCCAAGGTCACGCAGGGGCTGACCGGCTCGCGCGAGGTGTTCGCCCCGTCCCGGCGCTCGCCGCTGGCCAGCGTCAACTTCATCGCCAGCCACGACGGCTACACGCTCGCCGACACGGTGGCGTACGAGGCGAAGCACAACGAGGCCAACGGCGAGGACAACCGCGACGGCCATAACCACAACGTCAGCCGCAACTACGGCGTCGAGGGCGACACCGACGACGCGGCGATCCTCGCCCTGCGCGCCCGGCAGAAGCGCAACATGCTGGCGACCGTGATGCTGGCCCAGGGCGTCCCGATGCTGCTCATGGGCGACGAGCGCTCCCGCAGCCAGGGCGGCAACAACAACGCCTACGCCCAGGACAACCCGACGAGCTGGATGGACTGGAGCGTCGATCCGGACCCCGCCCTCACGGACTTCGTCGCCAACCTGCTGGCCCTGCGCCGGGCTCAACCGGCCCTGCGGCGGCGACGCTTCTTCACGGGCGCGCTGATCGACCCCGACGAGCCGCTGCGCGACGTGCACTGGCTCTCCCCCGAGGGCATCGAGATGGAGGTCCGGCACTGGTCCGACGACGGGCTCCAGGTGTTCGGCATGCAGATCGGCAACGACGGCGATCCGGGCGACCGCCTGCTGATGCTGTTCAATGCCGGGGCGGAGGCCGTCGGCTTCCGCCTCGCCCCGGTGATCGGCGGCCCGTGGACGCCGGTCTTCGACACGGGCGAGCCCGCGGGCGCCCGCGCGCCCGGCGCGCCGGCGATCGCGGCCGGGGGCGCCGTGCCGCTGCCGGGCCGCACGGTCCTGGTGCTCACCGCGCCGGGAACGGAGTTCGGCGACCGGGGCGGCTGGGTGCAGGGCCGGTAGGGGCGGGGCGCCCCCGGGATCGGCCGGGAGGCGCCGTCAGTCGAACAGGCTGGACACGCTGGACTCGGTCGCGGTCCGGCCGATCGCCTCGCCGAGCAGCGGCGCGATCGTCGCCACCCGGATGTTGCGGGCGAGCTTGACGGCCTGCGTCGGCTGGATCGAGTCGGTGATCACCAGTTCCTTCATCCGCGAGGCGGCGATGCGGGAGACCGCGCCCCCCGACAAGACGCCGTGCGTGATGTAGGCCGAGACGTCCTTGGCGCCGGCGTTGAGCAGGGCCTCGGCGGCGTTGACCAGGGTGCCGCCCGAATCGACGATGTCGTCGACGAGGATGCAGGAGCGGCCCTCGACCTCGCCGATGATGTTCATCACCTCGGACTCGCCCGGGCGCTCGCGGCGCTTGTCGACGATGGCCAGCGGGCAGTCGATCCGCTTGGCGATGGCGCGGGCCCGGACCACGCCGCCCACGTCCGGCGACACCACCATCCGGTCGGCGCTCGGCAGCCGCTCCTTGATGTCGCGCACCATCACGGGGGCGGCGAACAGGTTGTCGGTGGGGATGTCGAAGAAGCCCTGGATCTGGCCGGCGTGGAGGTCGAGGGTCAGGACGCGGTCGGCGCCGGCCTCGGTGATGAGGTTCGCCACCAGCTTGGCCGAGATCGGGGTGCGGCCGGAGGTGCGCCGGTCCTGCCGCGCGTAGCCGAAATACGGGATCACCGCCGTGATGCGCCGGGCCGAGGACCGGCGCGCGGCGTCGATCATGATCAGCAGCTCCATCAGGTGGTCGTTCGCCGGGAACGAGGTCGACTGGACGATGAACACGTCCTCGCCGCGCACGTTCTCCTGGAGCTCGACGAAGATCTCCATGTCGGCGAAGCGCCGGACCATGCACTTGGCGAGCGGCAATTCGAGATAGGCCGCGATCGCCTCGGCCAGGGGCCGGCTGGCATTCCCGGCGATGATCTTGATCGAGGATTTCATGGGCGACCGCTCGCTGGCGGCCGGACCTCCCGCCGCTCTTGTTCAGACCGGTCTCCCGAGGAGCCGGAACGATCCGATGACGGGCGAGGCTCTTAGCAGCGGGCAGGAAGTGTCACAATGCCTTCACGGCCGCCCCGCACTCACGGCGCACGCACCGCGGGTGCCCGCGGCGGACCCGGAGCCGGGCCGGGGCCGCGCGCGCGGTCCCCTCAGGGGGCCGGCGGCTCCAGCAGCCGGTGCAGGTGCACCACGAAGTAGCGCGTCTGCGCGCTGTCGACGGTGGCCTGGGCCTTGGCCCGCCACGCGGCCTGGGCGGAGGCGTAGTCCGGGAAGATGCCGACGATGTCGAGGTTCCGGATGTCCCGGAACCGGACCCCGTCGAGATCCTGCAATTCACCGCCGAAGACCAAGTGCAGCTTCTGGTCGCTGTCGATTGCCGTCGTCATGGCCCGTCCTCCGTTCCTCGGCGGCGCTCGCAAATGGCGGGCCCGCGGTCAAGCCTGAACATCCGCAGGCGAGCCCTGAGCCCGCCGCAGGCCTGCGCGGCGGCCGGGCGCGGCGCCGCGGCGGATGCGCAACCCCGGATGCGCCGTGCTACGAGCGGCCCATGACACGCCGCCCTCTCTCCGACGCCGTCCTCGTCGCGCTGGCCCTCGGCCTCGGCGCCGCGCCGGTTCAGGCGCAGCAGGCGCCCCGCGCGCGCGCCGACAGGAGCGCCCCGGACCGACGGGCCGGGCCGCCGGTGATCGGCTGCCCGTCGCTGGCCAATTACCGCATGCTGATGCGCGACGGCGCGGCGTCCGCCGCGGCGCACCTGGCCGATCCCAAGGCGGACCATCTCGGCTGCGCGGCGCTGGCGCGCACGGAGCTCACCGGCATCGTCGACAAGGTGACGCTGGGCGGCCAGAGCTACGACTGCGCCGGCGTGCGCGGCACGACGGCCTGCCACTGGATCGCGCCCGGGACGATCCCCGAGGCCCCCGCGCCGGCCAAGCGGTGACGGAGCGGTGACGGACGGGCCCTCGGCCCGGGCTCAGCGCAGGTGGCCGCTGGCGCGCAGATCCCGCTCGACGGCGTCGTGGAGGGCCTGGAGGGGATTGTCGTTGATGGCGGCGGGCGGGTGCAAGGGCGCCATCGGGGCGGGCCGGGTGTCGAGGCCCGGCAGGATCGCGGCCTCGGTGCCCGGCCGAAGCGCGGGCCGTCGCACAGGCCGGCGCGCCGCGAGGGTCCGCAGCGCCTCGCGGGCGCCGGGCGGGAGGAACGTGACGAGTCTGTCCAGCATGGCCGGCCTCAGCGCGCACGGCCGGCCGAGGCCGGCGGGGACGGGACGATGGTGGCGGACCGGTTCTTCACGAGGGCACCCGTGCGGGATCGACCGCGGGAAACGAGCCGGCACCTCCACAGTTCCGATGCAGCAGTATTGCGAATTTTATCGCACGTGTCGCCTGGATATCGGCGAACACTGATCTGCCGATCGCGACTGCGCGAAGAGTGGCGGAAGCGGATGGGAATCGAACCCACCGTACGCTGTTGGCGTACCGCTGGTTTTGAAGACCAGGAGGGCCACCAGACCCCGTTCGCCTCCACGGCCGGGGGTACGGGCGGGGCGGGGCGGGGTCAAGGCCGGCCGCCTGCGGCGGATCGCGCCGCCGATCCGCCGCCCGGGCGCCCGGATTCGTATTAATTCCGCCACACTGTTGTGGCCTTGCACCAGTCATGCCGTTCCTGAGACGCTCACGGACAGAGGAAGGCCCCGCGCCGGTCCCCGAGAGGGGTGCCGACGGGACGGGCGAGACCGCGGACCAGCAGGACGCGGGCACGCCCGCGGGTGCCGACGCGGCCCAGCCGTCCGGCACGCCCCTGGCGGAATCGCTGCGGCCGGGCCCGCGCGGTCCCGGCTGGATCGGCGCCGCCATGGTGGTCACCGCCCTGGTCTCGGCGCTCGCGACCTTCCTGATCCTGGCCGGGGTGATCCGGGTGACGCCGACGCCGGCCTACGGCGTGACGCTGCTCGCCATCAACGCAGCCCTGGTGCTCGGCCTCGCGGTCATCATCGCCTGGGAGGCGCGGGTCTTCCTGCACGCCCGCAAGGCCAACGCCGCGGTGGCGCGGCTGCACACCCGCATCGTCGGCCTGTTCTCGCTGATCGCGATCCTGCCGACGATCCTGCTCGCCGTGGTCGCCTCGGTGACGATCGACCGGGGCCTGTCGCTCGGCTTCACCGACCGGGTCCGCGACGTGGTGCTGAAATCCGTGGAGGTGGCCGACGCCTACCAGGAGAACCAGTGCCAGAGCCTCGCCCGCGAAATCCGCATCCTCGCCGACGACCTGACCCGGGCCCGGCCGAACTTCGACGTGAACCGGGACTGGTTCCAGACCTTCCTGACCACCCGGGCGACCAATCTCGGCCTGCCGGTGGCGCAGATCATGCGCGGGCCGACCGAGGTGGTGGCCCGGGCCAAGATCGACGTCCTGAAGACGAACCGGCTGCCCTCAGCGGCGGCCTTCGAGGACGCGGCCAACTCCGCCGACCCGATCTGCCTCCTGCCCACCGAGGGCCGGGTCTTCGCCGCGCTGCTGCGCATGCCGGCCTACGACGACGCCGTGCTGATGGTGCAGCGGGAGGTGAGCCAGCTCGCCATCGAGTTCCCCGGCGTCTCCCGGGCGGCGGCGGCCGAGTACCTCACCTACGACTCGCTGCGCCGCTCGATCCAGATCACCTTCGCGTCGGTGTTCCTGCTGATCGCCCTGATCGCGCTGCTCTCGGCCGTCTGGTTCGGGATGAACTTCGCCAACCGGTTCGTGGCGCCGATCCGGCGGCTGATCAACGCCGCCGACCAGGTGGCGTCGGGCAACTTCTACGCCCAGGTGCCGACCAAGAAGACCAGCGGCGACCTCGCCCATCTCGGCGAGAGCTTCAACAAGATGACCCAGGAGCTGCGCCGCCAGCACGCCGGCCTGATCGCCGCGAGCGACCTGATCGACACCCGCCGCCGCTTCACCGAGGCCGTGCTGTCGGGGGTCTCGCCCGGGGTGATCGGCCTCGACGCGGCGGGCTTCGTCACCATCGCCAACCCGGCCGCCGAGCGGATGGTCGACCTCGCGAGCGACGCGCTCGTCGGCCAGCCGCTGGCCCGCGCGGTGCCGGAGCTCGCGCCGGTGCTGGCCGAGAGCGAGGCGCGCCCGCGCAGCCTGCAGCAGCAGCAGGTCCAGCTCACCCGGTCCCGGGGCGAGCGCACCATCACGGTGCGGGTCACGAGCGAGCAGGCGCAGGGGGCCTCCCGCGGCTCGGTGGTGACGCTCGACGACATCACCGACCTCGTCCAGGCGCAGCGCAGCTCCGCCTGGGGCGACGTGGCGCGCCGCATCGCCCACGAGATCAAGAACCCGCTGACCCCGATCCAGCTCTCCGCCGAGCGGATCCGGCGCAAGTACGGGAAGGTCATCACCGCCGACAAGGAGGTGTTCGACCAGTGCACCGCCACGATCGTCCGGCAGGTGGACGAGATCAAGCGCATGGTCGACGAGTTCTCGGCCTTCGCGCGGATGCCGAAGCCGGCCATCGCGCCGAACGACCTCACCGAGATCGCCAAGCAGAACCTGTTCATGATGCGCGTGGCGCACCCGGACATCGACTTCGCGTTCTCGGCCCAGACGGGCGCGGCGGAGGGCGGCGCCGGTGGGTCCGAAAAGATCGTGGCGGCCTTCGACATCAGGCTGCTCAGCCAGGTGATCACCAACATCCTCAAGAACGCCGTCGAGGCGGTGGCCGAGGTGCCGGAGGCCGAGCTCGGCAAGGGCAAGATCTCCTTGAGCCTCGCCGTCGAGGACGGGTTCGCGGTGATCGCCGTCACCGACAACGGCAAGGGATTTCCGGCCGAGGGGCGCCAGCGCCTGCTCGAGCCCTACATGACCACCCGCGAGGGTGGCACCGGACTGGGGCTTGCTATCGTCAGCAAGGTGCTGGAGGAGCACGGCGGCGGGATCGAGCTGAACGACAATCCCGCCGGCCGCGGCGGCCAGGTCCGGATGCGGGTCCCGCGCGAGCACGGGCCCGAACCGGCGGCGGCCCCTGAGATCGGTCCTCAGACCAGTCCCGTCACGACAGAGGAGAAGGGCGCCGCGCCGACGGCCCCCCGGATCGCGGAGATGCACGCATGAGCGCCGATATCCTGATCGTCGACGACGAGGCCGACATCCGCGACCTCGTCGCCGGGATCCTGGACGACGAGGGCCACCGCTGCCGCACGGCCGGCGGCTCGGACGAGGCGCTCGCCGCCATCGAGGCGCGCCGGCCGCACCTCGTCTTCCTCGACATCTGGCTGCAGGGCTCCCGGCTCGACGGCCTGCAGGTGCTCGACCTGATCAAGGCCGCCAACCCGGACCTGCCGGTGGTGATGATCTCGGGCCACGGCAACATCGAGACCGCGGTCTCGGCCATCAAGGCGGGCGCCTACGACTTCATCGAGAAGCCGTTCAAGGCCGACCGGCTGATCCTGGTGGCCGAGCGGGCGCTGGAGGCCTCCCGGCTCCGGCGCGAGGTCCGCGACCTGACGGCGCGCTCGGGCGCGACCAACCGCATCGTCGGCACCTCGCTCGCCATCAACCAGCTGCGCCAGACCCTCGACCGGGTGGCGCCGACCAACGCCCGGGTGATGATCACCGGGGCGCTGGGCTCCGGCAAGGAGCTCGCGGCGCGCAGCCTGCACAAGGCCTCGGCCCGCGCGAACGGCCCGTTCGTGCTCCTGAACGCCGCCGCCATCCTGCCCGAGACCATGGAGGCCGAGCTGTTCGGGGTCGAGGGCGAGAGCGGCCGGCGCGTCGGCGCCCTGGAGGAGGCCCACGGCGGCACCCTCTACCTCGACGAGGTCGCCGACATGCCGCGCGAGACCCAGAACCGGATCCTGCGCGTCCTCGTCGACCAGAACTTCCAGCGGGTCGGCGGCACGACGCGGGTGCACGTGGACGTGCGCATCATCTCCTCGTCCTCCCGGGACCTTCAGGAGGAGATCGCCGCCGGCCGCTTCCGCGAGGACCTGTTCCACCGCCTCTCGGTGGTGCCGATCCGGGTGCCGGCCCTGTCGGAGCGCCGGGAGGACGTGCCCGAGCTGATCCAGTTCTTCATGGACAACATCTCGTCCCAGACCGGCCTGCCCAAGCGCCGGATCGCCGAGGACGCGATGGCGGTGCTGCAGTCGCACAACTGGCCGGGGAACGTCCGCCAGCTCAAGAACAACGTCGAGCGGCTGATGATCCTCACGCAGGCCGACCCGGAGCAGGAGGTCACCTCCGAGATGCTGCCCTCCGAGATCGGCGCCCTGGTGCCGACGACGCCGGGGGGCGCGGGCGGCGAGAAGCTGATGAGCCTCGCGCTGCGCGAGGCCCGCGAGATCTTCGAGCGCGAGTACCTCGTGGCGCAGATCGCCCGGTTCTCGGGCAACATCTCGCGCACCGCCGAGTTCATCGGCATGGAGCGCTCGGCCCTGCACCGCAAGTTGAAGTCCCTCGGCATCGGCCCGTGAGGCCGCGGCGCCGGGGCGCGCGTTGAGGGCGGGGCCGATCCGTCACGGATCGGCTGGAACGGGGGTTGCTTGCGCCCACGCTTTCACGTCGTCATGGTGCTTGTATACACGACGCCGGACCGGATGATCGGACGATCCGGCCCGCGGCATACCCATCCGGGCCGAGTGAGCCGGGACAACAAGAAGGCCAAGAAGATGGCGGGCGAACGCGCACAGAACCTTCAGGACACCTTTCTCAACCATGTCCGCAAGAACAAGATCCCGCTGACGATCTTCCTCGTCAACGGCGTCAAGCTCCAGGGCGTGGTGACGTGGTTCGACAATTTCTGCGTGCTGCTGCGCCGGGATGGCCATTCCCAGCTGGTCTACAAGCACGCGATCTCCACGATCATGCCGGGCCACCCGGTGCAGCTGTTCGAGCCGGACGAGACCGCCGAGAAGGCGTGAGGGCCGGCGGCAGGACGAGGGCGGGGCCGCTGCGTCGGATGACCGTCGCCCGGGCGTAGACTCGCGCGTCCGGCCCGGGCCTCTCGCGCCGTCATTCCGGGGCGCCGCAGGCGAGCCCGGGATCCGCGAACGCGACGGGTTCCCGGAGCCGGCACGGCGGCGGGTCCGGATCCCGGGCCCCGCCGCGCGGCCCTCGGGAAGACGGCGCGGCTGCGGCGCGGCTGCGGATATCCGCCGCGTTTCCGGCTCCGAGCCTTGGCCCGGCGCGCCCGCATCCCCATTCTGTCGAGTCCGAGTTCTCGAACGAAGCCGCCGGCGTCCCGGCGGTGCCAAAGGCCGTATGACCGAAACGCTGACGTCCGGCGAAGCCCGCCTCCAGGCGCAGGCCGCCCCCGAGGGCGAGATCGCCGCGGCGACCCACACCCTGGTGATCGGCCCCTACCTCGCGCGCGGCGCGGCGGGGGCCGGCCCCGGACCGGCCGCGCCGTCGCGCTCCGTGGAGGCCCGCCTCGACGAGGCGACCGGGCTGGCCGCCGCGATCGAGCTCGACGTGGTCGAGAGCCTCGCGATCAGCCTGCCGCGGATCCGGCCCTCCACCTATCTCGGCAAGGGCCGGGTCGAGGAGATCGCCGGCCTGATCCGCGCCCGCGAGATCGGCCTCGTCGTGATGGACTGCGCCCTGTCGCCGGTGCAGCAGCGCAACCTCGAGAAGGCCTGGGGCGCCAAGGTCATCGACCGCACCGGCCTGATCCTGGAGATCTTCGGGCGCCGCGCCTCGACCCGGGAGGGCACGCTGCAGGTCGAGCACGCCCACCTCGCCTACCAGAAGTCCCGGCTCGTGCGCTCCTGGACCCACCTGGAGCGCCAGCGCGGCGGCTTCGGCTTCCTGGGCGGCCCCGGCGAGACCCAGATCGAGGCCGACCGGCGCATGATCCAGGAGCGCATGACCCGGATCGAGCGCGACCTCGACGCGGTGGTGCGCACCCGCGGCCTGCACCGGCAGAGCCGGGCGCGGGTGCCGTACCCGATCGTGGCGCTGGTGGGCTACACGAACGCCGGCAAGTCGAGCCTGTTCAACGCCCTGACCCGGGCCGAGGTCACCGCCAAGGACATGCTGTTCGCCACCCTCGATCCGACCGCCCGGGCGACCAAGCTGCCCCACGGCGAGACCGTGATCCTGTCCGACACGGTGGGCTTCATCTCCGACCTGCCGACGCCGCTGATCGCGGCCTTCCGGGCGACGCTCGAGGACGCCATCGAGGCCGACGTGCTGCTGCACGTGCGCGACGTCTCCCACGTCGATTCCGAGGCCCAGGCCGAGGATGTCGGGGCGGTGCTGCGCGAACTCGGCATCGAGACCAGCGCCGACCGGATCATCGAGGTCTGGAACAAGGCCGACCTCCTCGACGACGACGAGCGCACCCGCCTCCTGAACCTCAGCGGCCAGGCCAGGGCCCGCAACGACCGGGACAGCGCCGCGCCGGTCCTGGTCTCGGCCCTGACCGGGGAGGGGCTCGCCGCCCTCACCAGCCGGATCGAGGCGCGGGTCGGGCGCAACCGCGCGAGCTTCGCGGTGGCGCTGCCGCCGGAGGACGGGGCGGCGCTGAACTGGCTCTACGAGAACGCCGAGATCCTCGACCGCCGCTCGGAGGCCGACGGCACCCTGCACCTCGCGATCCGGATCGCCCCCGAGAAGGAGCCGCGCTTCCTCAACCGCTTCGCGGCGGCCCGGCGCCTCGGCCGGGGCGGCTGATGGCCTCGGGCAGCGCCGGCAACCCGACGCTCTCCGCGCTGGGGCCCGCGCGGGCTCCGGCCGAGCGCCGGGCGGATCCCGGATCGGACGACGAGGCGGTGCTGCGGGCCATGCAGGCCGGCGGCGGCCTGCGCCTGCTCGGCCTGCGGGTGGTGATCGTGCTGGTGCTGCTGATGGCGGCCCAGGCCTATGACGGCTCGCTGCACGCCCTGAGCCACTGGCTCATCCTCGGCCTGTACGGGCTCGGCACGGTCTGGTTCGGGCTGCGGGAGCGGGGCGGCGGCCCCGCGGCCAACGCCTACAGCTGGGCCGGCACCGGGCTCAATGCCGGGCTCGCCGTCTACGTGATCATCGAGCACATGCTGGCCGGCGGCGGGGCGGGGCTCGGCGCCGACGCGGTGAGCCGCCTGCCCGCCTTCCTGCTCCTGCTCCAGACCGGCCTGAGCATGCGGGTGGCGCAGACCCTGCTGTTCTGCGGGCTCGTCACCGTCTGCTGGAGCGCGGCCTTCCTGGTCGGCCTGGTCCATCCGGACCTGTTCCCGAACGCCGACACCTTCCCGACCGCGCAGGTCACCGGGCTCGCCACCTTCATGGTGGCGGGCCTCCTGGTGGTCGACGGCATGATCCGCCTGCGCGCCGCGGTGGCGCGGGCCCTGCGCATGGAGCACGAGCGCTCCCAGCTCGCCCGCTTCGTGCCCGACACGGTCGCCCTCGACCTCGCCGCCGAGGACGGCGATTCCGGCCTCGGCATCCACCGGCGCCACGCCTGCCTGATGATCCTCGACATCCGCGGCTTCTCGCGGCTCTCCCGGGAGCACCCGCCCGAGGCCATGGTGACGGCCCTGCTGGCGGTCCGGGCGGCCGCCCAGGCGGCGGTGGCGGAGCAGGGCGGCCTCGTCGACAAGTACATCGGCGACGCGGTGCTGGTGCAGTTCGTCGTCGGACACCCCGACGCCCAGGCGCGCGCGGCGCTCGCCTGCGCCCTGTCGATCCACGACCGGATCGCCGCGCTCAACGCGGCCCGCACCCGGGAGGGGCTGTTCCCCCTGCGGGTGGTCGTCGCCCTGCACGCGGGCGACCTCCTGGTCGGGGTCTTCGACGACGGGGTGCGGGCCGAGTACACGGTGCTGGGCCCGGCGATGAACGCCCTGGCGCGGATCGAGACCCGGGCCAAGGCGGCCGAGATCGAGCTCGCCGCCTCGGGGGATTTCCTGGATCTGCTCGGCGGCGTCCTCCCGGCCGGGATCCGGGCCGTCCCGGTGCCGGACGCCGCCCTGCCGGAGCACCTCACGCTGTCGGCGATCGCGGTGGCGCCGGGTCCCTGAGGCGAGCCGGCCCGCGCGGAGCGCAGGCCTAGCTGCGGTGTCCGCTGCCGCGGGCGGGCTCGCAGCGCCGTGAGGCTGGCGGCCGCGGCAACTTCTGCTACGCCCGCCGGGATGTGAGCCCACCGTGCGTGGGCGCGGTGTAACGAGGAAGCGATGCTGGGATCGAGGCCGGGATCGAGGTCGGGATCGAGGGTGAGATCAGGACGGTTGGGACGGCTCGTCCTGGGGGCATTGGCGGTCCTGGCCGCGCCGGCACAGGCGCAGGCGCAGGAGAAGCCGGCCGCGAAGGCGCTCCCGCCCCTCGTCTTCACCGGCATTCCCGACCAGGACGAGAGCCGGCTGGTCGAGCGCTTCGGCAAGGTCGCCGCCTATCTCGAGGCCAGGCTCGGCGTGCCGGTGCGCTACATCCCGGTGAAGAGCTACCCGGCAGCGGTCACCGCCTTCACCAACGGGCAGGTGCAGCTCGCGTGGTTCGGCGGCTTCACCGGCGTCCAGGCGCGCAGGGCCGTGCCGGGCTCGCAGGCGATCGCGCAGGGCGCCGAGGACGCGGCGTTCAAGACCTACATCATCGCCAACGCCGCCGCCGGGCTGAAGCCGGAGAAGGATTTCCCGAAGGACATCCGGGACAAGACCTTCACGTTCGGCGCCCGCGCCTCGACCTCCGGGCGGCTGATGCCCGAGTACTTCATCCGGCAGGCCTTCCCGGGGAAGACCCCCGAGCAGGTCTTCGCCCGGGTGGGCTTCTCGGGCGACCACACCCGCACGATCCAGCTGGTCCAGTCCGGCGCCTTCGCGGTCGGCGCCGTCGACTACTCGGTCTGGGACCTCGACACGAAGGCCGGCAAGGTCGACCGACAGGCGGTCTCGGTGATCTGGGAGAGCCCGACCTTCCCCGACTACCAGTGGACCGTCCGGGGCGACGTGGAGCAGACCTACGGCGCGGGCTTCACCGACAGGCTGCGCGCCGCGCTGACCGGCATCACGGATCCGGCGATCCTGGAGCCGTTCGGGCGCTCGCGATTCATCCCCGTGACCGACGCGGCCTACGAGCCCCTCGTCGCGGTCGGACGCTCCACCGGACTCCTGGACTGACACGGGTGTCGCGCGGCGCGGCCATCGTCCTCGCGAACGCCTCCGCGGCCTATGACGGGCGCCCGGTCCTGTCGGGCCTCGACCTGACCGTGCGGGCGGGCGAGCGGGTCGCGCTCATGGGGCGCTCGGGCGCCGGCAAGTCGACCCTGATCGGCCTGATCCACGGGCAGGCGCCCGATCGGGTGGCGCTGGTGCCCCAGGCCGCCGCCCTGGTGCGGCCGCTCTCGGTGTTCCACAACGTCTACATGGGCCGCCTCGACCGGCGCTCGACCCTGCACAACCTGCGCACTCTGGTCCGGCCGGCGCGGGCCGACGTCGCCGCCGTGGAGGCGGTCCTCGACCGGGTCGGGCTCGCGGACCGGCTCTGGGCCCGGGCCGGGGCACTCTCCGGCGGCCAGCAGCAGCGCGTCTCGGTGGCCCGCGCCCTCTACAACGGCCGGCCGATCCTGGTCGGGGACGAGCCGGTCTCGGCTCTGGACCGCCGGCAGGGCGGCCGGATCCTCGCCGAGCTGGCCCGCGGCCACGAGACCCTGATCCTGGCGCTCCACGACGTGGCCCTGGCGCTCGCCCACACCGACCGGATCGTGGTGCTGGAGGCCGGCCGGATCGTCCTCGACGCGCCCTCGGCCGGCCTCGACCCGGCGCGGCTCAGCCCGTTCTACGGGGCCGCCTGATGCGCGCAGTCGCGCGCAAGGCCGCGCGCAAGGCCGCGCGCAAGGCCGCGCGCAAGCCCGCGTTCAAGGCCGCGCGCCTGCCGCGGCCGGGCTACGGGGCGGTGAGCCGCTGGTTCCTGGCCGCGGCGCTCGCAGGCCTGCTGGTGGCCGACCTGCAGGTCACGACGCTCCACCCCTTCGCCGACCTCGCCCGGCTCCTCGGCGGCCTGATCCGGCCCGACTTCCCCGCCGTGGAGGGCTGGAGCGTCGTCTACACCGTGGCTTTCGCGATGCTGGGCGTCGGGCTCGGGGCCGGAGCGGGGCTGCTGCTCGCCGTCCCCTTCGGCCGCTCGCGCGCCGTCCGGCTCGCCTGCGCGGGCCTGCGCGCCGTCCACGAGCTGTTCTGGGCGCTGCTGCTGATGCAGGTCTTCGGCCTGTCGGCGACCACCGGCGTACTCGCCATCGCGCTGCCCTACGCGGGCATCTGCGCCAAGGTCTACGCCGAGCTGATCGAGGAGGCCGACCTCGCGGCGCTCCGGGTCCTGCCCGCGGGCACCGGCGCGGTCTCGGCCTTCCTGTACGCGCGCCTGCCCGAGGTGGCCGGGCGGATGCGCGACTACACCCTCTATCGCCTGGAATGCGGCCTGCGCTCCAGCCTCGTGCTCGGCTTCATCGGGCTGCCGACCATGGGCTTCGCCTTCGAATCCGCCTTCCGCCAGGGCCGCTACGCCGAGGCGGGGGCGCTGCTCCTGATCTTCTACGCGCTGATCGGCACGCGGCGGCTCTGGGTGCGCGCCCGGACCCTGCCCGTCCTGCTCGTCGGGTCCGCGCTGGCGCTGCCGGCGACGGTCGGCAGCGCAGCGGTTGGCCCGAGCCTCGCCCGCTTCCTCGGCCACGACGTCGTACCGGCCCCGCTCCGGGGCGCGTCGCTCGCCGAGCCCGAGACCTGGGCGCGGCTCTGGTCGTGGCTGCGCCCGATCCTGACCGAGCAGGTCCTGCCCGGCACCGCCCAGACCCTGGTCCTGGCGCAGGTCGCCCTGGCCGCCACCGCCCTCGGAGCCCTAGTCCTGTTCCCGCTGACCGCGCGGCGCTTCGCAGGCCCGGTCGGGCAGCCGCTGGGGCGGGCGCTCCTCGTGGTGGTGCGCTCCACGCCGGACTACATGCTGGCCTATGTGGGCCTGCAGCTGCTCGGCCCCTCGATGCTGCCGGCGATCCTGGCGCTGGCGCTGCACAATGCCGGCATCGTCGCCTACCTGATGGGCCGGCACGCCGACGCGATCCCCTACCGGGCGGACGCGCCGCGGGGCCTCGACCTCTACGCCTACGAGACCGTGCCGCGGCTCTACGGGCAGTTCCTGGCCTACCTGCTCTACCGCTGGGAGCTGATCCTGCGGGAGAGCGCGATCTTCGGGATCCTGGGAGTCACGACGCTCGGCTTCTACGTGGACGCCGCGATCTCGGAGCTGCGCCTCGACGTGGCCGCGGTGCTGATCGCCGCCACCGCCCTGATGACGGTGGCGGTCGACGCGTTCTCGCGGGCGCTGCGCCGGTCCCTGCGGATCGACGCCCTGCCGACCCGGCTCTCCGGGCCGCAGCCGATCACCGGGGCGGAGGCGGCGAACGGCTGATCCGGGCGCAGCGGATCACGACGACCGGGCGGTCACGACGGGGACCGCCCGAGCCGCCTCACCACTTGTAGCTGACCTTCGCCAGCACCCGCCGGGCGTCGCCGTAGAAGCACGACACGTTCGACTGGCAGGAGGCGACGTAGCGCCGGTCGGCGAGGTTCGAGGCGTTCACCTGGAAGCGCCAGTTCTCGTAATCGTAGTGCACCTGCGCGTCGAACAGCACGTAGTCGGGCACCCGCAGGGTGTTGCCGACATCCGCGAACGAGCTGCCGACGTAGCGCACGCCGCCGCCGAAGCCGAAGCCGCGCCACGGCCCGAGCGGGATGGTGTAGTCGGCGAACAGCGAGGCCAGGGTCTGCGGGATGTTGACCGGCGTCTTGCCGACCCGCACCGGATCGGCGTCCCGGATGGTGGTGAAGTCGAACTTGGTGAAGGACGCCACGAGGTTGAGGCCGTCGGCGATGTTGGCGACGAGCTGCGCCTCGAAGCCGGTGGAGCGCACCGCGCCGACCTGGGTCTGGAAGATCGTGTTCACCGGGTTGGGGGTGAGCACGTTGTTGCGGTGGATGTCGAAGCCCGCCAGCGTCAGGAAGTAGCCCTGGCCCGGCGGCTCGAACTTGACGCCGCCCTCGACCTGATCGCCGGTATCGGGCCTGAAGGTGCGGTTGTTGATGTCCACGCCGATCTGGGGCTGGAACGAGGTCGCGTACATGATGTAGGGCGCGAGGCCGAAGTCGAAGTTGTAGATCGCCGCCGCCCGGTAGGTGAAGGCGCTGTCGTTGCGGCCGTTGGTGTTGGCGGGGGTCAGGCGGTCGTAGACGGTGTTCTGGACGAAGTCCTGGCGGCCGCCGAGGATCAGGGTCAGCTCCGGGGTGAGCTTGATCTGGTCCTGGAAGTACAGGCCGACCTGCTGGAACGAGTTGGCGTTGATCAGGTAGGGCGAGGCCGAGACCGTCTGCGGACCGTAGATCGGCGCGAGGATGTTCAGGTCGGGCCCGGGGAAGCCCGAGGCCTGGTTGTCGTGGATCTGGAAGTTCCGGTACTCGACGCCCATCAGGAAGTCGTGGCGGAAGAAGCCGTCGGAGAACTTGGCCTCGGCCTGGGTGTCGACGTCGAGCTGCGCGATCTTGGCGGAATCCCGGAACAGGTAGCGGCCGAGCTGGGTCTGGAGCGGGTCGGTGTAGCCGAGCTGGCCGATGTAGGAATTCTGGAAGCTCTGCGTGTAGCCGTAGCGGGCGTTCTGGCGCACCGCCCAGGTGTCGTCGAAGACGTGCTCGAACTCGTAGCCGATGAAGGCCTGGTCGCGCCGGAAGGTGTTGAAGCCGGCATCGCCCACGTTGAGCGAGCGCGGGATGCGCAGGCCGAGCACGGTCGGCCGGGCGGTGCCGTAGTAGGGCAGGAAGTTCGCCGTCACCGCCGTGTTGTCGTGCTGGAAGCTCGACAGGACCGTGAACTTGGTCGACCCGTCCGGCTTATAGGTGAAGGCCGGGGCGATGTAGTAGCTGTCGTCCGGCGCCCCCTGGACCTGGGTGCCGCCGTTGCGGGCGTAGCCGGTGAGCCGGGTGAACCAGTGCCCCTCGGCGTCGGCCGGGCCGCCGACGTCGAAGGCGGCGTAGCGCTGGTCGAAGGAGCCGCCGCCGACCTCGACGAGCCCGAACGGGGTCTCGGTCGGGCGCTTGCTGATCTGGTTGATCAGGCCGCCGGGATTGCCGGCGCCGAACAGCACCGCGGAGGGGCCGCGCAGCACCTCGATCCGCTCCAGCCCGAACGTGTTCACCCGGCTGTAGGCGAAGCCGTAGTTCAGGAGCTGCAGGCCGTTGAGGTAGAGGCCGTAATCGCTGACCACGAAGCCGCGCAGCTGGAAGAAGTCGAGGCGCGTGTCGGCGCCGAAGGTGCCCGCGTAGGTGCCGGCGACGTACTGGGTCGCCTGGGTGAGGGTCTGGGCGTTCTGGGTGTCGAGCTGCTGCCGGCCCACGACGGTGATCGATTGCGGGGTCTCGATCAGCGGCGTGTTGGTCTTGGTCGCGGTCGCCGAGCGCCGGGCCACGTAGCCGTCGATCGGGCCGGTCGGGCTCTCCGCGGCCCGCACGGGCGCGCCGGCGGGGACCCCGGAGGCCGGGCCGCCGCCCTGGCCGGTGACGCTCAGCTCCCCGAGCTGCACGCTGCCGCCGGCCGGCGGGTTGGCGCCGCCGCGGCGCGGCGCCGCGTCCTGGGCGAGGCTCGGCGCGGCCTGCGCCAGCACGGCGAGCGAGGCGCCGGCGAGCAGGGCGCGCAGGGTGGGGCGGGGGTGGACGGCTCTCATGGTCCCTTGCCGGATGCGACGCTGCGGGCAGCCGGCCGCGCGCGCCGGATTCGCCCCCGACGTCTCAGCCGCGCTGTTTAGAATTGTGATAAACTACTGTAATACTTGATCTTTCTATACACCGGACTACGGACAGCCGCGCGCGGCCGCAAGCGGCCTTCGCGCGGAAGGCGACGGCTGTTGCCGTAGCGACACGTATCGGTGGCGCGGCGGAGGCGGCCCCGCGGGGCTACTTCACGCGGCCCGCGAGCCAGCCGGCCAGGACGTCCGCGACGGCGTCGCTGTTCGTCTCCAGCATCATCATGTGGCCGTTGCCGTGGAGGCCCTGGTCGGCCAGCCGGACCACGTCCGGCCTGGCGCCGGCCTGGGTCAGGAACGCGACGGTGCAGTCGTCGTAGGTGGCGTGGAAGGAGGCCTCCGCGGTCACCACCACGGCCGGCACCTTGGCGAGGTTCGGCAGGGTCCGGACCGGCTCGCCCTGCAGCCAGCAGCGGATCCGCCCGTCCGCCGCCCTGTCGGGCCTGGACTCGGATCCCTTGGCCTGCTGCGCCACCGTCAGGTCCTCGGGCGCCTTGACCGGCGGGTCGAAGGTCAGCGGCATGCGGGTCAGCCCGTAGGCGCGGGCGCGCCCGTCGCCGGTCTTCTCCCAGAACTCCTTGCCGCCGCGGAACTGCACGTCGAAGAAGGGCGGGCCGTTCGGCTCGACGGCGACGTGCGCCTTCACGAGGTCCGGCCGCGCGTCCGAGGCCGCCCAGCCGAACAGGGCCGCCTGGCCGTGGGTGACCAGGATCGCCGGCCCGATCCTGTCGAGGAGCGCCACCAGCGCGGGGTCGACCCATTCCTCGGTCTGCTGGCTGTTGGCGAGGAACGGGACCTGGCTCGCGAAGAACTGGTCGAAGGCGGCGTTGCCCTGCACGCCGGGCCCCTCCGGCCAGCGGGTGTGGAGCTTGGCCTGCGGGTAGAGGTCGTAGACCTCCGGGGCCGTGTGGGTGCGCTCCAGGCTGCGGGTCCCGAGCCGGTCGTAGGGGCCGTAGACCTCCGGGTTGGTGCCCGAGCGCCCGCGCCCGACCTGATCGACCACGTAGACCTGGTAGCCCTTCTCGACGAAGCGCTGCACCCAGCCGGGGCGGCCGTCCGCGGTGGCGAGGTAGTTCACGCCGGTCTGGGCGAGGCCGTGCACCATCACCACCGGGTAGGGCTGCGTGATCCGGGCCGGGGTGCGCGACTGCACGAACATCTGGCCGACCATCACGGTCTTGTCGCCGAGCTTCTGGTAGCGGCCGCCGATGTAGAAGTAGCCGGCGC
>NZ_BBUX01000076.1:0-28082 GCF_000974725.1 Methylobacterium sp. ME121
CCCGCTGCCGGGGCGGCGCGCGCCGCCCCGCCTCTCCGGCGCCGGTCCCCGTCTCGACGGGGGCCGGCGTCGTCGTTTCGGGGGGCAGAGCCGATCGGCGTCGCTTCCCGGCCGCTTCCCTGCCGCTCCCCGCCCCCTTCCCGGCCACTTCCCGCGCGCGACCCCTTGCAAGCCGCGCCGCGATGGGGCATTGGGCGGTGCGCTAGGAGTGTAGCTCAACTGGTCAGAGCGCCGGTCTCCAAAACCGGAGGTTGCGGGTTCGAGTCCCTCCACTCCTGCCAGACATTCAGCCCGATCCCGCGCGGTGGCCCGGTCGACAAGCCGGGGGAGTTGCGCTAGAGCGGGCGCAATCCGAGATCTGAAGCGACCGTCGGTGCGGGCCCATCCGGGTCCTCGGCGCCGACGTTCGCATTCCCGGATGCGGTCTCTGCCTCGGGGCCGAACACGCACAGATACTGGCGCCATGGCATCGAACGAAGCGACCAAGAAGGTGGATCTGGTGCGCGGCGCGGCCCGCGGTCCCGCGAATCCGCCGCCCGCCCGGCCCGCGACCCCCGCCCGCGCGCCGCAGAAGCGCGCCACGCCGGGCGAGTTCTTCGCCCAGGTGCGCGACGAGGCCCGCAAGGTCACGTGGCCGACCCGCCGGGAGACCACGATCACGACGATCATGGTGTTCGTCATGGTCGTGGCCGCGAGCCTGTTCTTCACGGTCGTGGACCAGGCCCTGCGCTTCGTGGTCGGCCTGATCCTGGGCGTCTGAGGGCGGCTCGCCGCCGAACGGGGGTGACCCCGGGGACTTGTCGGAGTTGAACGGAACCGTGTCGAAGCGCTGGTACATCGTACACGCCTACTCGAACTTCGAGAACAAGGTCGCCCAGTCCATCAAGGACCAGGCGGCCCAGCGCGGGCTGACCGAGCTGTTCGACGAGGTGATGGTCCCGACCGAGAAGGTCGTGGAGGTGCGCCGCGGCCGGAAGGTCGACGCCGAGCGCAAGTTCTTCCCCGGCTACGTGCTGGTGAAGTGCGACCTCACCGACGAGGTCTACCACCTGATCAAGAACACCCCGAAGGTCACGGGCTTCCTCGGCGCCGACAAGTCGAAGCCGGTGCCGATCCCGGACGCCGAGGCCGAGCGGATCAAGGGCCAGGTCGCCGAGGGCGTCGACCGGCCGAAGCCCTCGATCTCCTTCGAGATCGGCGAGACCGTCCGTGTCGCCGACGGCCCGTTCGCCAGCTTCAACGGCACCGTCGAGGAGATCGACGACGCCCGCTCCCGCCTCAAGGTGGCGGTGTCGATCTTCGGCCGCGCCACGCCGGTCGAGCTCGAATACGCCCAGGTCGAGAAGGCCTGAGCCTCCTGATCGCGGCGGCTCTCCGGCCGCCCGCCCGTTCCGGCCGTCGCCCCGCGGCGGCCGCGAAACCGCCGCATCCCGGTGAGGATGCGGCACCATCCGCGGGAGAACCGCCCGGCTTCGCCTCCGGGATCCACGGCTCGCACCGCGACCTGCAACCGTCCGACCCGCCGCGCTTCAGGCCGCGTGGGGGCGGATTCTCATTGGGAGCAGTCCCATGGCGAAGAAGATCACGGGCTACGTGAAGCTTCAGGTCCCGGCCGGCGCCGCCAACCCGTCGCCGCCGATCGGCCCCGCGCTCGGTCAGCGCGGCCTCAACATCATGGAATTCTGCAAGGCCTTCAACGCGAAGACCGCGCAGATGGAGAAGGGCACCCCGATCCCGGTGATCATCACCGCGTATCAGGACCGCTCCTTCACCTTCGAGATGAAGCAGCCCCCGGTCACCTTCTTCCTGAAGAAGGCCGCCGGCCTGAAGCTCGGCAAGAAGCCGGCCTCCGGCTCCAAGACCCCGGGCAAGGGCCCGACGGTCGGCAAGATCTCGGAAGCGCAGCTCCGCGAGATCGCCGAGAAGAAGATGCCCGACCTCAACTGCGACACGGTCGACTCGGCCGTCGCGATGATCCGTGGCTCCGCGCGGGCCATGGGCCTCGAAGTCGTCGCGTAAGGGAGGGCAGCATGGCTAAGGAAGGCAAGCGCATCCGCGCCGCCCGCGAGGGCATCGAGGCGACCAAGCTCTACGCCCTCGACGAGGCGATCAAGCTGGTGAAGGAGCGGGCGACCGCGAAGTTCGACGAGACCGTCGAGGTCTCGATGAACCTCGGCGTCGATCCCCGCCACGCCGACCAGATGGTCCGCGGCGTCTGCAACCTGCCGAACGGCTCCGGCCGGACGGTGCGCGTGGCGGTCTTCGCCCGCGGCGCGAAGGCGGACGACGCCCGCGCGGCCGGTGCCGACATCGTCGGTGCCGAGGATCTCCTCGAGATCGTGCAGGGCGGCAAGATCGAGTTCGATCGCTGCATCGCGACCCCCGACATGATGCCGCTGGTCGGCCGTCTCGGTAAGGTGCTGGGCCCGCGCGGCCTGATGCCGAACCCGAAGGTCGGCACCGTCACCATGGACGTGAAGGGCGCCGTCGCCGGCGCCAAGGGCGGCTCGGTCGAGTTCCGCGTCGAGAAGGCCGGCATCGTCCACGCCGGCGTCGGCAAGGTCTCGTTCGACGCCGACAAGCTCGTCGAGAACATCAAGGCCTTCGCGGACGCCGTCGCCAAGGCGAAGCCCGCGGGCGCCAAGGGCACCTACGTCCAGCGCATCGCCGTCACCTCGACGATGGGCCCGGGCGTGAAGGTCGAGCCGAACACGGTTCTGACCGCCTGAGGCGAGGCACAGCGTCCACGCTGCGGAGCGCCCGGCCGGGAACGGCCGGGCGTTCTCCGTCGTGGGGGGCTCGCACCGGATCCCGGAGCGGGTCCCGCCGAGACCCTCCCCGCCGCCCCGGAGCGGGGCGGTGTCGCACCGCGCGTATCCCCGTCGCGGGTACGAAGGGCGCCGGCGCGATACGGCCCGGGCCTCGGCAGGAAGACAAGCCGCGGCGGCCGCCACCGGGCCCGCGCTCCTCACGCCATTCTTAACCGCCGAGGGGGGCGCCAACGGCCGCGGCTGTGCTAGATAGGGCGCCATGCGATGCACCCTGACGGTCACCTCCAAGCGACGCATCCTGTGCGTCTTTCCCGCCTACACGCCGTCCTTCGGGACATTCTCCCACGCCTACCCGCTGATGGGCGGGGTGAAGGCGTTCATGCCGCCGCAGGGGCTGCTGCTGATCGCGGCCTACATGCCCGAGGCGTGGGAATGCCGGTTCATCGATGAGAATATCCGCCGCGCCGGCCCGGCCGACTTCGCCTGGGCCGACGCGGTCTTCGTCTCCGGGATGCACATCCAGGAGCCGCAGATCCACGACATCCGCGACCGCGCCCGCGCCGCCGGCAAGGTCACGGTGCTGGGCGGCCCCTCGGTCTCGGGCGCCCCGGAGAAGTACGGCGACTTCGACTACCTCCATATCGGCGAGATCGGCGACGCCACCGACCAGCTCGTCGCGCGCCTCGACGGCGACGTCACCCCGCCGCCCGACCAAGTGGTGCTGGAGACGAAGGACCGCCTCGCGCTCGCCGACTTCCCGGCCCCGGCCTACGAGCACGCGCCGCTCAAGCGCTACCTGATCGGCTCGCTGCAGTTCTCCTCGGGCTGCCCCTACCGCTGCGAGTTCTGCGACATCCCGCAGCTCTACGGCCGCCAGCCCCGCCTGAAGAGTCCCGAGCAGATGTGCGCCGAGCTCGACGCCATCGTCAGCCAGCCGGGCCATCCGGCGGTGGTCTACTTCGTCGACGACAATTTCATCGGCAACCGCAAGGCGACGCGCGAGATGCTGCCGCACCTCGTCGCGTGGCAGAAGAAGAACAACTACCCGCTCCAGTTCGCCTGCGAGGCGACGCTGAACATGGCCAAGCAGCCCGAGATCCTCGAGCTGATGCGGCAGGCCAACTTCATGACGGTGTTCGTCGGCATCGAGACGCCGGAGGCGGAGGCGCTCAAGGGCATCGACAAGACCCACAACGCCGCCGTGCCGATGTACGAGGCGATCGAGACCCTCAATTCCTACGGCCTGGAGGTGACCTCCGGCATCATCCTCGGTCTCGACTCCGACACCGACAAGTCCGAGCAGAACCTGATCGACTTCATCGACCGCTCGGCCATCCCTGTCCTGACCATCAACCTGCTCCAGGCGCTGCCCAAGACCCCGCTCTGGGACCGGCTGGAGCGCGAGGGTCGGCTGCTGCACGACGCCAGCCTCGAGTCGAACGTGCTGTTCAAGCGGCCCCACGATTCGGTGGTGAGCAGCTGGCGCCGGGCGATCGCGCACGCCTACGAGCCCGAGAAGATCTTCGAGCGGTTCAAGCACCAGTGCGCGGTGACCTACCCGAACCGGATCACCACGCCGACGGCCGGCAAGCTGACCTTCACCAACCTGCGCCGCGGCCTGATCCTGGGCTTCAACATCATCACCCGGGTCGGGATCTTCTCCGACTACCGCAAGCCGTTCTGGAGCGCGGCCGGCTACGCGCTGAAGCGCGGGCAGATCGAGGCGGTGTTCAACATGGGCTTCGTGGCCCACCACCTGATCCGCTTCACCCGCGAGGCCCTGCGCGGCGAGCACAACGCCTCGTTCTACGCCGCGAAGGCCGCCGAGGCGAAGGCCGCCCGCGACCGGAGCTGGTGGGAGGCGGCGCGGCGCAAGCTCGTGCCGGAGCGCGAGGCGGCGTAGCCCGGGTCCCGGGCCCGTCGGAGCGATGCAGCAGCGGCAGGGCTCCCGAGCAAGTCCTTGCCTGCGGCGGAAAAGTCGCGTTCCGGCCCTTGGCAGGCGGCTTGCTAGGCTCTATACACCGCGCCTCACGCATTTCATCCTCACGGAAGGAGAACGGCCGATCGGCCGGTTTCCGCTCGAAATGTCGCCCGGGCAACCGGGTGGCACTGGCCGGAAGGATCCCAGGGGCGACGAGCCCCGCGGAGCCTTGTCCGGCCATGTCCTGTCCGAGACTGCAGGTGCCGGTTCGCCGGCTTAATCCGCCAGCCTGCACAGACGGGGAAGACCGAATTCGTAAAGCCTCGCCCGGCCCCGGCCGCGGAGGGGTGTCGGTTTGAACCAACTCGCCCGAGGCGGCCCGGAAGGGTGCGCGCGGGGACAGGGCCGCGAAGCGTCGTTCGGACGTTCCCGGTCTTCCTTAAGGCCGAGACCACGTCCGGGCGGCATGTGCAACCGGCGGACCCGAGACCGGGTTCCGCCAACCGGAGAGAGCCCAGTGGACCGGACAGCTAAAGCTGATCTCGTCTCGACGCTCAACGGCGTGTTCAATGAGAGCGCCGTCGTCGTCGTGGCCCACTACAAGGGCCTCACGGTCGCCGACATGCAGAAGCTGCGCGCGCAGATGAAGCAGGCCGGCGCCACCGTGAAGGTCGCCAAGAACAGCCTCGCCGGCATCGCACTCGATGGCACGGACGTCGCCTCCATCAAGCCGCTCCTGAAGGGCCCGACCCTGCTCGCCTATTCCGGCGATCCGGTCGCTGCCGCGAAGGTCGCGGTCGATTTCGCCAAGGCTAACGACAAGCTCGTGATCCTCGGCGGCGCGATGGGGAAGACCGCCCTGAACCCGGACGGCGTGAAGGCGCTCGCCTCGCTCCCGTCCCTCGACGAACTGCGCGCCAAGATCGTGGGCCTCGTGCAGGCGCCCGCGACCAAGATCGCTCAGGTCGTCAACGCGCCGGCTTCCAAGCTCGCCCGCGTGTTCGGGGCCTATGCCAAGAAGGACGAGGCCGCCTGAGGCCCTTCAAAATCCATCCGTTCAAACCGATATCTGAGAGGAATTCAAAATGGCTGATCTCGCCAAGCTCGTCGACGACCTGTCCTCGCTGACCGTGCTCGAGGCCGCTGACCTGGCCAAGATGCTCGAGGAGAAGTGGGGCGTCTCGGCGGCCGCTGCCGTCGCCGTCGCCGCCGGCCCGGCCGCCGGTGGTGCCGCCGCCGCCGTCGAGGAGCAGACCGAGTTCACGGTCGTCCTCGCCTCCGCGGGCGACAAGAAGATCGAGGTCATCAAGGAGGTCCGCGCGATCACCGGCCTCGGCCTCAAGGAGGCCAAGGACCTGGTCGAGGGCGCGCCGAAGCCGGTCAAGGAAGGCGTCGCCAAGGACGAGGCCGAGAAGCTCAAGGCCCAGCTCGAGAAGGCCGGCGCCAAGATCGAGCTCAAGTAAGTCGACGATGGGCCGGTCCCGGCCCATCACCCCACGGAGGCTCCGCGCGAGCCTGTCGTGACCGGAGCCCGCGGGTCAGCGCCCGCGGGCTTTAGGCCGCTTCGGCGGATGGTCCCGCGAGGGACCGGCAAGAGATTCGGATCGGTGGCGCGGCTCGGCGGGGCGCGCGTCACGGCCCGGTGCGGGAGGTCCCTTTCGGGAACGCTTCCCCGGGCGCGAGGCACGCGGGTAGGAGCGAGGTCACATGGCCAACACGCTGGTCGGTCGCAAGCGCATTCGGAAGTTCTTCGGCAAGATCAAGGAAGTTGCCGAGATGCCGAACCTCATCGAGGTTCAGAAGGCGTCCTACGACCAGTTCCTGATGGTCGACGAGCCCGAGGGCGGGCGCGCCGACGAGGGGCTGCAGAGCGTGTTCAAGTCGGTGTTCCCGATCTCCGACTTCGCCTCCACGGCGCTGCTGGAGTTCGTGCGCTACACCTTCGAGGCGCCCAAGTACGACGTGGACGAGTGCCGCCAGCGCGGCATCACCTTCGCGGCGCCGCTGAAGGTCACGCTGCGCCTCATCGTGTTCGATGTCGATCCCGACACCCAGGCCAAGTCGGTCAAGGACATCAAGGAGCAGGACGTCTACATGGGCGACATGCCCCTGATGACGGAGAACGGCACCTTCATCGTCAACGGCACCGAGCGCGTCATCGTCTCGCAGATGCACCGCTCGCCGGGCGTGTTCTTCGACCACGACAAGGGCAAGACCCACTCCTCGGGCAAGCTCCTGTTCGCCGCCCGCATCATCCCGTACCGGGGCTCCTGGCTCGACGTCGAGTTCGACGCCAAGGACATCGTGCACGTCCGCATCGACCGGAAGCGCAAGCTGCCGGCGACGTCGCTGCTCTACGCGCTCGGCCTCGACGGCGAGGAGATCCTGTCGACCTTCTACAACAAGGTCGTCTACGACCGGGACGGCGCCGACTGGCGCGTGCCGTTCGACGCCGAGCGCATGAAGGGCATGAAGGCGACCGTCGACCTGATCGACGCCGATTCCGGCGAGGTCGTGCTCGAGGCCGGCAAGAAGCTCAACGCCCGCAACGCCCGCCAGATCACCGAGAAGGGCACCAAGTTCCTCAAGGCGACCGACGAGGATCTCGTCGGCCAGTACGTCGCCGAGGACCTCGTCAACGCCCAGACCGGTGAGATCTGGGCCGAGGCCGGCGAGGAGGTCACCGACAAGCTCCTGAAGAGCCTGGAGGAGGTCGGGATCACCGAGCTGCCGGTGCTCGACATCGACCACGTCAACATCGGCCCGTACATCCGCAACACGCTGGCGGTGGACAAGAATTCCAACCGCGAGGGCGCGCTGTTCGACATCTACCGGGTCATGCGCCCGGGCGAGCCGCCGACCCTCGAGACCGCCGAGGCGATGTTCCACTCGCTGTTCTTCGATTCCGAGCGCTACGACCTCTCGGCGGTCGGCCGCGTGAAGATGAACATGCGTCTCGACCTCGACGCCGCCGACACCGTGCGCACGCTGCGCAAGGAGGACATGCTGGCGGTGGTCAAGGCGCTCGTGGAGCTGCGCGACGGCAAGGGCGAGGTCGATGACATCGACCACCTCGGCAACCGCCGCGTCCGCTCGGTGGGCGAGCTCATGGAGAACCAGTACCGCCTGGGCCTCCTGCGCATGGAGCGCGCCATCCGCGAGCGCATGAGCCAGGTCGATATTGACACGGTCATGCCGCAGGACCTGATCAACGCGAAGCCGGCGGCCGCGGCCGTGCGCGAGTTCTTCGGCTCGTCGCAGCTGTCGCAGTTCATGGACCAGACCAACCCGCTCTCCGAGGTGACGCACAAGCGCCGCCTCTCGGCCCTCGGCCCGGGCGGTCTGACCCGCGAGCGCGCCGGCTTCGAGGTGCGCGACGTGCACCCGACGCACTACGGCCGCATCTGCCCGATCGAGACGCCGGAAGGCCCGAACATCGGCCTGATCAACTCGCTCGCGACCTTCGCGCGGGTGAACAAGTACGGCTTCATCGAGACCCCGTTCCGCCGCGTGCGCGACGGCGTGGTCACCGACGAGGTCGCCTACCTCTCGGCCATGGAGGAGGCGAAGTACTACGTCGCCCAGGCGAACGCCCAGATGGACGAGAACCGCAAGCTCACGGAGGACCTCGTGGTCTGCCGCCGGGCCGGCGAGGTGATCGTCGTGGGTCCCGAGCGCGTCGACCTCATGGACGTGTCGCCGAAGCAGCTCGTATCGGTGGCCGCGGCGCTGATCCCGTTCCTCGAGAACGACGACGCCAACCGCGCGCTCATGGGCTCGAACATGCAGCGCCAGGCGGTGCCGCTGGTCCGCGCCGACGCCCCGTTCGTGGGCACCGGCATGGAGGCGGTGGTCGCCCGGGATTCCGGCGCCGCCATCGCGGCCCGCCGGGCCGGCATCATCGATCAGGTGGACGCCACCCGTATCGTCATCCGCGCCACCGAGGAGGCCGACGCCAACAAGCCCGGCGTCGACATCTACCGCCTGCAGAAGTTCCAGCGCTCCAACCAGTCGACCTGCATCACGCAGAAGCCGCTGGTCCGCGTCGGCGAGTTCGTGAAGAAGGGCGAGATCATCGCCGACGGTCCCTCGACCGAGTTCGGCGAGCTGGCGCTCGGCCGGAACGTGCTCGTCGCGTTCATGCCGTGGAACGGCTACAACTTCGAGGACTCGATCCTGCTCTCCGAGCGGATCGTGAAGGATGACGTGTTCACCTCGATCCACATCGAGGAGTTCGAGGTGATGGCCCGCGACACCAAGCTCGGGCCGGAGGAGATCACCCGCGACATCCCGAACGTCTCCGAGGAGGCGCTCAAGAACCTCGACGAGGCCGGCATCGTCTACATCGGTGCCGAGGTGAATGCCGGCGACATCCTCGTCGGCAAGATCACCCCGAAGGGCGAGAGCCCGATGACGCCGGAGGAGAAGCTGCTCCGCGCCATCTTCGGCGAGAAGGCCTCGGACGTGCGCGACACCTCGCTGCGGGTGCCGCCGGGCGTCACCGGCACGATCGTCGAGGTCCGGGTGTTCAACCGCCACGGCGTCGACAAGGACGAGCGCGCCCAGGCGATCGAGCGCGAGGAGATCGAGCGGCTCGCCAAGGACCGCGACGACGAGCAGGCGATCCTCGACCGCAACACCTACGCCCGCTTGGCGGACGTGCTGATCGGTCAGGCGCCGGTGGCCGGCCCGAAGGGCTTCAAGAAGGACACCACGCTCACCCGCGAGCTGATCAACGACTACCCGCGCTCGCAGTGGTGGCAGTTCGCCGTCATCGACGACCGTCTCATGACCGAGATGGAGGCGATGCAGAAGCAGTACGACGAGTCGAAGAAGCGCCTTGAGCAGCGCTTCCTCGACAAGGTCGAGAAGCTGCAGCGCGGCGACGAGCTGCCCCCCGGCGTCATGAAGATGGTCAAGGTCTTCGTGGCGGTGAAGCGCAAGATCCAGCCGGGCGACAAGATGGCCGGCCGTCACGGCAACAAGGGTGTCGTGTCGCGGATCGTGCCGATCGAGGACATGCCGTTCCTGGAGGACGGGACGCACGCCGACATCGTGCTCAACCCGCTGGGCGTGCCCTCGCGCATGAACGTCGGGCAGATCCTGGAGACGCACCTGGGCTGGGCGGCTGCGGGCCTGGGTCGCAAGGTGTCGAAGGCGGTGGATGCCTATCTGAAGACCCAGGACATCGCGCCGCTGCGGGAGGAGATGAAGGCGATCTACTCCCCCGGCGAGCTCGACGGCCTGACGGACGAGGAGCTGGCCGAGGCCGGCAACAACGTCCGCCGCGGCGTGCCGATGGCCACCCCGGTCTTCAACGGCGCCAAGGAGGCCGACATCGAGCAGATGCTGGAGATGGCCGGGCTGGACCGCTCGGCGCAGTCGACGCTCTACGACGGGCGCACCGGCGAGCCCTTCGACCGCAAGGTCACCATGGGCTACATCTACATGCTGAAGCTCCACCACCTCGTGGACGACAAGATCCACGCGCGCTCGATCGGCCCGTACTCGCTCGTCACCCAGCAGCCGCTGGGCGGCAAGGCGCAGTTCGGCGGCCAGCGCTTCGGCGAGATGGAGGTCTGGGCGCTCGAGGCCTACGGCGCGGCCTACACGCTGCAGGAGATGCTCACGGTGAAGTCGGACGACGTGGCCGGCCGCACCAAGGTCTACGAGGCGATCGTCCGCGGCGACGACACGTTCGAGGCCGGCATCCCCGAGTCGTTCAACGTGCTCGTCAAGGAGATGCGCTCGCTCGGCCTCAACGTCGAGCTCACCTCCTCCAAGAAGGCGGCCAACGACCAGCTGGAGCCGCCGGCGGACGCGGCCGAGTAAGCCAAGAGAACCACACCTCCCGTGGCGGCGGATCTCCGCCGCCACGGTCGAGCGGGAAGGGGAGGGGCCTTCCGAGGTTGGACGACGGTGAGCAGCGCCCGCGCGGGGCGCGGCGCCGGATCTTTTTCAGGACGCGGTGGCCCGGCGCGGGGCTGCCGGCGTCAACAAGGAGCGGATCATGAACCAAGAGGTCATGAACCTTTTCAACCAGCAGGCCCAGCCGGTCAGCTTCGACCAGATCAAGATCTCGATCTCGTCCCCGGAGAAGATCCTCTCCTGGTCGTACGGCGAGATCAAGAAGCCCGAGACCATCAACTACCGGACCTTCAAGCCCGAGCGCGACGGCCTGTTCTGCGCGCGCATCTTCGGACCGATCAAGGACTACGAGTGCTTGTGCGGCAAGTACAAGCGCATGAAGTACAAGGGCGTCATCTGCGAGAAGTGCGGCGTCGAGGTCACCCTCGCGCGCGTCCGGCGCGACCGCATGGGCCACATCGAGCTGGCCGCCCCCGTCGCGCACATCTGGTTCCTGAAGTCGCTGCCGAGCCGCATCGGCCTGCTGCTCGACATGGCGCTCAAGGACCTCGAGCGGATCCTGTACTTCGAGTCGTACTGCGTCATCGAGCCGGGCCTCACCCCCCTGAAGGAGCGTCAGCTCCTGTCGGAGGAGGAGTACCTGCGCGCGCAGGAGGAGTACGGCGAGGACAGCTTCACGGCCATGATCGGCGCCGAGGCCATCCGGCGCATCCTGCAGGAGCTCGACCTCGACAAGATCGCCAACGACCTGCGCGAGGAGATCGCGGTCACCACCTCGGAGCTGAAGCCCAAGAAGCTCCTGAAGCGGCTCAAGATCATCGAGGCCTTCCAGATGTCCGGCAACAAGCCGGAATGGATGATCCTCACGGTCGTGCCGGTGATCCCGCCGGACCTGCGCCCGCTGGTCCCGCTGGACGGCGGCCGCTTCGCGACCTCCGACCTGAACGACCTGTACCGCCGCGTCATCAACCGCAACAACCGCCTGAAGCGGCTGATCGAGCTGCGCGCGCCCGACATCATCATCCGCAACGAGAAGCGGATGCTGCAGGAGGCGGTCGACGCCCTGTTCGACAACGGCCGCCGCGGCCGCGTCATCACGGGCGCCAACAAGCGCCCGCTGAAGTCGCTCGCCGACATGCTGAAGGGCAAGCAGGGCCGGTTCCGCCAGAACCTGCTCGGCAAGCGCGTCGACTACTCGGGCCGCTCGGTCATCGTGGTCGGCCCGGAGCTGAAGCTGCACCAGTGCGGCCTGCCCAAGAAGATGGCGCTGGAGCTGTTCAAGCCGTTCATCTACGCGCGCCTCGACGCCAAGGGGTTCTCGGCCACCGTCAAGCAGGCCAAGAAGCTCGTCGAGAAGGAGAAGCCGGAGGTCTGGGACATCCTCGATGAGGTGATCCGCGAGCACCCGGTGATGCTGAACCGCGCGCCGACGCTGCACCGCCTCGGCATCCAGGCCTTCGAGCCGAAGCTGATCGAGGGCAAGGCGATCCAGCTGCACCCGCTGGTCTGCGCCGCGTTCAACGCCGACTTCGACGGCGACCAGATGGCCGTGCACGTCCCGCTGTCGCTCGAGGCGCAGCTGGAAGCGCGCGTCCTGATGATGTCGACCAACAACATCCTGCACCCGGCCAACGGTCAGCCGATCATCGTGCCGTCGCAGGACATCGTGCTCGGCCTCTACTACCTGTCGATCGTGGCCGAGGGCGCGCCGGGCGAGTACAAGCCCGACAACGCCAAGAACCCGATGCAGGGCGTCTACGGCGACATGGGCGAGCTCGAGCACGCCCTGGCCGCCAAGGCCGTGTCGCTGCACTCGAAGATCAAGTGGCGCTGGACCGGCATCGGCCCGGACGGCGAGCCCCTGACCAAGACCTACGAGACCACCCCCGGCCGCGTGATCCTCTCCGGCGCCCTGCCGAAGCACGCCAAGGTGCCCTTCGACGTCGTCAACAAGCTGATGACCAAGAAGGAGATCTCGGCGATGATCGACACCGTCTACCGCCACTGCGGTCAGAAGGAGTCGGTGATCTTCTGTGACCGGATCATGGCGCTCGGCTTCAACCACGCGTTCAAGGCCGGCATTTCGTTCGGCAAGGACGACATGGTCGTGCCGGAGAACAAGTGGTCGATCGTCGACACGACCCGCGCGCTCGTGAAGGATTACGAGCAGCAGTACAACGACGGCCTGATCACCCAGGGCGAGAAGTACAACAAGGTGGTCGATGCCTGGGCCAAGTGCTCGGACAAGCTGGCCGCCGAGATGATGGGCCGCATCTCCAGCGTCCAGAAGGACGAGAAGGGTGCGGACAAGCAGGTCAACTCGATCTACATGATGAGCCACTCGGGTGCCCGTGGCTCGCCTGCCCAGATGAAGCAGCTCGCGGCGATGCGCGGCCTCATGGCCAAGCCGTCGGGCGAGATCATCGAGACCCCGATCATCTCGAACTTCAAGGAAGGCCTGGACGTGCTGGAGTACTTCAACTCCACGCACGGTGCCCGTAAGGGCCTCGCCGACACCGCGCTGAAGACCGCCAACTCCGGCTACCTGACCCGCCGCCTCGTCGACGTGGCGCAGGACGCGGTCATCCGCGAGGTGGATTGCGGCACGACGAGCGGCATCAAGATGCGCGCCATCGTGGATGCCGGCCAGGTCGTGGCGACGCTCGCCACCCGCATCCTCGGCCGCGCCACGGCGGAGGATCTGGTGGCCGCCGACGGCACGGTGATCGTCAAGACCGGCGAGACCATCGAGGAGCGGCACCTGCCGGCGATCAACGCCGCCGGCATCCAGGAGGTGAAGATCCGCTCGGTGCTGGTCTGCGCCACCAAGAGCGGCGTCTGCGCCACCTGCTACGGGCGCGACCTCGCCCGCGGCACGCCCGTCAACATGGGCGAGGCCGTCGGCGTCATCGCGGCGCAGTCGATCGGCGAGCCGGGCACGCAGCTCACGATGCGCACCTTCCACATCGGTGGTGCGGCCCAGATCGCCGACTCGTCCTTCATCGAGTCGAGCTTCGAGGGCACGATCAAGATCCGCAACCGGGCCGTGGCCAAGAACACGGACGGGGATCTGATCGCCACCGGCCGCAACGTGGCGGTCGTCATCGTCGGGTCGGACGGGGTCGAGCGGGCGGTTCACCGCCTGCAGTACGGCGCCAAGCTCCGGGTCGACGAGGGTGACAAGATCAAGCGCGGGCAGCGGATCGCCGAGTGGGATCCCTACACCCGTCCGATCCTCACCGAGGTGGACGGCATCGTGGCCTACGAGGATCTGGTCGACGGCCAGTCCATGACCGAGACCACCGACGAGTCGACCGGCATCGCCAAGCGCGTCGTCGTCGACTGGCGCGGCTCGGCCCGGACCTCGGACCTGAAGCCCGCGATGGTCGTGGTCGACCGGGACGGCAAGGCGCTCAAGCTGCCGCGCGGCTCGGACGCCCGCTACTTCCTGCCGGTCGACGCCATCATCGGCTTCGACCCGGGCGCGACGGTCAAGGCCGGCGACATCCTCGCCCGCGTCTCGACCGACTCGGCCAAGACCCGCGACATCACCGGCGGTCTGCCGCGGGTGGCGGAGCTGTTCGAGGCGCGGCGCCCGAAGGACGCGGCGATCATCGCCGAGAAGTCGGGGACCATCGCGTTCGGCCGCGACTACAAGAACAAGCGTCGGCTCACGCTGACGCCGCATGACGGCTCGGAGGCGGTCGAGTACCTGATCCCGAAGGGCAAGCACATCCACCTGCAGGACGGCGACGTGGTCGAGCTCGGCGATTACATCGTCGACGGCAACCCGGCGCCGCACGACATCCTGGCGATCAAGGGCGTGGAGGAACTCGCGGCCTACCTCGTCAACGAGATCCAGGAGGTCTACCGGCTGCAGGGCGTGTCGATCAACGACAAGCACATCGAGGTGATCGTCCGTCAGATGCTGCAGAAGGTCGAGGTGACCGACGGCGGCGACTCGGACATCCTCTCGGGCGACCAGATCGATCGCACGGAGCTGACCGACTACAACGAGAAGCTGCTCGCCGAGGGCAAGAAGCCGATCCAGGGCGTCCCGGTCCTGCTCGGCATCACCAAGGCTTCGCTGCAGACGAAGTCGTTCATCTCGGCGGCCTCGTTCCAGGAGACCACCCGCGTCCTCACCGAGGCGGCGGTCAACGGAAAGGTCGACACGCTGGAAGGCCTGAAGGAGAACGTCATCGTCGGCTCGCTCATCCCGGCCGGCACGGGCTCGATGGTGGCGGACATCCGCTCCATCGCCCGCCGCCGCGACGCGATGATCCTGCAGCAGAAGCAGGCCGAGAGCGGCGCGATGCCGGTCGAGGAGCTTCCGCCGGCCGCTGCCGAGTAAGATCACGGGTCGGACTGAGACGAGAGAGGGCGGCCTGCGGGCCGCCCTTTCCTTTTGTGGCGCGCCTTTCTCGGCGCGGCCGACTTTGCGGGCGCCGCGAAGCGATCCAGGGCGGCACCGCGAGTCCCGACGTCCCGCTGCCCTGGGCCCCATCGCTCCGCCCAGGGTGACGGTGAGGGCCGCGTCGACGGCAGCCGCCAACCCGAGCGCGGATCGAGACACCCGCAACCGTGCGGCCTTAACGGCGGCTCAACCATACCGCGCGATAAATCCCGTGCGGCCGCAGAAACACCCTGGAAACGGGGAGGATCGGGCCGGTTCGGGTGCGTGAGTGCGGGTCTGGCGTCGTGGGCACGAGACGAGGACGGGAATCGAGCCTGCGCTGGCTCTCGGCGGCCCTGACGCCCTGGATGGTCGGGCTGGGCCTCCTGGTGTCGTTCACCGCCGACGCCGGCACGGAGAACGCCATCGGGGCGAGCCGGCTCGGCGTGATCGACGCCGGCACGGTCCCGCCGCTGCCGCCCGGCACCGTGCTGATCGGATCGGCGCTCCGCCGCCTCGGGGACGAGCCGCCGCAGGCCGTCTTCAAGACCGGCGCGCACGTCTTCCCGGTGGTGCAGCGGGCCGGCAAGGGCGACCCCGCCCGGCCGCCGGCCGAGAGCTTCGCCCGCCGGGCGGCCAACCTGCGCGAGGCCGGCGGCGCCCTGGTCTTCGGCGACGTCACCGGCAGCGTCACCGGCGTGCTGACGCAGGGCTCCGCCGTCTGGGATCCGGAGTCCGAGCCGGAGGCCGCCTTCGTCCCCGTGCCGGATCTCGGCCTCACCACCGGCAGCGGCACCGCCGCCTCCACGGGCGAGGGGACGGCCGACCTCACCGAGGACGGCGGCCCCGAGCGCTTCGACGGCTCGACTCCGCCGGTGCCCCGCGCCATCGCGCTGTCCTCCACGACGCCGGCACCCGCGGACGCCATCCCGGTCGAGATCGCCGCGGCGAGCCTCGCGCTCCCCGATTTCGCGATCCGCACCGAGCGCCCGGACAATGCCCAGCCGGTGCCCGAGGACGCGCGCCGGCGCTACGCCGACCTGATCGACCCGAACGCCCTCGACAAGGAGCAGCGCTGCCTCTCGGAGGCGGTCTATTTCGAGGCCCGGAGCGAGCCCGAGGCCGGCCAGGCCGCCGTCGCCCAGGTGGTGCTCAACCGGGTGAAGAGCGGCCTCTACCCGGCGAGCGTCTGCGGCGTCGTCTACCAGAACCGGCACCACTACATGGGCTGCCAGTTCTCCTTCGCCTGCGAGGGCAAGTCCCTGCGCATCACCGACGCCGGCGCCTGGGAGAGCGCCACCCGCATCGCCCGCTCGGTGATCGAGGGCCGGACCTACCTCGCCGAGGTCGGCGCCGCGACCCACTACCACGCCGACTACGTGCGCCCGGGCTGGGCCCGCCGCCTGCGCAAGATGGACGTGATCGGCCGGCACATCTTCTACCAGCTCCGGGCCGGCCAGACCTGACCCCGGCCGGATCCGGCTTCGTAAGAGAGACTGTGGAAGATCCGAACAATCCTACCTAGGTAGGCGACGTCTAAGCAGTCGAAACCAAGGGTTAATTTTACCTTCGTTCCCGATAATGCTTGCGCGCCGGGCAACGAGTCTGGCCTCTGGTACGTCGAGACGAGCGCCGCGTCCGCGCCGCGTCTCGTAGTAATGCGTATCAGAGGACTCCCATGACCGCGCCGGTCGCTCGCACCGCTCTCCTCGCCGCCGCCCTCGGCGGCGCGCTCCTCGCTGCACCCGCCCAGGCCGGCGGCTGCTACGGCTCCGAATGCTATCGCCGCGTCGTCACGCCGCCGGTCTACGACACCGTGCAGGAGAACGTGCTGGTGCGTCCGCCCCGCACGGTCTACCGCACCACGCCGCCGGTCTACGACACGGTGTCGGAGCGCGTGATGGTCTCGCCCGGCGGCCGCTACTGGCAGACCAGCCGCGGCCCCGGCGGCGAGCTGATCGGCTGCTGGGTGACCGCGCCGCCGCGCTTCGCCGTCCGCACCCGGACCGTGCTGATCCGCCCGGCGCAGACGATCCCCGAGACGATCCCGCCGGAATACGCCAGCGTCAGCCGCCGCGTCCTCGTGGCGCCCGCCCGGGCCGGCTGGGCGCCGATCGGCGGCGGCTACGGCTACCGGCCCGCGGCCTACGGTGGCCCGCTGGTCGGCTCGATCCCGGACGCTCTCGGCATCACCGGGGCCAGTTCGTCGGATATCGGCGTCGGTCTCGGCTTCTACACGGGCAGCCGGTACGAGGGATACTGAGCCGGCAGCGACCGCCGTCGCCTTGATTCCGGGCGGCCCGGCCACACCTCACCGCGCAGCACGGGAGGTGACGATGGGGACGTTCAAGGCCTGGGTGGTCGAGAAGAACGAGGCCGGCCAGAGCCTCGCCTTCAGGGATTTCGACGACGCCGACCTGATGGACGGCGACGTCACCGTGCGGGTGACGCACTCGACCCTGAACTACAAGGACGGCCTCGCGCTCACCGGCAAGTCGCCGGTGGTGCGCCGCTTCCCGATGATCCCCGGCATCGACTTCTCGGGCATCGTCGAGACCTCGGACCATCCGGAGTACCGGCCGGGCGACGCGGTCGTGCTCACCGGCTGGGGCGTCGGCGAGACGCATCTCGGCGCCTACGCGCAGCGCGCCCGGGTCAGGGGCGACTGGCTGGTGCCGCTGCCCCGGGGACTCACGGCCGAGCAGGCCATGGCGGTGGGCACCGCCGGCTACACGGCGATGCTGTGCTGCATGGCGCTGGACGCCCACGGCGTGAGGCCCGAGCACGGCCCGGTCATCGTCACCGGCGCCTCGGGCGGCGTCGGCTCCGTCGCGGTGGCGCTCCTCGCCCGGGCGGGCTGGCACGTGATCGCCTCCACCGGCCGGGACGGCGAGTCCGACTACCTGAGAGGGCTCGGCGCCGCCGAGATCCTCGACCGGGCCGAACTGTCCAAGCCCGGAAAGCCGCTGGGCAAGGAGCGCTGGGCCGCGGGCGTCGACGCCGTGGGCTCCACGACCCTCGCCAACGTCCTCGCCATGACCCGAGCGGACGGCGCCGTCGCGGCCTGCGGGCTGGCGCAGGGCATGGACCTGCCGACCTCGGTGGCACCCTTCATCCTCCGCGGCGTCTCGCTGCTCGGCATCAACAGCGTGACGACACCGCAGAAGAAGCGGCGCGAGGCCTGGGCGCGCCTCGCCCGGGAACTCGACCTCGGCAAGCTCGCCGCCATGACCAGCAGGGTCCGTCTGGAGGAGGTCGGCCGGCTCGGCGACGAGATCCTGGCCGGCAAGGTCCGGGGCCGGACCGTGGTGACGGTGGCGTAGGGCCGGCGCCCGTCAGGCGGCTTTCCGGGCCTGCAGCAGGTAGCTCATCGGCAGGAGCCGGTCGGCGGCGAGCACGTCGCAGGCCGTCGTGCTGATGTTGTCCGGAAACTCCCGGAACCGCTCGATCGCGAGGCCCGCACCGATCAGGGTCTCGATCAGCGCCCCGAGGGGGTGGGCGAACCAGTAATGCGGTCCGACCCGCGGGGCCGGGCCGTCCCCGTACACGATGGCGTCCTCGCCCACGAACGGCGCCGTGCGGAAATAGGAGTGCCGGACCAGGAGCGGCTGCTCCGCCCGCGGCTCGAACATGTTCACGACGGGATGCTCCTCGTGGATGAGGATCCGGCCGCCCGACCGCAGGAGGCGCGCCGCCACGGCGAGGAAGCGCGGCAGGTCGGGCATCCAGCCCAGCACGCCGATGGTGATCACCGCGAGGTCGTAGGCCCCGTCGTGCTCCGCGTCGATCGCGTGCACGTCGCCCGCGACGAAGCGGCAGTCGCGCCCGGCGATGCGGGCGAGGTCCCTGGCCTGGGCGAGGAACGCCTCCGACTGGTCGAAGCCGGTCGCCGACCGGGCGCCGAGATTCATCAGCGACACCGTCTCCCGGCCGTTGTTGCAGCAGAGTTGCGCGACCGAGGCCCCGGCGAGCCCGACCGCCCGCAGGGCCGCCTCCATCGGGGGATCGAAGCAGGAGAAGCCGGGATCCTGCGCGAAGTGCTGCGTCAGCCGATGCCACGACGGGTCGCTCCGGTGCAGGGGCGCCGAGGCATCCCAGGCCTGGCGGTTGGCGGCGACGACCTCGGCGGCGGACAGGGACGACATCGTTGGCTCCGCGTGAATCGCCGGAGAATCTAGCGAGCGGTGCCCGGGTCGCGCCACGGCGAAAACACCGGGCGGGCCGAGCACCCGTCGCGGGAACCTTTGCCGTAGCTCGCGTGTTGGCGTCTTCATGAGCGTCGCATTCGTCAAAGAGCCCGAGGGTGGGGAAGCGTTCGAGAATCTGCCGGATCGGCCGATCTCGCCGCACACGAACTTCGTCACGCCGGAGGGCCTCGCGCAGATCGAGGCCGAGGTCGCGCGCCTCGAGAAGGAGGTCGCCTCGCTGGATCCCGCCGACAAGGCGGAGGATTCCCGCATCGGGCGCGACCTGCGCTACTGGGCGGCCCGGAAGAACACCGCGCAGCTCGTGGAGCCCAAGGGCGGCGACACCGTGCAGTTCGGGTCCACCGTCACGGTGGTCCGCGAGGACGAGTCCGGCAAGGAGACCCGGCAGACCTTCCGGATCGTCGGCGAGGACGAGGCCGACCCGCACAAGGGCTCGATCTCGTACGTGGCGCCCCTCGCCCGGGCGATCACCGGCAAGACGATCGGCGACGTGGTCGAGGTGAACGGCCACGAGGTCGAGGTGCTCGAGATCCGCTGAGCCGGATCAGCGGCCCTCGAAGCGCGCCCGCAGCGGCAGCAGCGCCTCGGCGACGTGCTCCATGAAGGCCCGGACCCGCGCCGCGTGGCGCAGGTCCGGATGCGTCAGGATCCAGAGGTCCGCCCCGAGTTCGGGGTGCGGCCCGGACAGGCGGCGCAGCGCCGGGTTCACGTCGGCCGTGAAGCAGGGGAGCGGGCCGATGCCGAGGCCGGCCTCGACCGCCGCCTCCAGGCCCGGCACCGCGTTGATCCGCAGGCGGACACGGTCGGACGGCGCCCGCGCCTCCACGAACCGCGTGAGCGAGCCCCCCGCCACCAGCGGCCCCGGGCTGATCCAGGCCTCCCGGGCCAGGTCGCCGTAGGCGCGATCGGCGCGGCCGTAGACCGCCCACGCGGTGAGGGCCAGTCGACGCCCGACCAGGGTCTCGCTCGGTTCCCGGCTGATCCGGATCGCCACGTCGGCGTCGCGCCGGGAGAGGTTGAGGGTCGCCTCCGCGAGGATGAGCTCGATCCGGATCTCCGGGTAGCGCTCCGCGAAGCTCGCCAGCATCGGCATCAGCAGCTCGGCGGCGAAGCCCGCCGGTGCGGTCACCCGCAGCTCGCCGGACGGCGTCTCGCCCTGTCCCGCCACCGCGCGGGCGAACCGCGTCACGTCCGTCTCGATGCGCCCGGCCGCGTCGACCATCGCCTGCCCGGCCGCGGTCGGCACGTAGCCCGTGCGCAGCCGCTCGAACAGGCGCGTGCCGAGCCGCGCCTCCAGGGCGGCGAGACGCCGGAATGCCGTCGAGTGGTTGATGCCGAGCTCGGCCGACGCCGCGGTCAGGCCGCCCCGGTCGGCCACCGCCTTCACGAACCGGAAGTCGTCCCAGTCGAGCTCCACGCCGGATCCTTGCATTTGCGCAAGGTTAGTCTTGCATGTCGGGGCATTCTTGCAAGACGGCAAATGCGCGATGCAGGGGCCATCCGCCGGCCGACGATTCGGCCGGACGTCCGACAGGCAGGAGAGACCACACATGGCGAAGGTTCTGGTGCTGTACTACTCGACTTACGGTCACGTGGAGCAGATGGCCTACGCCGTCGCCGAGGGCGCCCGCGAGACGGGGGCCGAGGTCGTCGTGAAGCGCGTGCCCGAGCTGGTGCCGGAGGAGGTCGCCCGGCAGAACCACTTCAAGCTGGATCAAGCGGCGCCGGTCGCGACCGTCGCCGAGCTCGCCGACTACGACGCGATCATCTTCGGCACGCCGACCCGGTACGGCAACATGGCCTCGCAGATGAAGCAGTTCATCGACCAGACCGGCGGGCTCTGGATGAAGGGCGCGCTGGTCGGCAAGGTCGGCTCCGTCTTCACCTCCACGGCCTCGCAGCACGGCGGCCAGGAGACGACGCTGACGAGCTTCCACACGGTCCTGTTCCACCACGGCATGGTTGTGGTCGGCCTGCCCTACAGCTTCCAGGGACAGGCGGGCGTCGAGGCGGTGAAGGGCAACACGCCCTACGGCGCCAGCACGATCGCGGACGGCGACGGGTCGCGCCAGCCGAGCGCCGTCGAACTGGAGGGCGCGCGGTTCCAGGGGCGCCACGTGGCCGGCATCGCGGCCAAGCTGGCCCGGGACTGAGGAGCCAAGAAAAAAGGCTCGGATTGCTCCGAGCCTGAAAGGAAAAAGGCCATTGGGGGCTGAGAAGGCCTTCGTGATCAGTAAACGGGTCAGGCCGAACTCTGTTCCGCTGCCGGCGAAAATTTCTCCGCCGTCAGCGGGGCGCGGCCGCCCGGGCGAGGCGGTCTCGGATCGCCTCGCCGAGGCCGTCCTCGGGGATCGGCGCCACCGCGATGGTCTCGGCCCCCGAGGCGTCGAGGTCGCGCAGGGCGCCGAACAGCCGGGCAGCGGCCTCCGCGGGATCGCCCGCCGGGCTCAGGTTGAGACTGGCCCGCGCGGTCTCGTGACCGGCCGGGGGGCGGGGCCCGAACAGCAGGGCCGCCTCGCCGGGCTCGACCCGCACCGCGTCGAGGCGGACCCGCGCCCGCGGCGCGTAGTGCGAGGCGAGCATGCCCGGGCCCGCCGGCCGGTCGGCATCCGCCGCCTCGGGCGCCGCCGGATCGAGACCGAGCACGTCGCGGAGCGCCGCCCGGGTGATCCCGCCGGGCCGCAGCAGCCGCGGCGGGCCGCCGAGGCAGGCCACCACCGTCGATTCGACGCCGACCGGCGTGTCACCGCCGTCGAGCACCGCGGAGATCCGGCCGGCGAGATCGTCGAGGACGTGGGCGGCCCGGGTCGGGCTCACCCGCCCTGACCGGTTGGCCGAGGGCGCCGCGACCGGCCGCCCGACCTCCGCCAGGAGGTCCCGCGCGAGCGGGTGCGCCGGGACCCGTAGCGCGAGGCTCGGCAGGCCGGCGCGGACGAGATCGCAGACCCGCGTGCCCGTGTGCGCCGGGACCACCAGGGTCAGGGGGCCGGGCCAGAAGGCCTCCGCGAGGCGGCGCGCCGGCGCGTCGAAGACCCCCTCCGCCAGGGCCGCCACCGCGTCGGGCAGGTGCGAGATCAGCGGGTTGAAGCGCGGCCGCGCCTTGGCGGCGAAGATGCCCGTCACCGCGGCGGGGTCGGTGGCGTCCGCCCCGAGCCCGTAGACGGTCTCGGTGGGGAAGGCGACGAGACGGCCCGCCCGCAGGAGGGCGGCGGCCTCCGCGAGGCCGGCCGCGTCGGCGGGAAGCCGCCGGGTCGCGGACGGGACCGTTGACCCGGGATCATTCATGCGGGAAGCCGTCTCCGAGGTCATGGCCGCGCGAGCCCCGCGCGCCTATCCTCGCCCCGCCCTAGCGCCGGTGCGCGGGCGCGGTCAAACCCGCCCCGGACCGAACGAGCGGGCGGGCCGCCACACGGGAGGATCGTATGAGTTACCGCGCCCCGGTCCCCGAGATGCTCTTCACGCTGCGGCACGTGGCCGGGCTCGACGCGGTCGATCCCGACGACGCCGAGGCGATCCTGACCGAGGCCGGCCGGATCGCCGCCGGCGTGATCGCGCCGCTCAACCGGGTCGGCGACCGGCACGGCACCCCCTTCGCGGACGGGCAGGTCACCACGCCGCCGGGCTGGCGCGAGGCGTACCGCACCTTCACGGAGGGCGGCTGGAACGGGCTCTCGGCCGAGGCCGATCACGGCGGCCAGGGCCTGCCGAAGCTGATCGAGGCCGCCTGCACCGAGATGTGGAACGGTGCCAACCTCGCCTTCGGCCTCTGCCCGCTCCTGACCCAGGGCGGCATCGAGGCGCTCGCCGCCCACGGCTCCGACGACCTGAAGGCGCGCTACCTCGAGAAGCTGGTCTCGGGCGCGTGGCCCGCCACCATGAACCTGACCGAGCCGCAGGCGGGCTCCGACCTCGCCCTGCTGCGCACCCGGGCCGTGCCGGCGGGCGACGGCACCTACCGGATCACCGGCAACAAGATCTACATCACCTACGGCGAGCACGACCTCGCCGACAACATCGTCCACCTCGTCCTGGCCCGGCTGCCCGACGCGCCCGCCGGCACGCGGGGCATCTCGCTGTTCCTCGTGCCGAAGGTGCTGCCGGACGGGACCCGCAACGACCTGCGCTGCTCCGGCATCGAGCACAAGCTCGGCATCCACGCCTCGCCGACCTGCTCCATGGCGTTCGGCGACCAGGGCGGCGCGACCGGCTGGCTGATCGGCCAGGAGAACAAGGGGCTGGCCTGCATGTTCACGATGATGAACGCGGCCCGGCTCAATGTCGGCCTGCAGGGCGTCGGCGTCGCCGAGGCCGCGACCCAGCGCGCGCTCGCCTACGCGCAGGAGCGCCGCCAGGGCAAGGCCGTCGGCGCCGCCGAGGCGACGAGCCCGATCGCCGCCCATCCGGACGTGCAGCGCATGCTGCTCACCATGAAGGCCTCGACGGCGGCCGCCCGCGCCATCTGCTACCTCACCGCCGCGGCCCTCGACGCCGCGAAGGGGCCGGAGGGGCAGGCCGCCCTGGACCGCGCCTCGCTGCTGACCCCGGTGGCGAAGGCCTTCGCCACCGACCTCGCCAACGAGGTGACCTCGCTCGGCGTGCAGGTCCACGGCGGCATGGGCTTCGTGGAGGAGACCGGGGCGGCGCAGCTCATGCGCGACGCCCGGATCCTCGGCATCTACGAGGGGACCAACGGCATCCAGGCCATCGACCTCGCCGCCCGCAAGCTGCCGCTGAACGGTGGGGGCACCGCGCGGTCGCAGATCGCCTGGATGCGCCGGGCCGCGGAGGGGCTGCTCAAGGCCGGCGACCCCGCCTTCGGCCACATGGCGGCGCGGCTGCGCGACGGGATCGGCAGCCTCGACCGGGCGACGAGCCACCAGCTCGCCGCGCTGAGCTCGAACCGCCCCGAGGCGGCGCTCGCCGGCGCGACGCCGTACCTGCGCCTGTTCGGCCTGACGCTGGGCGCCGCCTGCCTCGCGCGCAGCGCGCTCGCCGCGAGCGCCGCCCGGAAGGCGGGCGAGACGGACCCGGCGCACGCGGCCCGCATCGCGCTCGCCCGGTTCTACGCCGAGAACCTCCTGGTGGCCGCTTCCGGCCTGGAGCAGGCGGTGGTCGAGGGCGGCGCCTTCACGGACGACGCCGCCCTGGCGCTGGCGGTTTGAGGAGCGGACCATGGCCGAACCCGTCACGATCGACGACCTCGCGGGCGGCGTCCGCCTGATCACCCTGAACCGTCCGGAGAAGAAGAACGCCCTCACGGGCGCCATGTACGACGCGATGCGCGCGGGCCTGGCGGAGGCCGACGCGTCGGACGCGGTCGGCGCCGTGGTCTTCGCCGGGCAGCCCGGCATGTTCAGCGCCGGCAACGACCTCGCCGACTTCATGCGCCAGGCGTCCGGGGACAGGGCCGAGGACGGCTTCAGCACCTCGCCGGCGCTGGCCTTCATCCGCCAGCTCGCCCGCACCCGCACCCCGATGGTGGCGGCGGTCGACGGGATCGCGGTCGGCATCGGCGCGACCCTCTGCCTGCACTGCGACCTCGTCTACGCGAGCCCGGCGGCGCGCCTGCGCATGCCCTTCGTCGAGCTCGGCCTCGTGCCGGAGGCGGCGTCGAGCTACCTGCTGCCCCTGCGGGTCGGCCGGCTCAGGGCCACCGAGCTGCTGCTCCTGTCGCGGCCGCTCGAGGCCGACGAGGCGCAGGCGCTGGGTCTCGTCAACGCGGTGCTGCCGGCCGACATGCTGGTCGAGCAGGCGATCGCGCAGGCGGCGCGCCTCGCCGCCCTGCCGCGCGGGGCGCTGACGGCGTCCCGGGCGCTGATCCGGGGCGACCAGGCGCAGGTCGAGGCGGCCCTGGAGGCCGAGGCCAAGGCCTTCGACGCCCAGCTGCGCTCGCCCGAATCCCAGGAGCGGCTCGCCGCCTTCCTGTCGCGGTCGAAGCCCGCCGCCTCGGCGTGAGCCCGCCCGACCTCTCCGAGAAGATCTGCCTCGTCGCGGGCGCGTCGCGGGGTGTCGGCCGGGGACTCGCCCGGGCGCTGGGCGAGGCGGGGGCCACGGTGATCGTCACGGCCCGCTCCAGCGAGACCGGCCCGCGCACCGAGATGCGCGCGGAGGCGATCGAGGACACGGCCCGCGCGGTCGACGCGGCCGGCGGGCGCGGGCACCATTACCTGTGCGACCACCGCTCCGAGCGCGCCACTGACGCGCTGATGCACTGGGCGCTCCGCCGGTTCGGGCGGATCGACGTCGCGGCCTGCAGCGTGTGGAGCGGCAACGAGGGCTACGACGGCGAGCGCTACCCGGACGGCGCCGGCTGGGGCACGCCGTTCTGGCGCCGCTCGGCAGAGCCGTATCTCGGCCTCCTCGAGGCCGGGCCCCTGCCGGCCCTGCTGCTCGCCCGCGCGGTCGCCCCCGCCATGGTGGCGGCGCGGGCCGGGCTGCTGGCGCTCGTCTCCTTCGGGACCGAAGATTACCTCGGCGACGTGTTCTACGATTCCGCCAAGGCCGCGACCAACCGGCTGACCCTGGCCTTCGCGCGGGAGCTCGCGCCCCACGGCGTCACCGCCCTCGGCCTCTCGCCGGGCTTCGTCGCCACCGAGCGGGCGCGCGACCTCGGCCACGCGCAGCACGCCACCGAGAGCCCGCTCTATGCCGGCCGGGCGCTGGCGGCGCTCGCCGCCGACCCCGGCATCGCCGCGCGGGCGGGCGCCGTGCTGCATGCCGGCGACCTCGCGCGGGTCTACGGGTTCACCGACGCCGACGGGACGCGGCCGGAGCGGTTCCGCGTCGGGCCGTGACGGTTCCGGCTAGACCTGTCGCCCGAATGGCGCAGCCCCGCGGCAAACGGGCCGGATCCGCCCCATGACCCGTCGGCGGGGTTGATTCACCGGGTCCGGACGCGCGTCCTGTCGGGATCGGCGGCTCCGATTGCTGCGGGAGCGAAAAACGGCCTTAATTCGCCCGCAGGTCAGGGGTCGATCCTGTGCCCGTTCCGATCTCCGGTCGGGCCGGGACCGCGCGTGTGAACGAGGGAAACTGGCATGTCGGAAGCGAACACGGCCCCGCGCGTGCTGATGGTGTTCCCGAAGTTCTACGAGAACTCCATGTGGAACTTCAAAGAGGCCATGGAGCTGCAGGGCGCCCGCGCGCCCGCGCCGCCGCTCGGCCTGATCACGCTGGCCGCGATGCTGCCGCCGGCCTGGCAGGTGACGCTGGTCAACCGCAACTGCGAAGAGCTGACGGACGCGCAGATCCAGGCGGCCGACCTCGTGATGACTGGCGGCATGCTGCCCCAGGAGCCGGACTGCCTCGTGGTCATCGACCGCTGCGTGGCGCTCGGAACCCCGGTCTGCGTCGGCGGCCCGGCCCCGACCTCGACGCCGGAGGTCTACGACAAGGCCGACTTCCTGGTGCTGGGCGAGGCCGAGGGCATCCTCGACAAGTTCGTGGCCGCCTGGGAGGCGGGCGAGCGCCGCGGCCGGCTCACGGCCGAGAAGTTCAAGGCCGACGTCACCAAGAGCCCGATCCCGCGCTTCGACCTGCTGACCTTCAGCCACTACCTCTATATCGGCGTCCAGTTCTCGCGCGGCTGCCCGTTCACCTGCGAGTTCTGCGACATCATCGAGCTCTACGGCCGCGCCCCGCGGACCAAGACCACGCCGCAGATGCTGGCCGAGCTCGACCGGCTCTACGGCCTCGGCTACCGCGGCCATGTCGACTTCGTCGACGACAACCTGATCGGCAACAAGAAGGCGATCAAGCTGTTCCTGCCGCACCTGATCCAGTGGCAGGAAGCGCACGGCTACCCGTTCAAGTTCTCCACCGAGGCCTCGCTGAACCTCGCGGACGACGACGAACTGCTCGGGATGATGCGGGACGCGAACTTCTTCGCCCTGTTCACCGGGATCGAGACGCCCGACGAGGCGACGCTGATCCAGACGCAGAAGAAGCAGAACACCAAGCGCTCGATCGCCGACAGCGTGCACAAGCTCTACGAGCACGGCATGTTCGTCACGGCCGGCTTCATCGTCGGCTTCGACACCGAGAAGGACAGCATCAGCAAGGCGATGTCGCTGTGCATCGGCCAGACCGGCATCCCGATCGCCATGGTCGGCCTGCTGTTCGCGCTGCCGAACACGCAGCTCTCGCGCCGCCTGCGCAAGGAGGGCCGCCTCTACGAGAACTACGCGGCGACCACGGCCGACCAGGGCGACCAGTGCACGCAGGGCATCAACTTCGTGACCCTGCGCCCGCAGCGCGACGTGCTCGCCGACTACCGCGACGTCCTCCAGGAGATTTACGACCCGCCGAACTTCTTCGACCGGGTGCGGGTGGTGGCGCGGCGGGTGAAGCGGCCGAGATTCGCCGCGCAGAAGCTCAACTGGCGCCACGTCGCCCACGATCTCTACTCGCTGCTGCGCGTGTGCTGGCGGATGACCGTGCGGCGTCCGGAACTCGCCAAGCACTTCTGGAGCGTGTTCCTGGAGACCGCCCGCCGCAACCCGGCCGCCCTGGAGGCCGTGGTCACCAACATGGTGATCTACCTGCACGTCTACCCGTTCTCGCGCTACGTCATCCGCGAGATCAACGGCCGGATCGCCGACCTCGACGCCGGCCGCTGGGTGCAGCCGCCCGTCCTGGCGCCCGAGGCCGAGACCTGCAAGGCGCCGCCGGTCGGCAAGGTGGTGGCCAAGGCCGAGGTCAAGCACCTCGCGGCCGTGGCCTGACGGGTCGCCCGTTCAGCGCATCCCGCCGGCGCCCTCACCCTGTGGGGCCGGAGCGCAGCGGAGGCCTCGAAGGAGGGCTCCAGCAGCCGCCCCGATCCCTGGAGCCCTCCGTCGAGGCCGCTGACGCGGCACCTCAGGATGGGGACGGTTCGTGGGATGTGATGCCGCCGCGCTTGCGGGCTTGGCCGATCATCG
>NZ_BBUX01000075.1:0-28090 GCF_000974725.1 Methylobacterium sp. ME121
CCGCCCTCTCGGCCGAGGCGCGGGGCCCGCGCTCGGGCGCCGCGCGGCTCGCCGCGCCGCCGCCGCGCGCGACCTACCGGCTGCAGTTCCACAAGGACTTCACCTTCGCGGATGCGGGGAAGATCATCCCGTACCTGCACCGGCTCGGGATCAGCCACGTCTACGCCTCGCCGCTCCAGAAGGCGCGGCCCGGCTCGACCCACGGCTACGACATCGTCGACCACGGCGCGATCAACCCGGAACTCGGCGGCGAGGAGGGCTTCATCGCGCTCTCCGAGACGCTGCACGCCCACGGGATGAAGCTGCTGCTCGACATCGTCCCGAACCACATGGGCGTCGGCGGGTCCGACAATCCGTGGTGGCTGTCGGTGCTCGAGTGGGGCTCCCTGTCGCCCTTCGCCGACGCCTTCGACATCGACTGGCAGCGGCTCGGCGCCGGGCGCAACCTCGTGATCCCGTTCCTCGGCGATCGCTACGGCGAGGCCCTGGAGAAGGGTACGCTGGAGCTGAGGTTCGACCCCGACAAGGGCGCCTTCAGCGTCTGGCACTACGAGCACCAGCTGCCGATCCGCCCCTTGAGCTACCCGACCATCCTCAACCGGGTGATCGCCGCCATCGGGGCCGTGGACGACGACACCACCGCGGAGCTGCTCGCCATCTCCGAGCGGCTGCGGGCCATGGCGATCGACACCGACGAGACCCGCCGCAAGACCTTCCCCGAGGAGGCCGAGGGCCTGAAGCGCCGGCTCGCCGAGATCTACGGCGTGTCGCCGCTGATCCAGGAGGCCACCGCCAGCACCCTGGCGCTGCTCAACGGCTTCAAGGGCCGCCCGGACAGCTTCGGGCCGCTGCACCGGCTCTTGGAGGCCCAGGCCTACCGGCTCGCCCACTGGCGGGTGGCCTCGAGCGACATCAACTACCGCCGCTTCTTCGACGTGAACTCGCTCGCCGGCCTGCGGGTCGAGCTGTCCGACATCTTCCACCGCTCCCACGAGACCGTGTTCCGGCACGTCCGCGAGGGCCGGATCGACGGGCTGCGCATCGACCACATCGACGGCCTCGCCGACCCGCTGGGCTACGCGCGGGCGCTGCAGGCGGCGGTCGGCCCCGGCTTCTACGTGGTGGTGGAGAAGATCCTGGAGCCGGGGGAGCGGCTGCGGCCCTGGCCGGTGGCCGGGACCACGGGCTACGACGTGCTCAACCAGCTCGACGGGATCCTGGTCGACAAGGGAAAGCGCGCGAAGATCGAGCGGCTCTACACCTGGGCCACGGGCTTCGACGAGCCCTACGGCTTCCAGCTCCGCGCCGCCAAGGCCGAGATCCTCGAGATCAGCTTCGCCAGCGAGCTGGAGGTGCTGACCACCGACCTCAAGGAGGTCGCCGACGCCGACCGGCGCACCCGCGACTTCACCGTCAACGCCCTGCGCCGGGCGCTAATCGAGATCATCGCGCGCTTCCCGACCTACCGGAGCTACCTGCCGCCGGATCTGGAGGAGGGCGAGGTCGAGCCCGAGGACGTGCGCCTGATCGAGGGCGCCGTCGCGAAGGCCAAGCGCTGGTCGAGCCTGCCCGACCGCTCGGTCCACGACTTCGCCGCCGACGTCCTGCTCGGGCGGGTCGAGACGGCGGGCCCGGGCCGGCCCGACCCGCGGGTGGTCCTGCGCTTCCGCCGCCGGTTCCAGCAGCTCACCGGCCCGGTCATGGCCAAGAGCCTGGAGGACACGCTGTTCTACCGCTACGCCTGTCTCCTCGGCCTCAACGAGGTCGGCGGCGACCCGGGCGAGTACGGGATCGACGCGGAGCACTTCCACGACCTGCAGATCGCCCGCGCCCGGGACTGGCCGAGCGCCATGATCACCACGGCGACCCACGACACCAAGCGCGGCGAGGATGCCCGCACGCGGCTCCTCGCCCTCTCGGAGATCCCCGAGGAATGGGCCAAGGCCTGGGACCTGTGGCAGCGGGTCGCCGGCCCGCACCTCGCCCGGATCGACGGCGAGCCGGCCCCCGACGCCAACGACCAGTGGATGTTCTTTCAAGGAATCCTGGGCGCCTGGCCCCTGGAGCTTCTGGAGCGGGACGAGGCCGGGGCGATCGAGGACTTCCGCGACCGGCTGATCGCCTACGGCGAGAAGGCCATGCGCGAGGGCAAGCGCCGGTCGAGCTGGGTCAACGTCGACGAGGTCTACGAGGGCGCGGTCCGGAAGCTGTTCACGGCGCTGATCGCCCCGGGCTCGGACTTCCTGCGCGAACTCCGGCCCTTCGCGCGGCGGCTCGCCCATCTCGGCATGCTGGCGAGCCTCGGCCGGACGGTCCTGAAATGCACCCTGCCGGGCCTGCCCGACACCTACCAGGGCACGGAGATCTGGGACTTCTCCTTCGTCGATCCCGACAACCGCCGCCCGGTGGACTACCCGGCCCTGGAGCGGATGCTGGAAGAGGGTGGGGCGCCCGCCGAGCTGCTGGGCCACTGGCCGGACGGGCGGGTCAAGCAGGCGACGCTGACGCGGCTGCTCGCCGAGCGGGCCGAGCGCCCGGACTTCTACGCGAGCGCCGCCTACGAGCCCGTCGCGGCGACCGGCGCACGGGCCGACCACGTCATCGCCTACCGGCGGACCGATCCCGTCCAGGAAGGCGGCGACCTGTTCGTGGCGGTGCCGCGGCTGGTGGCGGGCTCCGTCGGGGAGGCCGTCTGGTCGGGCGAGGCCTTCGCGGGCACCCGGGTCGATCTCGGGGCCGGCAGCCGCTGGCGGGACCTCGCCTCGGGACGGGTGGTCGAGGGGGAGGGGGCCGATCTCGGGATCCTCCTGCGCGACCTGCCCTACGCGGTGCTGCGGCGGGAACCGTGACCGCGCCGTCGTCGCGCGCGCAGCGACGCGACCCAGGGCAGCGCGACGTTCGCGGACGTGGCGCTGCTGGATCTCTGCGCTGCGCTCGCAGAGACGGGGGCGATCCGGGCAGTTCATTCGATGCCGCCGCCGCGGCCTTGTCACGCGCGTCTGCTGAGACACGTCGGACCGGATCGCGAGGCACGCCCGCGCGGTTCGGGCGTTACGACACTGGGAACGGGAGCCGAGAGGCAGCATGAACGCACCGACCAAAGCCGCTGCGACGTCCGGGGCCGAGGCCGTCCTGCCGGCCGCGCTGGCGCCCCGGGCCGAGGGGCCGCGGATCTACAACCTGTTCCCGCTCCTGGTCGGGCGCGTCTCGGACTGGACCGCCGAGCTGCCGCGGATCGCCGCGCTCGGCTTCGACTGGGTCTACCTCAACCCGTTCCACCAGACCGGCGGCTCCCGGAGCCTCTACGCGGTGGCCGACCCGGACCGCCTCGACGAGCGTTTCCGCGATCCTGACGGCACGCCCGACGACGAGCAGATCCGCCGCTTCTGCACCGCCGCCGAGGCGCTGGGCCTGTCGGTGATGACCGACCTCGTGATCAACCACACCGCCGACAACGCGCGGCTCGCCACCGAGCGGCCCGACCTGTTCATGAAGGAGCCCGACGGCTCGATCATGCACCCGGCCGCCGTCGATCCGGACGACCCGTCGATCCGCACCGTCTGGGGCGACCTCGCCGAGCTCGACTACCACACCCCCTCCGCCCGGGACGAGCTGACCCGGATCTGGGGCGCCTACGTGGCGCATCTCCAGAGCCTCGGCGCGAAGGGCTTCCGGTGCGACGCCGCCTACAAGGTGCCGCCGGAGACGTGGCGCGTCCTGATCGGGCAGGCCAAGAGCCGAGATCCCGCCTGCCTGTTCGCCGCCGAGACCCTCGGCTGCACCTTCGAGGAGGCCCGGGCCACGGCCGGCGCCGGCTTCGACTACCTGTTCAACTCCTTCGCGTGGTGGGACCTGAGGAAGCCCTGGGCGCTCGAGCAGTACGAGCGCCTGCGGGTGCTGGCCCCCTCCATCGCCTTCCCCGAGAACCACGACATGAAGCGGCTCGCCGCCGAGATCGACGGCGGCCCGGACGCGGTGGCGGCGCATCTGCGCACCCGCTACGCGCTCGCCGCCTTCTTCTCGGCGGGCGTGCTGATGCCGATCGGCTACGAGTGGGGCTACCGCCGGGCGCTGCACGTGGTCGAGACCACCCCGGGCGACCGCGAGAACGAGACCGGCATCGACATCTCCGCGTCCATCCGGGCCATCAACGCCCTGCGGGCGGAGCTGCCGGCCGCCAATGTCGAGGGCGCGCAGATCCGCATCTCGTCCCCCGACAGCGATCTGGTGGCGCTCGCCCGCTTCGACACCGGGCACCCGGCCTCGGCGCGGCACGGGCTGATCGTGCTCTACAACCCGACCGACAGGCCGGTGCCGGTCGAGGCCGGCGCGCTCATCGCCCGCACCGGCGGGATGCTGGGCGCCTTCGTCGACCGGACCCCGGAGGCCGAGCCGATCGCGTTCCATCCCGGCAGCGCCATCGACCTGATGCCGGGCGAGCTGCGCATCCTCGCGGCCACCGCCCAGGAAGTCGCCCGGTTCCCCGAGCGCGGGGCGCCGGACGGGGAGGGGCGGGTGGTGATCGAGGCCGTGGCGCCTGAGATCGACGGCGGCCGCTCGCCGGTGAAGCGGATCGTCGGCGAGTCCCTGCGGGTCGAGGCCGACATCTTCTCCGACGGCCACGAGATCATCGACGCCGCGATCCTGTCGCGGGTCGCCGGCAGCGACGCGTGGCGCGAGGACCCGATGGTCTTCGTCGACAACGACCGCTGGGCCGGGCAATTCCCCCTGGAGCGGAACGCCCGCTACGAGTTCACCCTGATCGCGTGGCGCGACGCCTTCTCGTCCTGGATGCGCGACACCCTCAAGAAGCGCGCCGCCGGCGTCGATGTCCGCCTGGAGACGATCGAGGGCGTGGCGCTGGTCGGGACCGCCGCCTCGCTGGCCCGGACCCGGGGCGGCCGCGACGCCGACCGGCTCGCCGCGCTCGTCGCCGCGCTCGCCGCCGAGGAGACCGGCTCGGCCGCCCAGCTCGACCGGATCCTCCAGCCCGACGCGTCGAGCCTCGTGCGCCGCAACGCCGAGCGGGTGAACCTGACCCGCTATCCCGTGACCCTGCCGGTGATCGCCGACCGCCTCGCGGCCCGGTTCTCCGCCTGGTACGAGATCTTCCCGCGCTCGCAATCGATGGACGTCAACCGCCACGGCACCTTCGACGACGTCATCCGGCGCCTGCCCGAGATCCGCGAACTCGGCTTCGACGTCCTCTATTTCACGCCGATCCACCCCGTGGGCCGCACCAACCGCAAGGGGAAGAACAACACCCTCAAGGCCGAGCCCGGCGACGTCGGTTCGGTCTACGCGGTGGGCGCGGAGGAGGGCGGCCACGAGGCCGTGCATCCCGAGCTGGGCACGCTCGCGGATTTCGAGCGGCTGGTCGCGGCGAGCCACGCCTACGGGATGGAGATCGCCCTCGACTTCGCGATCCAGTGCTCGCCCGACCATCCCTGGATCAAGAACCACCCGGAATGGTTCGAGTGGCGCCCCGACGGCACGCTGAAATTCGCCGAGAACCCGCCGAAGAAGTACGAGGACATCTCGAACGTCCACTTCTACGGGGGCGCCCTGCCCTCGCTCTGGATCGAGCTGCGCGACATCCTGCTCGGCTGGTGCGCGCGGGGCGTGCGCATCTTCCGGGTCGACAACCCGCACACCAAGCCGATCCCGTTCTGGGAATGGGTGATCGGCGAGGTCAACGGCCGCTACCCGGACGCGATCTTCCTCGCCGAGGCCTTCACCCGGCCGAAGATGATGAAGAAGCTCGCCAAGGCCGGCTACCAGCAGAGCTACACCTACTTCACGTGGCGCAACACCAAGCAGGAGCTCACCGACTACGCCCTGGAGCTGGCCGGCGAGATGGGCGAGTACTACCGCCCCAACTTCTTCGCCAACACGCCCGACATCAATCCCTACTTCCTCCAGACCAGCGGGCGCGCGGGCTTCGTCATCCGCGGCACGCTCGCCGCGACCCTCTCGTCGGTCTACGGCATCTACAACGGCTTCGAGCTGTGCGAGGCGGCGCCGTACCCGGGCAAGGAGGAGTATCTCAACTCCGAGAAATACGAGCTGAAGGCCTGGGACTACGACCGGCCGGGCAACATCCGCGAGCACATCGTCAAGTTGAACAGGATCCGGCGCGAGAACCCCGCCCTCTGGGACTTCCGCAACGTCACCTTCACGGGCGCCTGGAACGACGCCATCATCGCCTACGCCAAGGCGACGCCGGAGCGCGACAACTGCGTCTTCACCATGGTCAACCTCGACCCGAAGAACCGCCAGGAATGCACCTACGAGGTGCCGCTCTGGCTGTTCGGTCTGCCCGATGACGGCGCCGTCGAGGTCGAGGACCTGCTGCAGGGCTACCGGTTCGAGCTGCGCGGCAAGACCCACCGCATCGCCCTCGATCCGGCCGAGCGATCCTGCGTGATCTGGCGCCTCCGGGCGCCGCGGCGGGTTGCGGGCTGAGGCCGCCCGTGGCACTCGACCCTCCGGCACGCGGCCATGGCCGTTGAATCCGGCGGCGGGCCTGCCCGTCGCCACCCCCCGCACCCGCGCGGCGGCCCCCCGCCCGCGCCCCGGCCGGTCACCGCGCCGGTCCCGTCCGATCCGACCGATGAGGCAGCGACGCGATGATCGATCGCAGCGACCCGCAATGGTACCGTGACGCCATCATCTACCAGATCCACGTCAAGTCGTTCTTCGACTCGAACAACGACGGGATCGGGGATTTCGTGGGCCTGACCCAGCGCCTCGACTACGTGCGCGACCTCGGCGTCACGGCGATCTGGCTGATGCCGTTCTACCCCTCGCCCCTGCGCGACGACGGCTACGACATCGCCGATTACCGGGACATCAACCCGTCCTACGGGACCATGGAGGACTTCAAGGCCTTCGTGGAGGCGGCGCACGAGCGCGGCCTGCGGGTCATCACCGAGCTCGTCATCAACCACACCAGCGACCAGCATCCCTGGTTCCAGGCCGCCCGCGAGGCGCCGCCCGGCTCGCCGGAGCGCAACTTCTACGTCTGGTCGGACACCGACGAGCCGTACAAGGACACACGCATCATCTTCCTCGACACCGAGGCGTCGAACTGGACCTGGGACCCGGTCGCCAAGCAGTATTTCTGGCACCGGTTCTACAGCCACCAGCCGGACCTGAACTTCGACAACCCGGCCGTGCTGGAGGCCGTGATCGAGGTGATGCGCTACTGGCTCGACATGGGCGTCGACGGGCTGCGGCTCGACGCGATCCCCTACCTGATCGAGCGCGACGGCACGAACTGCGAGAACCTCGCCGAGACCCACGAGGTCATCAAGAAGATCCGCGCCGCGCTGGACGCCGAGTATCCGGACCGGATGCTGCTCGCCGAGGCCAACCAGTGGCCGGAGGAGACCGCCCAGTACTTCGGCGACGGCGACGAGTGCCACATGGCGTTCCACTTCCCGCTGATGCCGCGGATGTACATGGCGATCGCCCGGGAGGACCGGCACCCGATCACCGACATCATGCGCCAGACCCCGGAGATCCCGGAGGGCTGCCAGTGGGCCATCTTCCTGCGCAACCACGACGAGCTGACGCTCGAGATGGTCACGGCCGAGGAGCGTGACTATCTCTGGTCGTTCTACGCCGCCGAGCGGCGGGCCCGGATCAACCTCGGCATCCGCCGCCGCCTCGCGCCGCTCCTCGAGAACGACCGGCGCAAGATCGAATTGATGAAGTCCCTCGTCCTGTCGATGCCCGGCACGCCGGTGCTCTACTACGGCGACGAGGTCGGCATGGGCGACAACATCTATCTCGGCGACCGCGACGGCGTGCGCACGCCGATGCAGTGGAGCCCCGACCGCAACGGCGGCTTCTCCCGGGCGAACCCGCAGAAGCTGTTCCTGCCGGCGATCCAGGACCCGATCTACGGCTTCGACGCCATCAACGTCGAGGCGCAGACCCAGGCCCAGACGAGCCTCCTGAACTGGACGCGGCGCATGATCGCGATCCGCAACAACAGCGTCGCGCTGGGACGCGGCACGATCCAGTTCCTGTACCCGTCGAACCGCAAGGTCCTGGCCTGGATCCGCGAGCACGAGGACGAGCGGATCCTGTGCGTGGCGAACCTGTCGCGGGCGCCGCAGGCGGTGCAGCTCGACCTGTCGGAACTGCGCACCGCGGTGCCGATCGAGCTCACCGGCGGCACCGAGTTCCCGCCGATCGGCGACCTGCCCTACCTGCTGACCCTGCCGTCCTACGGCTTCTACTGGTTCAGCTTGAGCGCCGCGCGCTCCGGGGTGGTCGGCCCGCAGCAGGAGCCGCCGGAGCTGTTCACCCTGGTGCTCACCGGCGGGATCGAGACCCTGATGAGCGGGCGCGAGCGCGTCGCCTTCGAGCGCACCGTGGTGCCGCCGTTCCTGACGAGCCGGCGCTGGTTCGGCGCCAAGGGCTCGCGGATCAAGGCCACGAAGGTCGTCGACTGCGCCGCCCTGAAGGACGTCGACGGCAGCGCGCGCTTCCTGCTGCCGCGGCTGCAGGTGCAGCTCGCCAGCGGCGAGACCCAGGAATACTTCGTGCCCGTGGGCGTCGAGGAGGGCCGCGAGGACGAGACCCTCATGCCCTTCGCGGTGGCGCGGGTGCGCCGGGGACCGCGCACCGGCCTGCTCTACGGCGCGGCCGGCTCCAACGACTTCGCCGCCTGCCTGATCGACGACATGCGGCAGGCCCGCGAGATCCCCACGGAGACCGGGCGGCTCGTCTTCGCCGTCACCTCGGCCTTCGACCCGGACGTCACGGTCGACGTGGCCGACATCCGCCGGCTCTCGGGCGAGCAGAGCAACACCTCGATCGCCATCGGCTCGAAGATGATGCTCAAGCTGCTGCGCCGCCTGCAGCCGGGCCTGCACCCCGAGATCGAGGTCGGGCGCTTCCTCACCGAGCAGGCGGGCTTCTCCAACACCCCGGCCCTGCTCGGCACCCTGGAGCATGTCGCCGAGGACGGCACCCGCACGGCCCTCGCGGTCCTGCAGAAGTTCGTCATGAACCAGGGCGACGCCTGGACCCTGATGCTGGAGGGCCTGCGCCGGGACTTCGAGACCGTGGTGCTGACCCCGGAGAGCGAGGCCGCGACCCCCGAGGAGGCGTTCCAGGCCCACCGGCCCTGGGCCGACCTGCTGGGCCGGCGCACCGCCGAGCTGCACGCGGCGCTCGCCATCGAGACCGACGACCCGGCCTTCGCGGCCGAGCCGTTCACCGGGGACGACCTCGCCGTGCTGGCGCGCGACGCCCGCCACCAGGCCGAGCGCGCCTTCCGGGCGCTCAAGGGCCTCGCCGACCGGGGCCTCGACGCCGGCAAGCCGGCCTGCGCGGAGCTCGGCCGGCGCCGGGGCGAGGTCGAGGCGCTGATCGGGTCGCTCACCGCCGCGCCGGTCCGGGGCGCCCACAAGACCCGCATCCACGGCGACTACCACCTGGGCCAGGTGCTGGTCGCCGAGAACGACCTGATCATCGTCGACTTCGAGGGCGAGCCCTCGCGCCCGGCCGACGAGCGCCGGGCCAAGTCGATGCCCCTGCGGGACGTCGCCGGGCTGATGCGCTCCTTCGCGTACGGCGCCGAGACGGTGATCCGGGAGATCACCGCGCGGTTCGCCGACTCCGAGGAGCGGGCGCGGGACGCGGCGACCGCGTGGCGCGGCATGATCGAGGCGGCGTTCCTGGCGGGCTACGAGACCGCGGTCGAGGGCTCCCGGGCGGCGGTGACCGACGCGGATTCCAGGGCCCGGCTGCTGCGCCTCTGCCTGCTGACCAAGGCCCTCTACGAGGTCGACTACGAGGCCAACAACCGGCCGGACTGGATCGAAATCCCCGCCCGTGGGGTTCTCACCATTCTGGACACGGACGGACACGAGCCCGGAGCATCTGAATGACGGCGATCGACGAGACCTTCGCAACGCGGGTCGACCCGGAGGGGGCGACGGCGCGGTCCGCGGATGTCCCGGGCTCCGGCGCCGCGCAGCCGCCGAGCGTCCACCCGGACGCGATCGCCGCGCTGATGGCGGCCAATCACGGCGACCCCTTCGCGGTGCTCGGCCCCCACCGCGTCGGGCCCAGGGCCTGGGAGGTGCGCGCCGTGCTGCCCGAGGCGCGGGCCGCCACCCTGGTCATGGACGGCCGCACCGCGCCGTTCGAGAAGCGCCATCCGGACGGGTTCTGGGTCGCCCGGGTCGAGGGCGAGCACCGGCCGCTCTACGAGATCGAGGTCGAGTCCTGGGACGGCGCCAAGCGCCGCCGCTACGACCCCTACGGCTTCGGCTCCTCGATCGAGCAGTACGACGTGGCGGCGCTCCGCGAGGTCGGCACCAACCTCGTCTACCGGATGCTCGGCGCCCAGTCGGGTCAGCTCGACGGCATCGACGGTTTCCGCTTCGCCGTCTGGGCGCCCAACGCCCGCAAGGTCAGCGTCGTCGGCGACTTCAACGACTGGGACGGGCGGCGCCACCCGATGCGCCTCTGGCAGGACGGCGGCATCTGGGAGCTGTTCGTGCCGGGCCTCAAGGCCGGGGTCCGCTACAAGTTCGAGATCCGCGGCCCCGACGGGTCCCTGGTGCCCCTCAAGGCCGACCCGGTCGCCTTCGCGGCCCAGCACCCGCCGGAGACCGCCTCGGTCACCCACGGGTCGGGCGACTTCGACTGGCGCGATTCCGGCTGGATGAGCACCCGCGGCGCCAAGGACCCGCGCCACGCGGCGATCTCGGTCTACGAGGTCCATCTCGGCTCCTGGGCGCGGGTGCCCGAGGAGGGGAACCGCTACCTGACCTACCGGGAGCTCGCCGAGCGGCTGATCCCCTACGTGAAGGATCTGGGCTTCACCCATATCGAGATGCTGCCGATCACCGAGTTCCCGTTCGACGGGTCCTGGGGCTACCAGCCGGTCTCGCTGTTCGCGCCGACGAGCCGCTTCGGCACGCCCGAGGATTTCGCGGCCTTCGTGGACGCGGCCCACGCGGCCGGCATCGGCGTGCTGCTCGACTGGGTGCCGGGCCACTTCCCCCTCGACGCCCACGGGCTCGGCCTGTTCGACGGCACGCACCTCTACGAGCACGCCGACCCGCGCCAGGGCTTCCACCAGGACTGGGGCACCTACATCTACAATTTCGGGCGCACCGAGGTCGCGACGTTCCTCGCCGCCAACGCCCGGTTCTGGCTGGAGCACTACCACCTCGACGGCCTGCGCGTGGACGCCGTCGCGTCGATGCTCTACCTCGACTACTCGCGCCGCCAGGGCGAGTGGATCCCGAACCGCTACGGCGGCAACGAGAACCTCGACGCCATCGACTTCCTGCGCAAGACCAACGAGGCGACCTACAGCCACGCCCCGGGGACGATCACGGTCGCGGAGGAATCGACCTCCTGGCCGGGCGTCTCGCACCCGACCTACACGGGCGGCCTGGGCTTCGGCTTCAAGTGGAACATGGGCTGGATGCACGACACCCTGCATTTCATGCAGGAGGATCCGATCCACCGCCGCTACCACCACCACAACCTGACCTTCGGGCTGCTCTACGCCTTCTCGGAGAATTTCATCCTGCCGCTGTCCCACGACGAGGTCGTGCACGGGAAGGGCTCGCTGCTCGGCAAGATGCCGGGCGACCGCTGGCAGAAATTCGCGAATCTCCGGGCCTATTACGGCTTCATGTGGGGGCATCCCGGCAAGAAGCTGCTGTTCATGGGCGGCGAGTTCGGCCAGGAGCGGGAGTGGAACCACGACAACAGCCTGGACTGGCACCTGCTGGAGGATCCCCTGCACAAGGGCGTCCAGAGCGTGATCCGCGACCTGAACCGGCTCTACGTGTCGACGCCGGCCCTCTACAGCCGCGACGTCGAGCACACCGGCTTCCAGTGGCTGGTGGCCGACGACCAGGACAACAGCGTCATCGCCTGGGCCCGCAAGGGCGCGCAGTCCGGCGAGGTCGCCATCGTGGTGTCGAACTTCACGCCGGTGCCGCGGGAGGGCTACCGGATCGGCGTGCCGCAGGCGGGCTTCTACCGCGAGGCGTTCAACTCGGATGCCGGGGTCTACGGTGGCTCCAACCTGGGCAACCAGGGTGGGCGCCATACCGACGATCAGGCGAGCCACGGCCAGAAGCAGAGCCTGTCGCTGACCCTGCCGCCGCTGGCGACGATGATCTTCCTGCTGGAGGGGTGAGCCCCTCGTCCCGCCCGCTGGGTGCGCCCCCCGCGGGCCACGCGCGGCGAAGCCGGAGCGCGGGTGCGGGCGCGGCGGCACGGCAGGGTGCGGCTCGGATCCCCTCTCCCGCGCGGGAGACAGGGCGCGTCGCGCTCCGCCATCCCGGCCCGATGTGCAGCCTACGTCGACCCTACGCCGCCCGCCAGCGCAGTCCCACGCTGTTGCCGATGGCGCGGCCGTACAGGCCCGCGTAGTTGTCGGCGGCCTGATCCCAGCCGAAGCGGGCCGCCATGGCCCGCCGCCGCATGGCGTTGAGGCGCTTCTTCTGGCCGAAGGCCTCCAGCGCCCGGCGGACCGCCGCCCCGAAGGACGCGGCCGAGGCCTCCCCGAAGGTGAAGCCCGTCACGCCGTCCTCGACCGTGTCGGCGAGGCCCCCGGTCCGCCGCACGATCGGCAGGGAGCCGAAGCGCTGCGCGTACATCTGGGCGAGGCCGCAGGGCTCGAAGCGCGAGGGCATCAGCAGGAAATCGCTGCCGGCGAACATCCGCCGGGCCTGCGCCTCCTCGAAGCCGACATGCACGCCGACCGCGTCGGGATGGCGCTTGGCCAAGCCCCGGAGCGCCTGCTCGAACCGGCCCTCGCCCTGGCCGATCACCACCAGCTGGCCGCCCCCGGCCACGATGGTCTCGGCCGCCTGCAGGCTCAGGTCGATGCCCTTCTGGTGCACGAGGCGCGACACGATCGCGAAGAGCGGCCCGCGGGAGACCGCGAGGCCGAACTGCCGGCGCACCGCCTCGGCATTGGCGCGCTTGCCCTTCCAGTCGTCGATCTCGAACCGCGTGGCGAGGTGCGGGTCGGTGGTCGGATCCCAGGTCTCGTCGATGCCGTTGAGGATGCCGGCGAGCCGGCCCTGTCCGGCGCGGGTGCGCAGGAGCCCGTCGAGGCCGCAGCCCAGCTCGGGCGTCTGGATCTCCCGGGCGTAGGTCTCGCTCACCGTGGTGACCTGCGAGGCGTAGAAGATGCCGGCCTTGAGGAAGGAGAGCTGCCCGTAGAACTCCGCGCCGTCGACTTGGAAGGCCGCGTCCGGCACGCCGAGCCGGGGCAGGGCGTCCCGGGGGAACAGGCCCTGGTAGGCGAGGTTATGGATCGTCAGCACGCTCGGGACCCGCCGGCCGCGCCACGCGAGATAGGCCGGGGCCAGGGCCGCCTGCCAGTCGTTGAGGTGCAGGAGGTCGGCCGCCCAGTCGGGATCGGCGCCCGTGGCGAGGTCCGCCGCCGCGAGGCTGAGGCGGGCGAATCGCAGGTCGTTGTCGCCGAAGTCGCCGTGCTGGTCGCCGTAGGGCGTGCCGTCGCGCTCGTAGAGGTCGGGGCTGAGCAGGACGTAGATGCGCAGGCCGTCGGCCGCCTCGACCAGGCCGAGGTCGCAGGCCGGGATGCCCGCGAATCCCTCGAGGCGGGCGACGACCGGGATCTCCGGGAAGGCGGCGCGGACCTGCCGGTAGCCCGGGATCAGGACGCGGATGTCGTAGTGCGGGACCAGGGCCCGGGGCAGGGCGGCCGAGACCTCCCCGAGGCCGCCGGTCTTCACGAAATCCGCCATCTCGGGCGTCGCGTAGAGGATGCGGCGGCGCAGCGAGGCCGGCCGGGCCGGAACCGGTACGGGACCGGCGCCGTTCTCCTCGCCGGACGACCACTCGGCGAAGGAACCACCACGGCGCGCATCGAGCATCAGCATTGATCCTGGCCGGGCGGAATGCCCCGGTCTGGCAGTCGACCGGGCAGGCACGGCTGTCACGATCTCAACCACGGCCAATGCTCCTTCGCCGCGACGGTTCCGTTGCGACGCACAAAATAGGCCACCGTGGTGATTAAGCGTCACTTACCTATGTGGCATCGCAGCGAGAAATCGCGCCGCCGAGGCAGATTTCGGCCACTGGATACGGCGCTCCGGCCGGGGACGACGGCGCCGGGCCCCACCCGGCGGGCTCGGCCGAGCGACCCCGCCCGACAGGCGGCGCGCGCCGGGCACCCGGTTCGGTTCCCGGACTGACGCGCCGGGGCCGGGCGCCGGCTCGCCTCACCCGGCGCGGCGCAGGATCACCCCCTCGGCGGGCTCGAGCGCGAGGGTCAGGCCGGCCGGCTCGCCCGCGCGCCCCGGGCGGGTCGAGAGCAGCACGGTCCAGGCCCCCTCGGGCAGCGGCAGGTCCTGCGACGCCGCGCCGAAGTTCAGGAGCACCCGCAGGACGGCCCCGTCGGCGAAGCGCTCGTAGGCGAACACCTCGGCGATCCCCAGCGGCACCTCCCGGTAGCCGCCCACGGCGAGCGCCGCGTGGTCGCGGCGCAGGGCGAGCAGCCGCCGGTGCAGCGTGAGCATCGAGCCCGGGTCCGAGCGCTGGTTCTCGACGTTGCAGGTTGCCCAATCCGCCGCCAGCGGCAGCCAGGGCTCGGCCGTGGAGAACCCCGCCTGGGGATTGTCGTCCCACTGCATCGGCGTGCGCTCCGGGTCGCGGCCGTGTCCCGGCTCGTTGTGCTCCCAGGGATCCCGGGCGCGGTCCGGAGGAATCGGCACGTGGCCGAGCCCGATCTCGTCGCCGTAATAGAGGGTCGGCGTGCCCCGCAGGGTCAGCAGCAGCATCGCGGCGATGCGGGCCTGCGCCGGACCGACCCGGGCGGCGATGCGCGGCTGGTCGTGGTTGCCCAGCACCCAGTTCGGCCAGCCGCCCTCGGGCAGGGCCGCCTCGTACTGCGCCACGAGGTCGGCCACCGCGTCGGCCCGCCAGGGCGTCTGGATCAGCTGGAAATTGAACGGCAGGTCGGCGCCGGTGAGGTCCGGACCGTAATAGGCGACGAGCCGCTCCACCGGCAGGTAGATCTCGCCGATCAGTACCCGCTCGCCGTACTGGCGCAGCACCGCCCGCATCCCGGCGATCACGTCGAAGATCTCGGGCCGGTCGGCGGAGTAGACCTGGGTGAAACGGTTGATCTCGGGCGAGCCCGGCGCGTAGTCGGGATTGGCCGGGTTGTCGCGGAAACCCGCGTCCTTCATCAGGTGCCAGATCACGTCGACCCGGAACCCGTCGACCCCGCGCTCCAGCCAGAAGCGGAGCACGTCGTGCATGGCCGCCCGCACGGCGGGGTTGCGCCAGTTCAGGTCCGGCTGCTCGGCCAGGAAGGCGTGGTAGTAGTACTGGCCGGTGGCCTCATCCAGCGTCCAGGCCGGGCCGCCGAAATTCGACAGCCAGTTGTTGGGCGGGCCGCCGCCGGGCGCCGGGTCGCGCCAGATGTACCAGTCCCGCTTCGGGCTCGCGCGCGACGACCGGCTCTCGGCGAACCAGGGATGGGCGATCGAGGAGTGGTTCGGCACGAAGTCGAGGATCACCTTCAGCCGGCGCCGATGGGCCTCCGCCACGAGGGCGTCGAAATCGGCCAGCGTGCCGAACAGCGGGTCGATCCCGCAGTAATCCGCCACGTCGTAGCCGAAATCCGCCATGGGCGAGGGGTAGACCGGCGAGATCCACACGGCGTCGACCCCCAGCCATGCGAGGTAGTCCAGCCGCGCCGTGATGCCTGGCAGGTCGCCGACGCCGTCGCCGTTCGTGTCCTGAAAGGACCGCGGGTAGACCTGATAGACGGTCCCGCGCTTCCACCAGACGGTGTCGGTCATGCTGCGCCCCTCGCATCGGCGGCCCACGCTTAACCGCTGACCCGCGCGCTGGCGACCGGCGATGGATGCGCTCAGAGCGCGCGCCGCGCGCGGAACGCCGCGGCGCAGCGTCGCCGAGGGAATGGCTGCGGCCCGCAAAACCTGTGCGCATGCCCCTCACGCAGGGCGACGGCGCGCGGCTGTGTCTGGAATGTCACGCCGCCGTGCCATATCTGCTCCGGCGTGCCCGTGCGCTCCGCCGGAGCGGCGCTGCCACGACTTCGCCGGAAGCCGACCGCATCGTCGGACGCTTCGGGGCACGGATCGCCCGTCCGTTCATGCGGCGGCAATCCATCAAAAGAGATAATCCGCCCACGATACCCCCGGCGCTAGAATCCGGGGCGACGACTTTGGGGGACCCGCACGTGTTGAACGATGTTCTGACCCGGCCTGTGCCACAAGATGTCGCGCGCGACGAGCGCGCCGCCGAGGCGCCCGCCCCGGCCGCCTGGACCGCCCCGGTGCTGTCCGGCAGCGGCGACGCGGTGGTGGACCTGCGCGAGGCGATCCGCGCCAAGCTCACTTTCGCGCTGGGCCGCACGCCCGAGACCGCCCGCCCGCGCGACTGGTTCGCCGCGACCGCGCTGGCCCTGCGCGAGCGGATCGTGGCCGCCGCGCTGGCCTCGGAGCGCGGCGTGCCGAACAAGCGCGTCTACTACCTGTCGCTGGAATTCCTGATCGGCCGGCTGATGTCGGACGCGCTGAACAATCTCGGCCTCACCGAGACGACCCGCAGCGCGCTCCGGGAGCTCGGGATCGATCTCGACGCCGTGCAGGAGGCCGAGCCGGACGCGGCTCTGGGCAACGGCGGCCTCGGGCGGCTCGCCGCCTGCTTCATGGAGAGCATGGCCAGCATCGGCATCCCGGCCATGGGCTACGGCATCCGCTACGACCACGGCCTGTTCCGCCAGTCCTTCGAGGACGGCTGGCAGCGCGAGGCGCCGGAGACCTGGCTCGCCGAGGGCAACCCCTGGGAATTCGCCCGGCCCGAGGCGACCTACTCGATCGGCTTCGGCGGCAGCGTCACGCTGTCGTCGCCGGAGGAGGGGGTGATCCGGCGCCACTGGCAGCCGGCCGAGACCGTGCGGGCGGTGGCCCACGACGTGCCGGTGGTCGGCTGGCGCGGCCGCCACGTCAACGGCCTGCGCCTGTGGAAGGCCGAGGCCGGCGAGCCGGTGGACCTCGCCCGCTTCAACGGCGGCGACCACGTCGGCGCGGTGGCGGCGCGGATGCGCGCCGAGGCGATCTCGCGGGTGCTCTATCCGAGCGATTCCTCGGCCGAGGGCCAGGAGCTGCGCCTGCGCCAGGAATACTTCTTCACCGCGGCCTCGATCCAGGATCTCGTGGCCCGCCACGTGGCCGAGCGCGGCGACGTCCGGTCCCTGCCGGACCACGCGGCGATCCAGCTCAACGACACCCACCCGGCGATCGCGGTGCCGGAGCTGATGCGCGTCCTGCTCGACGGGCACGGCCTCTCCTGGGAGGACGCGTGGCACGTCACCACGCACACGCTGCACTACACGAACCACACCCTCCTGCCCGAGGCGCTGGAGACCTGGCCGGTGGAGCTGATGGAGCGGCTGCTGCCGCGCCACATGCAGATCATCTACCTGATCAACTGGATGCACCTGGAGGAGCAGGCCAAGCACGGCCGCCAGGATGCGGCCTACCTCGCGTCGATCTCGCTGATCGACGAGTCGCACGGGCGGCGGGTGCGGATGGGGCACCTCGCCTTCCACGGCGCGCGCCGGGTCAACGGCGTCTCGGCCCTGCACACCGACCTGATGCGCTCGACGGTCTTCTCCGACCTGCACGCGCTGGACCCGGACAAGATCGTCAACAAGACCAACGGCATCACCTTTCGCCGCTGGTTCCACAACGCCAATCCCGGCCTCACCCGGCTCGCGGTGGAGACCGTGGGCGCCGGCGTGCTGGACGATCCCGAGCTGCTCCGGGGCCTGGAGGCCCGCGCCGAGGATCCGGCCTTCGTGGCGCGCTACGCCGCCGTGCGTCGGGAGCGCAAGGAGGCCCTGGCGGCGCTCATCGCCGAGCGCACCGGCATCGACGTCGATCCGGCCGCGCTGTTCGACGTCCAGGTCAAGCGCATCCACGAGTACAAGCGCCAGCTCCTCAACGTGGTCGAGACGGTCGCGCTCTACCAGGCGATCAAGGCCGAGCCCCACCGGGACTGGACGCCCCGGGTGAAGATCTTCGCCGGCAAGGCGGCGCCGAGCTACGTCCAGGCCAAGCTGATCATCAAGCTCGCCTGCGACGTCGCCAAGGCGGTGAACGACGATCCCGAGGTCGCGGACCGGCTGAAGGTGGTGTTCCTGCCGAACTACTCGGTGAGCCTCGCCGAATCGATCATCCCGGCCGCCGACCTGTCCGAGCAGATCTCCACCGCCGGCATGGAGGCCTCGGGTACCGGCAACATGAAGTTCGCCCTCAACGGCGCGATCACGGTGGGCACCCTCGACGGCGCCAACATCGAGATCCGCGACCATGTCAGGGCGGAGAACATCTTCATCTTCGGCCTGGAGGCCGACGGCGTCCGCGCCCGGCAGGCCGAGCCGGACTACGCGGCCCGGGCGATCCAGGCCTCGCCGCGGCTGGCGGCGGCGCTCGACATGATCGCCGCGGGGCGGTTCTCGCCGGAGGAGCCGGGCCGGTTCCGGCCGCTCACCGACGACCTGCGCCGGCGCGACCAGTACCTGCTCACCGCCGATTTCGACGATTACTGGCGGGTGCAGCGCGCCATCGACGCCGCGTGGCGCGACCCGCGCGGCTGGTGGGCCAAGGCGATCCGCAACACCGCCCGCATGGCGTGGTTCTCCTCCGACCGGGCGATGCGCGAGTACGCCGAGGAGATCTGGCGGGTCCGGCTCGGCTGAACCGCCGGTCGGACCGACAAACCGCCGGGGCGGGGATCGGACCGATCCCCGCCCCGCGGCCTGTCTGGTGCCCGGCGCGGGCGCTCAGGCCCCGCGGACGAGGCCGACCCGCAGCCCGACGCGGCGCAGGCCGCGCCGCAACCGGTGAAGCAGGCGGGCGGCGCGCGGGGCGAGGCCCAGTCTGCGCCGGCAGACGACGTGCGACACCCGCCCGACCCGCGGGCCCGGATCCGGCGCGCCCTTGCGCAGGGCGATGTCCGGGCGCTCCGCCGATTGCGCGAGCGTCAGCGCGCGCGCGCCCGGGAAGGTCACGCTGCGGAACATCGAGCGCGTGTAGTAGGAGAACGCGTCGTAGGCGACGAGGGCCTGTGCCCGCCCGGTCGCCGGGTCCGCGACCGTCAGCGTGCCCGCCTGCGGCCCGTAGGTCACGAGGAGCCCGATCACGTCGCGGGGGCACCCGAGGGGAACGGCGACGCCCGTGCCCTCCGGGATCTCCAGGAAGTCCAGCGGGATGCCGTTGCGGCGCAGGGCGAACCCGCAGGTCAGGCCGGGGAGGGCGCGCAGCGGCAGGGCCTCGAACCGGCCCGGCAGGGTCCGGAACCGGTCGATGTAGGCCCGGCCCGGCGGCGGCGCGCGCAGGAAGCTGTAGACCAGGGTGCCGTAGAGGTCGGCGCCCGCCGGCGTGACGTGGGTCGCGTCCTTCAGCAGGTAGGTGATGTCGCCCGCGCCCGCGGCCGCCACCGGGGCGGCGATGTCGAGATAGGGGATCCCGTAGAGGGCGCGGTACTCCGCCAGCAGGCCGGCGACGGGCTCGGCCGCGTAGTCGACCCCGCCCTGGTGGAGGTTGAGGAAGGCGACGGGCAGGTCCCGCCGGGCGGTCGCCGCGAGGATGTCGTCGAGATAGGCCCGCATCGTCGCGCCGTCGAAGTAGCGGACGTTGCCGGTGAACAGCTCGAGGAGGACGCGGTCGCAGGGGAGCGCGTCCAGGATCTCGTCGATCAAGGCGGCGATGGAGGGCAGGGAATGGCCGCCCCAGCCGCTGCGGAGGAACGTGACCGGGCGGCCCTCGGCCTCGGCCAGGGCGTTGGCCCGCTCGACGTAGCCCGGCAGCTCCGTGACGCTGTAGCCGAGGCAGAGGACGCGGACCATCGGGGCTCGGATCGGGCTCAGGATCGGCCCCGTGCGGCCGGCCCGGCGCCGGTAGCAGCCGGGCGCCGCCGCGTCGAGGCGACGGCGGTCAGTCGACCACGATCGGGTAGCAGCGGGCGCCCACCGAGGCGGCGAGCACCTGCACGGCGCCGACCGTCGAGACGTCGCCCGCCACGTGGACCACGTCGGTGGCGCGCAGGCTCGGCAGGTGGGCGCTGAGCGGGCCGGAGCGCACGTCCGGCGGCCGATGGCGGCCGCGATCGGCGCAGAGCACGATCCGGCCGACGCCGGTGCGGCGCAGCCAGTCCAGGCTCTCGCGCATGTAGAGGTCCAGGGCGTCGCGGGCGCCGACGGCGAGGGCCATCTCGCGGGCGGGCTCGACGTAGCGGGCCGCCCGGGCGATCGCCCAGATCGCGCCGAAGCCGGCGCCGGCCGCCACCAGCACGAGCCGGCCGCCCCCGGGGCGGTACTGTCCCCGGCCGACGGGTCCCTTGAGCCGCACCGGCTGGTCGAGGCGGAGCCCGTCGAGGGGATCGCCCTCGGGATCGCGGGCGACGTGGAACACCGCGTCGTTGATCTCGGTGGTGCCGTCGACCCGCAGGGTCGGGGACAGCGTCCGCGTCGGCAGCCCCGCGAAGGTCACCAGCGCCTGGTGGCCGGGCTCGCCGGTCGGGCGCCGGGTCAGGGTCGCGACGATCTCGAGGATGCCGGGGCTGAGCCGGCGGATCTCCGTGACCGTCCCCTTGCGGACGGCGACGGGCGGCGGCGGCGCCTCCTCCTGGCCCTGGATCGGGGCGCCGGGGAGGGCCGGCCGCAGGGCCTCGGCCCGGGCCCGGCGGACCGGGTGCCGGCGGCCGGACGGCGCGGCGCCGCCCTGGGCCAGGCCCTGGGCCAGATTCTGGCCGGCGAGCAGGTTGCCGGGCTGCGCCTGCAGCGGCGCGATCATGCCCTCGGCCAGCGCCGCCTCCAGCGGCGTGTCGCCGGTCGAGACGCGGACCGACCGACCGTTGACGACGAGCGAGCAGCGCGCGCCCATGGCTCTCCCCCGCATGCCCTGGTGACGGATCAGCGGGCGCGGATCAGGAGCGAGTCGACCAGGGCCGCCCAGCGCTCGCGGGTCGCGCGGACATCGTCGGTCGGGGCCGATTCGGTGAGGAGCTGGCGCTGCGCCCGCAGCGACTCGACCTCCTGCCGCTGGGCCCGGAGCACCGCCTTCATCACCTGCAGCTCGGCCTCGAGGCGGGCGATCTCGTCGGCCTCGTCCCGCGCCTCCGCGTCGTCGGCGAACGTCTCGGCATACGCCTCGGCGCGCGCGTCGACGGGACGCGGGTCGCGGAGGGGCATCCGGGTCCGGACCTGCTGCTCCAGCCGGACCGGCCGGGCCATCAGGCGGCGCACGAGGTCCGAGCCGCCTGCCTGCTGGTAACGCCGTGCCGCCTCGGCCATCCGACCCATCCCCATCGCGGGCGCTGAAGGGCCCGCCTATCAACAGGAGCTTGATCGGACATGGTTAAGGCGGACTTAAACCGATCCGCGACTTTCGCCGCGTCGGAGCCCTGAGGCGGCCCTCGGGCCATCCGCACGCGCCGCGCACGCCGGCGACCGGCGCGCAGGTCTCGGTCCAGGCCCCCGGACCTTCGGGGTGAAGTCCCCGCGCCGAGTCCCGGCTCCTGGATCCCGGCCGGGTCGCCCCACCGGCGCGTGGTGGGCGTCCCGTGTGCCGTAGCCGCCAGGCTGGCGCCCGAGATCCCGGAGCGCCGGCACCGCGGCCGCCGGACGGCTCAGGCCGGCCGCAGCTTCGCGAAACGGTGCTGCAGGCGCCCGATCTGGGCCGGCCTCGGCGCGTCACCCGTCGCCGCGCGGATCGTCGGTCGGCCGTGTTGCCGGGCAAGCCGGTCCGGACCGGATCTCAGGCCGCTTCCGGGGCGGCGCCGACGATCTGGCGGGCCTGCAGCATGGTCATCGGCTCGCCGAAGGCCGGGCCCAGGGCGTACTCGCAGCCGAGCCCGGCGAGGGCCTGGGCGTCGGCCTCGGACTCGCAGCCCTCCGCCACGATGGCGAGGTTCAGCTCGCTCGCCATCCGCACGATCGAGCGCAGGATCGCGGTCTGCCCGGTGCCGATCTGGCGCACGAAGGTCGCGTCGACCTTGATCGTGTCGAACGGGAAGCGCTGCAGGTAGGAGAGGGCCGAGTAGCCGGTCCCGAAATCCGACAGGCACAGGCCCGCCCCGAGGTCGTGGATCCGCGCCAGCATCTGGGCGGCGTATTCCGGGTTCTCCATCACGAGGCTCTCGCTGAATTCCAGCTTGAGCGAGCCGGGCAGGGCCCCCGAGCGGGCCAGCACGGTCTTCACGTCGTGCAGGAGGTCGTGGCGCAGGAGCTGGCGCGAGGACAGGTTGCAGGCCGCGAAGATCGGCGGCTCGACCTCCAGGGAGCGCTGCCACGCCGCGAGTTCCAGGGCGGTGCGCTCCAGGGCGAAGATGCCGAGATTGACCACGAAGCCGCTCTCCTCGGCGAGCGGCAGGAAGGTCGAGGCGGGGATGCGCCCGAGCTTCGGATGGTCCCAGCGCAGCACGGTCTCGAACCCCGCCACGGTGCGGTCCTCGAGGCGCACCACCGGCAGGAACAGCACCCGCATCTCGTTGCGCTCGATCGCCTTGCGCAGGTCGCTCTCCAGCATCAGCCGGTCCGAGCGGTCGGTGCGCATGTGGGCGCGGAACACCTCGATCCGGTCGCCGCCGTTGCGCTTGGCCTGGATCATGGCGATCTCGGCGCTCTTGAACACCTCGTCGCGCTTCAGGTTGGCGCCCGCCTCGTAGAGCGCGAGCCCGATCGAGACGGTCAGGAAGATCTCCCGGTCCGCGTAGGTGATCGGCGTGGCGATCGCCCGGCGGATCATCTCGGCGAAGGCCAGGATCCGGTCGGGGTCGCGCTCGGAGAGGAGGATCACCGCGAACTCGTCGCCGGCGACCCGGGCCAGCGTGTCCTGCGGCCGCAGCAGGCGGCCGAGGCGCCGCGACAGGGTCAGCAGGATCGAGTCGCCCGCCGACAGGCCGATCGCGTCGTTGATGCCCTTGAACCGGTCGACGTCGAGGACGATCACGGTGGGCTTGAGGCGCTGGTCCTGGCCGGCGAAGGCGAGCGCCGCGTCGAGGCGGTCGCCGAACAGCTCGCGGTTCGGCAGGCCGGTCAGGCTGTCGTGCACGGCGTCGTGGAGCAGGCGCTCCTCGGCGGTCTTGATCTCGGTGACGTCCGCGATGGTGCCGACCACCCGGATCACCTCGCCGTCGGCGCCGATCACCGGCCGCGCCTTCAGCCGGTACCAGAAGAACGTGCCGGCCTCCGAGCGCAGGCGGAAATCGTGGACGATGCGCCCGCGCCGCTCCTCGATCACCGTGTCGAGGGCCGCCGAGTAGCGCTCCACGTCGAAGGGGTGGAGCGCGCCGAGCCAGTTGGTCGCCGGCCCCTCGAGGGTGCCGCGGGCGAGGCCGAGCTGGCCCTCGATCTCCGGGCCGACGAAGACCCGGTCGGCGGGCACGTCCCAGTCGAACACGACGTCGCCGGCGCCGGTCAGCGCCAGCGCGCGCCGCTCCGTGTCGGACACGAGGGCGTGGCTGAGGCCGCCCCCCGCGAAGGCGTGCTGGAGCACCGTGAAGCCGATCAGCATCACGATCAGCACGAGGCCGCCGATCAGGGCGGGCTGCACGAGGTCGCTGCCGATCTGGCCGGTGACCGCGAAGCCCGCCGCCGTGACCCAGACCACCAGAAGCAGCCAGGTCGGCACCAGCAGGATGGCGCGGTCGTAGCCGTTATGGGCGGCGAGGTAGACGATCAGCAGCAGGCCGATGCCGGCCACCGCGGCGATCGAGATCCGCGCCACGCCCGCCGCCACCGGCGGGTCGAACACCGCGAGCCCGACGAGGCCCGCCAGGAAGGCGAGCCAGAAGAACGCCACGTGGCTGTAGCGCACGTGCCAGCGGGCGAGGTTGAGATAGGCGAACAGGAAGACCAGCAGCGTCGCCCCGAGCACCGCCTCCGCGGAGGCCCGGTAGACCCGCTCGGCGAGCTCGGTGACCGGGAAGACCCGCTGCAGGAACCCGAAATCGATGCAGGCATAGGCCAGCACCGACCACGCGAGCGCGGCGGCGGCCGGGAAGATGATCGCGCCCTTGACCACGAACACGATGGTCAGGAACAGGGCGAGCAGGCCGCTGATCCCGATGATGATGCCCTTGTAGAGGGTCAGGCCGGCGGTCTTGCGCCGGTAGGCGTCCTGGTCCCAGAGGCGGAGCTGGGGGACGTTGGAGCCGCGCAGCTCGGCCACGTAGGTGACGGTGGCGCCGGGATCCAGCGTGATGGTGAACTGGTCGGCCTCCGGGTTCTCGTCCCGCTCGGGCCGGATGCCCTGGCTCGCCGTGATGGCGGCGATGCGCGAGCCGCCGAGATCGGGCCAGATCACGCCGGAATCGACCAGCCGGAAATGCGGGGCGACCAGGATGCGGTCGATCTGCTCGTCGGTGTCGTTGGTGAGCGCGAACACGATCCAGTCGGGCCGGGCGCCGGCGTCGCGCGCCTTGACGACGATGCGCCGGACGATGCCGTCCTTGCCGGGCGCCGTGGAGATCTGGATCAGGTCGCCGTCGGAGCGGTAGCGCTCGATCGCGGTCGTCAGGTCGATCACCGGCGCGTCGAGGGTGACGCGGACCGCCTCCACGGCCCGGGCGGGCGCGCTCGCGGCGAGCGTGAGCGCGAGGGCACCGACGAGACCGCCGACCAGGGTCAGGAGGAGGGCGAGGATGCGCAAGGGTGTCTTGACTTCCGGCCGTGCGAGCTTCGGCATCGGCCGCCCGGGCGGCCTCGATCGATAGGCGCGGGCCCGACCTGGGGCAAGGTCGCCCCGGGGCCGGTCCACCGCCCGCGGATCGCGCCCCTTTGCGGCCAAATCAAGTTGGGCGGGGCGGGGGCGGCCGTTCTGCCGCCCTCTCCGTCATCGCGAGCGCGGAGACGGCGTCGGTCTCAGGCGGCCCGGAGCGCGCCCGCGATCCTGTCGAGGGCGGGCAGCTTGCGGATCGGGCCGATCGCCGCCAGGGTCGGCGTGCCCTGCAGCATCGCGGCCGCCGCGGCCCGGACATCCGCCACCGTGACGGCGTCGACCTTGTCGATCACCTCCCCGGCGGGAATCACCCGGCCCCAGGCCAGGATCTGGCGGGCGTTGCGCTCGATGCGCCCGCCCGGCGTCTCCAGGGCCGAGAGCAGCGAGACCTTCAGCTGCGCCTTGGCGCGGGCGATCTCGGTGGCGTCGAGGTCCCGGGCCGCCCGGGCGGTGGCCGCCAGCGTCACGTCGACGAGTTCGGGCAGGTCCGCCCCGGCGGTGCCGGCGCCGATGCCGAACAGGCCGCAATCCGAGAACGGCCAGTGGAAGGCCTGGATCTCGTAGGCGAGGCCGCGGGTCTCGCGCACCTCCTGCCAGAGCCGCGAGGTCAGGCCGCCGCCCAGCACCTGCGCGAACATGTGGAGCGCGTAGTAGCGCTCGTCCCGGAAGGAGAGGCCCGGCAGGCCGATCACCACGTTGGCCTGCTCGAGCTTGCGCGGCATCCGCCGCTCGCCGCCGCCGTAGACGCCCGGCACGGAGGCGGGGGCGGTCTTGGCGGGGAGCGCGCCGAAATGGCGCTCGGCCGCCGCCACGATCGCCTCGTGGGCGACGGCGCCGGCGCCCGCCACGACGATGCGGTCCGGCGTGTACTCCCGGTCGAGATAGGCGCGGATCCCGGCCTCGTCGAAGCTCCGGATCGTCTCGGGCCGCCCGAGGATCGGCCGGCCGACCGGCTGGTCCGGGAAGGCGGCCTCCGTGAACGCGTCGTAGACCACGTCGTCGGGGGTGTCCTCGACGGCGGCGTATTCCTGCAGGATGACGCCCTTCTCCCGGGCGAGCTCGCCCGCGTCGAACACCGAGTCGGTGAGGATGTCGCCGATCACGTCGAGGGCGAGACCGGCATCCTCGCCGAGCACCCGGGCGGTGTAGCTCGTCCCCTCCGTGGAGGTCGCGGCGTTGATCTCGCCGCCGACATTCTCGATCTCTTCCGCGATCTTCTGCGCCGACCGGGTGCGGGTGCCCTTGAACGCCATGTGCTCGATGAGGTGGGACAGGCCCGCCTCGTCGGCCCGCTCGTTGCGCGAGCCGGCCCCGACCCAGACGCCCAGGCTGGCGGTGGCGACCCCGGGCATCGGCTCGGTCACCACCGTGACGCCGTTCGGAAGCCGCGTGGTGCGCAGGGACGGCGAGGCGGCGTGCGTTGAGAAATGCTGGTTCATCGACGGCTCGTCGCGGAGGGGGCCGGATGCGGCGCGGATCCCCTCTCCCGTGCGGGAGAGGGGGAGGGGCGCGTGACCCGCGCCAAGCTCACGCGCCCCTCGCGATGCGGGCGCGCTCGCGGATCAGCGCCTCCAGGGCGGCCTGGTCGTTGGCCACCCGGGTCAGGCGCTCGGGCCGGTCCATCAGGTCGGCGAGGTGCGGGGGCAGGGCGGGGCGCAGGCCGCCCGTGGCCCTGGCGACCGCGTCCGGGAATTTCGCGGGATGCGCGGTGGCCAGCGCCACCACCGGGGTCGCCGGATCCTGCTCCAGGAGCCGCCGTCCGGCCCGCACGCCGATGGCGCTGTGGGGATCGAGCACCACGCCGGTGGCGGCCTGGGTCAGGGCGATCTCCGCCATGACGTCGGGCTCCGGCACCGCGACGGCGTCGAACTCGGACCGGACCGTGGCCAGCACCTCCGGGCTCAGCGAGAAGCCGCCGGACTGCTTCAGCCCGGCCATCAGCCGCGACAGGGACGAGGCGTCGCGCCCGAGCGCCTCGAACAGCAGACGCTCGAAATTCGAGGAAATCTGGATGTCCATGGAGGGGGAGGTGGTGGGGACCACGCCGCGCAGCTCGTAGGCGCCGTGCTCCAGGGTGCGCACCAGGATGTCGTTGGCGTTGGTGCCGATCATCAGCCGCCCGACCGGCAGGCCCATCTGCTTGGCGACCCAGCCGGCGAGCACGTCGCCGAAATTGCCGGTCGGCACCGCGAAGGAGACCGGCCGGTGGGGCGCGCCCAGCGCCACCGCGCTGGTGAAGTAGTAGACCGCCTGCGCGGCGACCCGGGCCCAGTTGATCGAGTTGACCCCCGACAGCCGCACCGCATCGGCGAAATCGGCGTGCTGGAACAGGGCTTTGACGAGGTTCTGGCAATCGTCGAACGTGCCGTCGACGGCCAGCGCGTGGACGTTCTGCGCCGGCACCGAGGTCATCTGCCGCCGCTGCACCTCCGAGACGCGCCCGTGCGGGTAGAGGATGAACACGTCGACCCGGTCGAGGCCGCCGAAGGCCTCCACGGCGGCCGAGCCGGTGTCGCCCGAGGTCGCGCCCACGATGGTGGCGCGGGCGCCGCGCTCGGCCAGGACGTGGTCCATCAGCCGCCCGAGCAGCTGCATCGCCACGTCCTTGAAGGCGAGCGTCGGCCCGTGGAAGAGTTCCAGCAGGAACAGGTTGTCGTCGAGCTGGGTCAGGGGGCAGACCGCCGGGTGGCGGAACGTCGCGTAGGCGGCGTCGATCATCCGGTCGAGGTCCGGCCCGGCGATGTCGCCGTCGATCAGCGGGCGCAGCACCCGCTTGGCGGCCTCCGCGTAGGGCCGGCCCGCCAGGGCGGCGATCTCCGGATGGCCGATCTGCGGCCAGGTCTGCGGCACGTAGAGCCCGCCGTCGCGGGCGAGGCCCGCCAGGAGCGCGTCCGAGAACGAGAGCGGCGCGGCCTCGCCGCGAGTCGAGACGTGGAGCACAGGGTCCTCCGAGGGAAGGCGCCCCCTCTACACGATGCGGGCGGACCTGTCGAAAGCCCTGAATGCGTCGCCGGGACACGGGCCCGGGACCGGTCCGCGCACGGGACGGAGCCGGCGGTTAAACCGGGGCTGAACGGGCCGGTTCAGGGCCGGTTGCCCGGCCGCGTCCTAGAGCCGGACCGCCCCGCTGCCCCCGAGCTGCCGGGCGGATCCCGTCTCGGAGAGAGCCGACATGACCCGAATCATCGCCCTCGCGGGCGTCGCGGCGCTGCTGTCCGGCACCGTCGCCCTCGCGCAGACCCCGCCGCCGCCGCCCAGCGGCCCGAGGCCCGGCCCCGAGGCCGGCGCGCCGCTCCCGCCGCCGC
>NZ_BBUX01000074.1:0-28881 GCF_000974725.1 Methylobacterium sp. ME121
GGAAGGCGGCGACCCGGCGCCCGAGCGCCCGCTCCACGGACGAGGATCGGGCGGCGAGATCCGCCGCGATCAGGAGTCCCGACAGCCCGATCGCGATCGCGCCGAGCCGCGGCGCGAAGGCCGGGATCCGCCCGGGCGCCAGGCAGGCCAGCAGGTAGGCGGCGAGCAGCGTCGGGAGGAACTCGCCCAGCACCCGCAGGGAGACGACCGGGAACGGGCTCCAGGCCAGGGAGACCAGCGCCCAGGCCATGAAGGCGAGCGCCGCGCCGGCGAGCGGCGTCCGCAGCGGGGACAGCAGCGCGCCGCGCAGGGCGGACGCGTCCTCCGCCCAGCGTCCGGCCAGGAAGGCGAGCGCCGCCAGGCCGACGACCAGCGGGCTCGACCGGTTGGCGAGCACCATGGCGAGCGGCGTGGCCGCGAGCAGCGCGCCGCCCGCCGCGTACATGCGGCCGGCCGCGTTCACGGACGGTCTCTCACGGCGATCCGCCCGCAGGAGCGGCCGCCCTCACTGCATCTGGTGCCCGCGCTTGCCCATCTCGGCGCGGACGCGAACCATGACGTATTCCGAGACGTCCTGCGTCCAGTCCTGCATCTCCTGCACCATCTCGTCGAGGAGCTGCGGCTGCGCCTCCACGTAGTGCTTGCCGGCGGGCGAGCGGAAGAAGGTCGCGATCTCCTTCAGCTCGGCTTCGGAGAACTTCGACGCGTAGGTGCGCGCCGCGATGTCGATCATGCGCTGCTTCTGCAGCTCCATCTCCGGCTGCAGCGAGGCCAGGACCTCCTCGAGGTCCTTGGAGAGCTCGGGGCGGGTGACCGTCTGCTTCCGGATCTGGTCGGCGAAGGCGGGCAGCACCGAGTCGAACGACCGGGCGATGCCGGAGCTGAGCATCACCTCGCGGGCGAGCGCGAGGTGGGCCGGCGTGTAGGTGGCCGCGGCCGGGCTGTTGGCCGCGGGGGTGCCGGCGGCCGGCTGCGCCGCCGGCTTGGCCTGCGCGGCCTTCTGCGGCTGCGCGGCCGCCGCGTGGGGGAGCGCCAGGAGCGCGAGGCCGAGCGCGAGGCTGAGGAGGCCTGGCACGGCGGTGGGACGACGGGACATGCTGGACTTTCTTGCGAGGATGGCCGGCGATGGAGGGCGGCGCCTCAGGTGAGGCTGCCGAGAACGGTGACCTCGGCCTGCCCGTCCCGCGCCGCCGCCAGGATCGCGGCGTCGGCGATGCCGAGGAACAGGCCGTGCTCGACGACGCCCGGCACGGCCCAGAGGGCGGCGCCGAGGGCCTCCGGATCGGGAATCGCACCGAGGCGCGCGTCGAGGATGTAATGGCCCCCGTCCGTGACCAGGGGCTTGCCATCGGCCTGGGCGCGCAGCCGGACGTCACCGGAGCAGCCGGCCCCCGCGACCGCCGCCTCGACGGCGCGGTGCGTGGCCTTGAGGCCGAAGGGATTGACCTCGACCGGGAGCGGGAAGGCGCCGAGCCGCGCCACGTGCTTGGCCGCGTCGGCGATCACCACCATGCGGCGGCTCGCGCAGGCGACGATCTTCTCGCGCAGGAGCGCCGCGCCGCCGCCCTTGATCAGGCGGAGCCGGTCGTCGACCTCGTCGGCGCCGTCGATGGTCAGGTCGAGCTCGGGCTGCTCGTCCAGGGTCGCGAGGCGGATGCCCAGGCTCTCGGCCTGCGTGCGCGTGGCCTCGGAGGTCGGTACGCCGACGATGTCGAGGCCGGCACGGACGCGCTCGCCGAGGAGCGCCACGAAGGCCGCCGCCGTGGAGCCCGTGCCGAGGCCGAGCCGCATGCCCGGCTCGACGAGGTCGAGGGCGCGGGCGGCCGCGGCCCGCCGCAGGTCCGGCCCGCTCACCGGGACACCGCCCGGTCGGCGAGGGTGAGCGAGGGAGCGCGGGTCATGGGCAGCCGGTCTTTCCGTGAGCGTCGGGCGGCCCGTAGCACGGGACCGGGCCGACCGGAACGCCCGCGCCCGCACGTCCGCGTCACGGGCGGCCGCCCTGTGTCGGGGTGGCGCTGGCGCCGGCGCGACCGGGGGCCGGACCGGTGAGCGGGGTGTCGGACGCGCCCTCGGCGCCGGGCTTGCCCTGCTGGGTGCAGACGACCTGCTCCTTCTTCACCAGCACGAAGCAGATGCTCATCTCGCCGGTCCGGTAGTTCACGCGGAAGACGCCGGCCTCGCGGGTGTGCCGGCTCGCGACCAGCCCGTATTCCGACGGGGTCTGCGGCCCGGCGCCCTCCCCCGGCCCGAAGCACACCGTCTGGCCGATGCCGCCCGCCGATTCCTGGAGCCCGTACTGGCAGGAGGTCACCTCGCCGGTCACCTTGTCGACCCGGTACATCCGGTTCAGGTCGGTCTGCGGGGCGGGAACGAACTCGAAGGAGGTCGCGGCCGCCGGCAGGGCTTGCAGCGCGGCGCAGGCGGCCAGGAGCGGCAGCAGGAAGGGCAGGGAGAGTTTCATCGCGGGTCCCGGGGCTGGTACGCGCTGCGTTTGTCCGCGCTTTCGGGCGAGTCTGGGGCGCTCGGTGAGACGATCCGCGCCCCGCCGCACACCGAAGGCTGGCTTGCCCCGGTTCCCCCACCCCGATAGCGACGCCGTTCGAGATCCAGCCGAGCCCGGAGCCTGTCCCGCATGTCCACCGAACCGACGCGCAAACCCCCGATCGCCGTGTTCGACCTGGACGGGACCCTCGCGGAGACCGCGGGCGACCTGATCGGCACCCTGAACGTGCTGATGAAGCGCGAGGGGCTGGCCGAACTGCCCCTCTCGCAGGCGCGCGGGCTGATCGGCGCCGGTGCCCGGGCGCTGATCCGGCGCGGCTTCGAGGCCGAGGGGCGACCGCTGTCGCTGGAGGACCACGACCGGCTCTTCGACGCCTTCATCGCCCATTACGGCGCGCATCTCGCCGACACGTCCCACCTCTTCCCGGGCGTCGTCGAGGCGCTCGACGCCCTCGAGGCGGCCGGCTTCCGGCTCGCGGTCTGCACCAACAAGTACGAGGGACAGTCGGTCGAGCTGCTGCGCCTCCTCGGGATCGGCCACCGCTTCGCGGCGATCTGCGGCCGGGACACCTTCCCGCAAGCCAAGCCCGATCCCCGCCACCTGACGGGCACCATCGCCCGCGCCGCCGGTGACCCGGCCCGCGCCGTCATGGTGGGCGATTCCCGGACCGACATCGACACCGCCAAGGCCGCCGGCATCCCGGTGGTGGCGGTCACCTTCGGTTACACCGACCGGCCGGTCGCCGAACTCGGCCCCGACCGGGTGATCGAGCACTTCTCGGAGCTGGTCGAGGCGGTCGGCGCGCTCGTGCCGGCGGCCTGACCGGTCAGCGCAGCCACGCCTTCAGCCGCGCCACCGCCTCGCGGCACTCGGCCTCCGAGCCCGCGAAGGAGAAGCGGACGTGGTGGTTGCCCACGTCCGGGTCGAAGTCGAGGCCGGGCGTCGACGCGACGTGCGCCTCGTCGAGCATGCGCCGGCAGAAATCCGCGGCGTCGTTGGTGAGGTTCGAGACGTCCGCGTAGAGGTAGAAGGCGCCGTCTGCCGGGTGCACGCGGCCGAGGCCGAGGCCCGGCAGGGCGTCCAGCAGGATCGCGCGGTTGCGCGCGTAGCCGTCGCGAACGGCGTCCAGCTCGTCCGTCGCGTCGAAGGCCGCCAGCGCGCCGACCTGCGACAGGTAGGGCGCCGAGATGTAGAGGTTCTGCGCCAGCCGCTCGATCGGGCGGACCAGCGCCTCCGGCACGACCATCCAGCCGACGCGCCAGCCGGTCATGCAGTGGTACTTCGAGAACGAGTTGATCACGACGGCGTCGGGGTCGAAGCGCAGCGCCGTGACGGTGGGCTCGCCGTAGCTGAGGCCGTAATAGATCTCGTCGGAGATCAGCGGCAGGCCGAGGCCGCGCGCCGCCGCGCAGAGATCCTGCAGGGCGCCCTCCGTGATCACCGTGCCGGACGGGTTGGCCGGGCTCATCACCAGCGCCCCGGCGACCGGCGCGCGGGCGTGGGTCTCGCGCAGCAAAGCCGCGGTCGGCGCGAAGCGGTCCTCGGCGCGCAGCACCATCGGCGCCGGCACGAGGTCGAGGGCGGCCAGGATGCTGCGATAGGCCGGATAGCCCGGCTGAGGGACGGCGACCCGGGCGCCGGAATCGAACAGGCTCATGAAGGCGAGCACAAAGCCCGCCGAGGATCCGGTGGTGATCACCACCCGCTCCGGGCTCACCGCGACGCCGTGCCGCTCCGCGTAGTCCCGGGCGATGCGGGCCCGCAGGGACGGCAGGCCCAGGGCCTCGGTGTAGGGGACGCGGCCGCTGGCGAGCGCAGCCTGTGCGGCCGCGATCACGGCTCGGGGCGCCGGCGCCGACGGCTGGCCGACCTCCATCCGCACCACGTCGCTGCCCGCCCGCGCCTTGGCGGCGGCGGCCGCCATGACATCCATCGCGAGGAACGGCTGGACGGCGGCGGCGCGCCGGGAGATCGGGATCATGGGGTCTGCTCTGCGCCGGACGAAGCTGGCGCCGCGGGGGTTAGACGCTCGCGGCCCCTGCCTCAAGCCGGAGCCGGGTTCGGCCGCGCGCCCCCGCGACGGCGGGGCCGTCGATCCGCGGAGGCGGCCCCTCGGCTCGGCAGGCGGAGCGGTGGCCGCGGCGAGCGCTGCCGCACCGCGCGCCGCGGCCACCGCGGGATTTGACCGGACGCCGCGAAAACGCCTAACCCAGCCCCTACCGCTCGCGCCACGCGCGGGCCGCCCCGCCGCGCAAGCGAGGATCTATGCCCTTCATCCGCCCCCTGCCCGCGCTGGTCCTGGCGCTCGGCCTCGTCGCCGTCCCCGCTCTCGCTCAGACCGCGACGCCCCCCGCCGCGCCGTTCACGGACGCGCAGCGCGCCGGCATCGAGGCGATCGTCAAGGACTACCTGATCAAGCATCCCGAGGTGCTTCAGGAGGCCCTCGCCGAGGCCGAGAAGCAGCAGGCCGAGACGCAGCGCCTCGCCCAGGCCGCCGCCCTCAAGGAATCGCGCGAGGCCCTCATCAATGGGCCCCACGACGTCGTCGCCGGCAACCCGACGGGCGACGTCACGCTGGTCGAATTCTTCGACTACAATTGCGGCTACTGCCGCAAGGCGCTGGGCGACGTCCAGGCGCTGATCAAGTCCGACCCGAAGCTGCGGGTCGTCATCAAGGACTTCCCGGTGCTCGGCCCGGAATCGCTGGAGGCCAGCCAAGTCGCCGTCGCGGTGCGCCAGCAGCTCAAGGGCGACAAGCTGTTCGAGTTCCACCAGAAGCTGCTGGAGACCAAGGGCCGCGTGAACGGCGCCCGGGCGATCCAGGTCGCCAAGGACATGGGCGTGGACACCGCCAAGCTGCAGAAGGACATGGCCTCCCCCGAGGTGAAGGCCGCGCTCAGCGAGAACCGCGGTCTGGGCGACCGCCTGGGCCTCTCGGGCACGCCCGCCTTCATCATCGGCGACGAGGTGATCCCGGGTGCCGTCGGCGTCGAGCCGATGCGCAAGACCATCGCCGACGTGCGCCAGTGCGGCCACGCCTCCTGCTGAGCTGACGGAACGGACCGAGGGACCCCGAAGGCGTTCCGCGCAGCCTTGTCGCGCCGGGGCGCCTTCGTCTAAGAGCCGCCAGCCGCAGGGCCGCGGTGGGGGTCCAGGGCCGAGCCCGGATGGACGCACCGATGTGCCGCGAGACGAAGTAGGCCGGATGCCAAAGAACGACGCCATCGATCCCGAGCTCGTGCGCGAGCTCGCCAACCTCGTCACCGAGACCGGCCTGTCCGAGATCGAGGTCGAGAAGGGCGACCTGCGCATCCGCGTCGCGCGGCGGCTCGAACCCGTGAGCGTGCAGGTCGCGGCGCCGGCCCCGCTCGCGGCCGTCGCCGCGCCGCCGGCGGCGCCCGCCGCCTCGTCCCCCCTCGCCCCGGCCGAGCCGGCCCGCGCGCAGCCCGGCACCGTGCCCTCGCCGATGGTCGGGACCGCCTATCTCCGGCCCTCGCCCGACGCCAAGGCGTTCGTGGACGTCGGCTCGAAGGTCGAGGTCGGCGACAAGCTGCTGCTGATCGAGGCGATGAAGACCTTCAACGAGATCGTGGCCCCCCGCGCCGGCACGATCAGCGCCATCTTCGTCGAGGACGGTCAGCCGGTCGAGTTCGGCGAGGCCCTGCTCGTCATCACCTAGGACGTCCGCCGGGCGCTCGCCGCCCAGTCCCGGACGACGCCGCAACACGAGAGGATAGAGCATCCTGCGCGGTCCGGGATCGCCAGGACGCCCTAACGGGTCCGATGTTCGACAAGATCCTGATCGCGAACCGCGGCGAGATCGCCCTGCGCATCCTGCGGGCGGCGAAGGAGCTCGGGATCGCCACCGTGGCGGTCCACTCCACAGCCGACGCCGACGCCATGCACGTGCGCCTCGCCGACGAGAGCGTCTGCATCGGGCCGCCGGCCGCCCGCGACAGCTACCTCAACATCCCGTCGATCATCGCGGCCTGCGAGATCACCGGCGCCGATGCCGTGCATCCCGGCTACGGCTTCCTGTCGGAGAATGCCCGCTTCGCCGAGGTGCTGGCCCACCACCAGATCGGCTTCATCGGCCCCAAGGCGCAGCACATCCGCACCATGGGCGACAAGATCGAGGCGAAGCGCACGGCGCTGAAGCTCGGCATCCCCTGCGTGCCGGGCTCCGAGGGCGGGGTCGAGGACGCCGACACCGCCAAGCGCGTGGCCGCCGAGATCGGCTACCCCGTCCTCGTCAAGGCGGCGGCGGGCGGCGGCGGCCGCGGCATGAAGGTGGCGCGTTCCGAGGCCGAGCTGGAGCAGGCGATCGGCATGGCCAAGTCCGAGGCGAAGGCCGCCTTCGGGGACGACGCGGTCTATCTCGAGAAGTACCTGGAGAAGCCGCGCCACATCGAGGTCCAGGTGCTCGGCGACGGCCGCGGCGGTGCCGTGCACCTCGCCGAGCGCGACTGCTCCCTCCAGCGCCGCCACCAGAAGGTCTGGGAGGAAGGCGGCTCGCCGGCGCTCAACGAGTCGATGCGCGCCGAGATCGGCGGCATCTGCGCCAACGCGATGAAGGAGCTCGGCTATCTGGGCGCCGGCACGATCGAGTTCCTCTACGAGGACGGGCGGTTCTACTTCATCGAGATGAATACCCGTATCCAGGTCGAGCATCCGGTCACCGAGATGATCACCGGGATCGACCTCGTCATCGAGCAGATCCAGGTCGCCTCGGGCGGCCCGCTCTCGGTGAGCCAGGCGGACATCAAGGTCGAGGGCCACGCCATCGAGTGCCGGATCAACGCCGAGCACCCGGAGACCTTCCGGCCCTCGCCCGGCGAGATCACCCACTACCACACGCCCGGCGGCCTCGGCGTCCGGGTCGATTCGGCGGCGTTCCAGGGCTACCGCATCCCGCCGAACTACGATTCGCTCATCGGCAAGCTGATCGTCCACGGCCGGACCCGCAACGAGTGCCTCATGCGTCTGCGCCGGGCCCTGGACGAGTTCGTCATCGACGGGATCGACACGACGCTGCCGCTGTTCCGGACCCTGGTCCGTAACCCGGACGTGCAGAACGGCCTTTACGACATCCACTGGCTGGAGCATTTCCTGGAAGACGGCGGCATGAAAGCCTGACCGGAACCGGGCGGGGCTGCGGCGAGAGCGGCGCGCGCGGGATCTGGTCTTCGCGCCGGCCGCGCGCGACATTCACGGCATGCACGACACCGCCCGCGTGGACATCACCCCCGAGATCCTGCTGAAGGCCTACGCGGCGGGCATCTTCCCGATGGCGGAGGATGCCGACGACCCCACGCTCTACTGGGTCGAGCCCAAGGCGCGCGGCGTTCTCCCCCTCGACGCGTTCCGCGTTCCCCGGCGCCTCGCCCGGACGGTGCGGTCCGACCAGTTCGTGGTCCGCTGCGACACCGATTTCGACGGCGTGATCGACGGCTGCGCCGCGCCCCGCCGGGACAGCGAGCGCACCTGGATCAACGGGCGGATCCGCGAACTCTACGGTGCCCTGTTCGACATCGGCCACGTCCACACGGTCGAGGTCTACGCGGGCGCCGACGGCCGGCTCGTCGGCGGCCTCTACGGCGTCTCGCTGGGGGCCGCCTTCTTCGGCGAGAGCATGTTCCACGAGGTCCGCGACGCCTCGAAGGTCGCCCTCGTCCACCTGATGGCCCGCCTGCGCGCCGGGGGCTACCGGCTCGCCGATACTCAGTTCGTCACCGAACACCTGACGCAGTTCGGCGCCGAGGAGGTGCCGCGGCACGTCTACAAGCGTCGCCTCGCCGACGCCCTGGATCAGGTCGCCGATTGGGGCGTCTGGCCCGGAGACGGCTCGGTGCCGGGCGCGCAGGTCCTCGCGGCGCTCGAAGCGCCGGATGCCCGCTAGGGCCGCGACCGGCGCGAGCCGGCCCTAGCGCCGACGCCGGTGGCGGTAGCCGGTCGAGAACGAGGCGTATTGCCGGCCGCGCACGGACCGGTAGCGCCGCCGGCGGCCGGTGCTGGCCTCGACCGCCTCGTCCACCTGCGGGATCGGCTCGGCCATGGCGGCCGCGGGCGTGGCCGCCGCGGCGACCGTCGTGTCGGCCGAGGCGTAGCCGCCGGCGACGTTCTTGGCCGCTGGGCCGAACATGGCGAGACACTGGTTGTAGGCGAGGTCGTTCTTGAGGCGCTCGCATTCGCCGATGGAGCGCGGTGTCCCCTGCGCCAGGGCCGGAACGGGCGCGAGCAGCACGACGAGGGCAGCCAGCGGCTTGAGGCAGAGAGTCGGGCGGTGCACGGAGGGGTCTCGAGCGGGGACGGCAGGCTTGTGATCCCCGAGTGCGGCAAAATCGAGGGTTGGACTCAGCGATCGGGCCGCTCCATCCACCGGATCAGCGGCATCAGCGGGAAGATCCACGCGATGCCGAGAATCGAGTAGATCACCGCCTGCACCGCCGCCGGCGTCTCGGAGATGCGGCTATCGGCCAGGGTCATCGCCAGGGGGCCGTACAGGCAGACGAAGACCAGGATGGCGAGGGTGCCGATCAGGGTCCGGGTGCGGCGGCGCATGGTTGACTTCCTGGGCCGCGCCTTCGGACTGGGCCGCTGGCCTGGCGGCCGGCGCTGCGGGCGCGGACAGGCGACGGCTACCGCTCCGGGATCCGGTTGGCAACGCGCCCGCTGACGCGGGCTGCGGCGCCGGCGCCGTTGCTGGTCGTTCGGACATCCCCTAACCCGGGTCAGGCGGGCGCATCCTGGCATCCGCGGAAGGGACGTGCATGGACATGAGTGGCGCGGGCGACCGGCGGTCGGGGGCGGTGCGGACCTGGCTCTACGTGGTCGCGGCCCTGGTGGTCGCCATGGTGGCGGTCGGCGGCGCGACGCGGCTGACCGGGTCCGGCCTGTCAATCACCGAGTGGCGCCCCGTCACGGGCGCGATCCCGCCGCTCACCGAGGCCGACTGGGCGGCCGAGTTCGCCAAGTACAGGGACACGCCGCAATACAACATCCTCAACCAGGGGATGGGATTGTCGGCGTTCAAGGTGCTGTACGGCTGGGAATGGGGCCATCGCCTGCTCGGCCGCGTGATCGGCCTCGTGTTCTTCCTGCCGCTGATCCTGTTCTGGTGGCAGGGCCGCATCAGCCGGCGGCTCGGTCTCGGCCTGCTCGGCCTCGGCCTGCTCGGCGGCCTCCAGGGCGCCATCGGCTGGATCATGGTCGCCTCGGGCCTTCAGCCCGGCATGACGGCCGTGGCGCCGCTCAAGCTCGCCCTGCACCTCACCACCGCGAGCCTCATCCTGGCCGGCCTGGTCTGGCTGGCCGCGGGCGAGCGCCGCGGCGTCCTTGCGCCGGCCCCGGCACGGCTGCGGGCTACCGCCCTGCTGCTGCCGATCCTGGTCCTGGTGCAGATCTTCCTCGGCGGCCTCGTCGCCGGCTCGCATGCCGGCCTCGTCTACAACACCTGGCCGACCATGGACGGCCAGCTCGTCCCGCCGCTGGACAGCCTCTTCGCGATCCGGCCGTGGATCGAGAACTTCGTGGACAACCACGCCCTCGTTCAGTTCGACCATCGGGTGACGGCCTACCTCGTGTTCGTCGTGGCGGTTCTGCACGCCGTCGATGCCCGGCTCACCGGCCCGAAGAGCGCGGCCGGGCGGGCCGCGGGCGTCGTGATCCTCGTCCTCGCCCAGATGGCGCTGGGGATCGCGACGCTTCTCCTCGCCGTCCCCCTCTGGGCGGCGCTCGCGCATCAGGTGCTCGCCATGGCGGTGCTGACGATGGCCATCGTCCATGCCCGGCTCAGCCGCGGGTTCGGCCTGGTCGAGCCCGCCGCCGCCGAGCCGCCGCTGGGGTTCGAGGGTCTGGCCGGAGGCCGGATCTAGGCTTTCGTGCGGTGCAGCAGTCTCGCTGCGCCGCACGAGACTTTTACCGCTTTCAGTGGAACCTTGGGATAACTCCCCATCAGCAATCTGCACATGGAACGACCAAGACTTCTCAAGCTTTAAGCTGCACGCGTTGCAGGAGGCTTCAAGATGTCTCTCGCGGAGGATGGTCGACCGCTCTCCCTGACCTGGCACTACACGCCGCGGGAGATCATGGCGGATGGCGTGATCCACGGTCTCGGCGTGCTGCTCGGCTTCGCCGGTGCTGTGGCCCTGGTGGCGACCGCGGTCACGGCGCATCTCGGGCTCGGCGAGCGGGCGGCGGTGGTCGTCTACGCCACGGCCCTCGTCCTGATGCTCGGCGTCTCAGCCCTCTACAATCTCTATCCGGTCAGCCCGCGCAAATGGCTCCTGCGCCGCGCCGACCACGCCCTGATCTACCTGATGATCGCCGGGACCTACACGCCGCTGGTCGCCCTCGTGGGATCGGGGCCGCGGGCCTACGCCCTCTTGGCGATGATCTGGCTGGTGGCGCTGATCGGGATCGCGGTGAAGCTCTTCCTGCCGGGCCGATTCGACCGCCTGTCGATCGGGCTCTACCTCATGCTCGGCTGGAGCGGGCTGTTCGCCTACGAATCGGTGATCGCGGCGCTTCAGCCCACGGCCCTGTGGCTGCTCGGCATCGGCGGGGCGCTCTACTCGATCGGCGTCGTGTTCCACGTCTGGCGGACCCTGCCCTTCCAGAACGCGATCTGGCACGGCTTCGTCCTCGCCGCCACGGCCTGCCATTACGGGACGATCTGGGCCAGCCTGAACGGCTCGCCGATGACCTAGCGTCGCAATCGATTGCGACGTCGCGCGTAAAACTCCGGTTACCGTTCCGCTGAAAAGGTCGAGCGCGGGCGACCTGCTTTAAGTTTCCCGCGACCGCGGGTGCACCACAACTCGGGGACTGATATTCCCGGGAGCTGGACCGTGGTCCCGAAGACGAACGACTCTGGCCTCGCTCACCGTTACCGGATCCTGCACGTGTTCCGGGCGCCCGTGGGCGGATTGTTCCGGCACGTGATGGATCTCGCCCGCCTCCAGGCGGCCGCGGGACACCATGTCGGCCTCGTCTGCGACTCCAGCACCGGCGGTGACCGCGCCGCGGGCGCCCTGGCGGACCTGATGCCCTGCCTGGATCTCGGCCTCGTCCGGCTGCCGATGCGCCGGAATCCGCACCCGTCGGACTGGTCCTGTCTGCGCGCCGTCGCCCAGCGGGCCGCGGAGGTCGGCGCGGACGTGCTGCACGGACACGGGGCCAAGGGCGGCGCCTATGCCCGGCTCGCCGCGGCGGGTCCGGCGATCCGGGCCTACACGCCGCACGGGGGCAGCTACAATTACCGGCCGGGCAGCCCACTGCACCGCCTCTACATGGGGGCCGAGGCGGTGCTCGCCCGCCGCACGGACGCGTTCCTGTTCGAGAGCGAGTACGTCGCGGGCCGCCACCGGAGCTTCGTCGGCGGTCCCGAGCGGGTGACGCGGATCGTGCACAACGGCATCGCCGAGGCCGAGTTCGCGCCGCTCGACCGCGTCGCCGAGCCCTTCGACCTGCTCTATGTCGGTGAGCTGCGGGAGGCCAAGGGGCTGCCCTACCTGCTCGAGGCGCTGGTCCGGCTGCGGGCCGAGGGTCGGGCGCTGCGCCTGCTCCTGGTCGGATCCGGGCCGGACGCCGAGATCCTGCGGGAGTCCGTGGCCCGCCTCGGCCTCGCCGACGCGGTGGCGTTCGAGCCGCCGCAGGCGATCCGCTCCGTGCTGGCCCGCGGCCGGATCCTCGTCGTCCCGTCGCTCGCGGAGTCGCTGCCCTACGTCGTGCTGGAGGCCGCCGCGGCGGCGCAGCCGCTGGTCGCCACCCGGGTCGGCGGCATTCCGGAGATCTTCGGCGCGGCCGCCCGCGACCTCGTCCCGTCGCGGGACCCGGCGGCGCTCGCCGAGGGGATCCGTCGCGTTCTCGACGCCGCACCGGAGACCCTGGCCGCGCGGACCCAGGGCCTGAGCGCCTCGATCCGGCAGCGCTTCTCCCTGGACCGCATGGGCAGCGAGGTTGTCTCCGGCTACGCCGCGGCCTTCGAGGCCCGCGCGGAGCGCCGCGATCCCGCGCCGCGGACGATCGCCGGAGCCCGGACCGCCTGACGGCGAGACCTGCCGGAAGAGGATCGGGGCCTGTGCGCCGCGGTGGAAAAGGCGGCGGCACCCTCGCTCTTAAATGTTCCCACAACGCCCCGTGCCAAGCTTCCTTCGAGGCAGCGACCGCAAGGCTCGGGGGGAGCCGATCGATGAGCGCGTTCGACATCCGCGATCTCCTGGAGGCCGCCGTCCCGATGGAGGCGTCCTCGGTCCCGGCCGCCGGCGGCGTGCCGCTCGCCGAGACCGCCGCGCCGGGACCGACGGCGATCTCGCCCGTCGTGGTGGCCGGGCTGGTGCGCGCCCTGGAATGCACGCTGATCTTCGGCCTGGGCGCGTTGCTGCACCTGCTGATGCTCCGCGGGCGCGTCCCGTTCGGGCTGACCTACGCGGGCGCGATCGGCATGATCGCGGTGATCACTGTGACGCTGATCCAGGCGTCGGGCGGCTACCGGGTCGCCGCCTTCCGGAGCTTCTTCAAGACCGCCATCCGGCTGATCGCGGCGTGGTCGATGACCTTCCTGATGGTCGCCGCCGGACTCGTGCTGGCCAAGGTGGCCGACCATTACTCGCGCCTCTGGCTCGCGACCTTCTTCGGCACCGGCCTCGCGGCGCTGCTGCTCGGGCGCTTCGTGCTCTTCCGCATCATCGACGCCCAGACCCGGGCCGGACGGTTCGACCGGCGCACCGCGATCGTGGGCGGCGGCCAGCCCGCCGAGGACCTGATCGCCGCCCTGGAGACGCAGAGCGAGAGCGGCATCCGCATCGTCGGCGTGTTCGACGACCGCAACGCCGACCGGTCCTCCGACGTGGTGGCGGGGCACCCGAAGCTCGGCAACGTCGACGACCTCGTCGCCTACGCGCGGCACGCCCGGCTCGACCTGATCGTGTTCACGATCCCGATCACCGCGGAGGCGCGGATCCTCCAGATGCTCGCCAAGCTCTGGGTCCTGCCGATCGACATCCGGCTCTCGGCGCACGCCGCCAAGCTGCGCCTGCGCCCGCGCAGCTACTCGTATCTCGGCTCGGTCCCGGTGCTGGACGTGTTCGACCGTCCGATCGCCGATTGGGACGTCGTGGTGAAGGCGCTGTTCGACCGCTGCGTCGGCCTGATGATGCTGTTGGCGCTGTCGCCGCTCATGCTGGCGATCGCCCTCGCGGTGAAGCTCACGTCGCGCGGGCCCGTGCTGTTCCGGCAGAAGCGCCACGGCTTCAACAACGAGCTGATCGAGGTCTACAAGTTCCGCTCGATGTACGTGGATCAGTGCGACGCCGGCGCGGCCCGGATGGTGGCCCGGGGCGACCCGCGCGTGACACCGGTCGGCCGGTTCATCCGGAAGACCTCGCTCGACGAGCTGCCGCAGCTGTTCAACGTGCTCAAGGGCGACCTGTCGCTGGTCGGCCCGCGACCGCACGCGCTCCAGGCGAAAGCCGCCAACACCCTGTACGATCAGGTGGTCGACGGCTACTTCGCCCGCCACAAGGTTAAGCCCGGCATCACCGGCTGGGCTCAGGTCAACGGCTGGCGCGGCGAGACCGACACTTCGGAGAAGCTGCAGCGGCGCGTCGAGCACGACCTCTATTACATAGAGAACTGGTCGGTACTGCTCGACCTGCAGATCCTGCTGACCACGCCGTTCGCGCTGTTCAGGACCGAGAACGCCTACTGAGCGGTGGGGCCGGCACCGGAGCGGTGCCGGCCGTGCGCGCCGCTACGGCAGGGCGCCGGCCTTCTCCTTGGCCTTCATGATCGTGTCGCGGCAGCCCTGGGCGTCCCCGGACTTGTCCTGCTGGCGTGCCTGGGCGACCAGCTTCTTGGCCTCCTCGACGCCCGAGGCTGTGGGCTTCACGGCGGCGTCGGACTTGGTGAGCGCCGGCGGCGTGTCGAGGGCCTTGGGCGAGTTGGACGACGTCGTGCCGCCGGGCGGGGTCGTCCCGGTCACCGCGGCGGCGCCGGCGCTGTCGAGCCGCCGCTGCAGCGTATCGACCTCGTCGGAGCACGGGGTCGCCAGGGCAGGCGTCGCGGCCGCCAGGGCGAGGGCTGCAACGGCGAAACGGATGATCATCGGGACGAGGCTCCACGGTGTCGGGGTGCGGCCGGCGCCGGCCCCTCGTGCGCGAGGGGGCGGTGATGCGCCGGTGCGGCTACCGGGGAGACGCCGGACGAACGGGCCCGTTCCCGAGACAGGAGGCCGCATGCGCCAGCCCCGGAACGCGACGGGCGCCCCGCGCGGCCCTCAGGCCGCGGGAGGCGCCCGCCCCTCGCCATCGCGGACGGGTCAGTACTTCCGGATGATCGGCTCCGGCGACATCGGCACCGGATCGGCGCCGAAGGCGTAGCGGATGCCGGCGTAGACCGAGAAGGGCTGCGCCAGGGTCGTGGTCCGCGGATCGCTGATCCGCAGGTTGCCGGCCACCGCGCCCGGCTCGGCGAAGGTGCCGAACGTGGCGTAGCGGTTGTTGGTCAGGTTGGTGATGAGGCCGAACACCTCGAGGTTCTTCGTGACCTGGTACTTGGTCTGGAAGTTCAGCACGTAGTAGGGCGGCAGCTTGCGGTTCAGGTTCGACTCGTCGCCGCGGAAGTAGGACGACGAGAAGGCCTGGAGGTAGAGGCCGAATTGCCAGTCGGGCGTGACGAAGTAGTCGAAGCCGGCCTTGATCTGGTGGGTCGGCACCAGCGGCACGACGTTGCCCTTGCGGACCTGGATCGCGCCGTCATCCGCGAGCGGGTTGTTGGGCGACGACAGGGTGCCGTTGAACTGGAAGGTCGCGTCAACCAGGGCGTAGTTGGCGTAGACCCGCAGGTAATCGGCCGTGTACTCGCCGCCGACCTCGATGCCCTGCCGCTGCGTCGACGGCACGTTGACGAAGTAGGCGCGGGCGGTGTTGCCGGGGGTGGCCAGCGACAGGATGTCGTTGGCGAGGTCGGTGCGGAAGGCGCCGATCTTGTAGGTGATGATGCCGCCGTCATAGGTGTTCGGCAGCTGGCCGCGGAATCCGACCTCGTAGGTCCGCCCGGTGACCTGCTTGAGCGGCGGGTCGGCCACCAGCGAGTTCGGCAGCAGGCACGGCCGGTCCGGGTTTGCGCAGGCCAGCTCCAGCGGGGTCGGGGCGCGGTTCGATTCCGAGTAGCTGCCGTAGAGGTTGAGCGCGTCGAAGAACCGGTAGGTCAGGCCGGCGACCGGGTTGATCTTGTTGAAGTAGTGCGTGCCGGTCACGTCCGGCGAGAAGCCGGTCAGATCCTCGCTCTGGATGCGCGCGAAGTTGAGCCGGGCGCCGGCGGTCAGCGACAGCCGGTCGGTCACGTCGAGCGTGTCGAGGGTGTAGAGGCCCATGTAGAGATTGGAGCCGTTGACCGAGCTCGGCGCGATGCCGAGCGCGCCCGCGGTCCGCAGCTGCGGCGTGCCGAGGCCCGGGATGTTGCCGTAGAATGGGTTGCTCGGATCGGTGGTGATCGACAGGTTCGGGTTGATGACGCCCAGGGTGCTGGACGACTTGAACCCGTAGTTGGCCGCATCGATGCTGCCACCGACCACGAAGCTGTTGGACAGGCCGAAGATCCGGTCGCGGTTGGCGGCCTGGAGCGAGCCGCCGAAGCCGGTGGCTTCCGTCCGGGTCGTGTCCAGCGTGCCGTACGGGATGCCGGACCGGAACGGGATGCGCTGGTTCTGCTGGCCCAGGATCAGGAACTGGTTGCGGAACGCGGTCTGCGACTGGCCGGCCGCCGGGCTGAAGCCGTCATCCTCGAAGCAGAGGTTGCCGCGGAAGCTGGAGCGCGTGCTGCAGTTCTCGAAGTTGCCGTCGTTGCCGTCGACGTAGGTCTGGCTGAAGCGGCGGAAATAGGCGTTGCCGGCGAGGTCCCAGGTCGGCGAGATGTCGACCCGGCCGGTGAGCTGGAGCGTGCCTACCTCGGTGGTGGTGGTCTGCGGGAAGGTGAAGATCGCCCGCGGGTCGCGGTGGGTGAAGTCCACCGGCGTGGCGGCGGCCGCACCGAAGAAGCTGCGGGCGGCGAGCCCGATCAGGTGGAACTCCGAATCCTGCGAGCGGTAGCCGATGTCGCCGTAGAGCCGGCCGATCGTGCTCGGGCTCTCGTAGCGCCAGCCGCGGTCGTTCAGACCGTCGCCGGTGAAGTAGACGCTCCAGGGGCCGGAGACCTTGCCGTACTCGAGGTAGCCGGCGGTGCGCGCGTCCGAGCCGCCCCAGGCCGAGATCTCGGTGCCCTGCCAGGTGAAGCCGTTCTTCATCTGGATGTTGACCGCGCCGCCGAGGGCGTTGAGGCCGAAGACCGGGTTGCCAGTGACGACGTCGATGCGCTGGATCGCCTGCGGGGGGATGAGGTCGAAATTGACGATGTCGCCGAAGGCCTCGTTGATGCGCACGCCGTTCTGGTAGACGGCGAGACCCTGCGGCACGCCCTGCACGGGCGAGGCCGTGAAGCCGCGGTAGGTGATGTCGACGCGGTTGTTGTTGCCCTGCGAGTCGGAGACGTTGATGCCGGGCGTGCGCCGGGCCAGCGTCGTGGTCAGGTTGTCGCTGGCGCGATCGATCGTGAGATCGCTCGCCGTGACCGACTCGACGGTGCTGGGGATCTTGTAGAGCGGCTGCTCGGAGCCGCGCAGCCGCACGCCGGCGCTCGGTCCCACCGAGCCGGCCGGCGGCACCGGGCCGGGCCCGTTGAAGATCTGCGCCTGGCTCGAACTGCCGCCGCCGGCCCCGACCGGCGACGTCGAGACGACGCTGATCTCGCCGAGCGTCACCGATTGCTGAGCCTGCACCGCCGCGGGAAGGACCGTCCCGGCGAGAACCGATGCCGACGCGACCAGGCTGCTCCGAAGCGCCCGAAGTGACATCCCCTACCCCCTCAAACCCAAACACGTGCTCGTGACTGCCGAGCTTGGGTCTCTCTTGGCGGGTGCGGGGATCACGCACAATTGGTTCAAGAACACGTGAGACGCGTTTCGGCCTCATTTCCGGCCCGCGTCGACCGAACGCGGCGTCACGTGGTTAAACAGCAACAGTTTCGGTAAAGATTTCAGCCACTTAGGGATGTTTTGGCAACCCGACCGGGATAATTTGGCAATGACGGCCGGCGCGGGTCACAGGCGAGCCTGAATCAGGCGCGCGATCTCACCGAGCCGCTGTTCGAGCAGCTGCGGAACCTCGCAGACATAGGTCAGCGACTGGCTCCGCTCCTGGAAGATCCGGCGATCCCAGGCGAACTTCGTCTCCAGCTCGGACTGGTCCTTCGGGAGCTCGGTCGCGTCAGAGGCGCTCGGCGCGTCCTTGACCTGGCTGATCTTATCGGCCTCGTCGCGGATCCGCTCGGCCATCCGGCGCTGGCCCTGCGCGTAGCGGGCGATGCCGCCGACCACCTTGTTGCGCTCGCCGTTCAGCACCTCGAACACGCCCGCGTAGACGCGCGTCAGGGCCTTGTCCTTCGCGTCCTTGTCGGAGCCGAACTTCTCCGCGAACGTGTCGAGGAGCGGTCCGACCTGCGAGAGGTCCGTGCGGCGGGACGCGATCTTCTGCGCCAGGGCGGCGGCGTCGTTGTCGCTGCCCCAGTCGCCGGCCGCCTCCACGTCGGGGCCGGTCCAGAACTGGCCGGGGCTCAGGGTCGCGACCTTGCGCTGGACGCAGGGCCAGTCCGGATCCGGCTTCGGCTGGGCCAGGGCGGGACCGGCGAGGAGCGCCAGCCCCAGCGCCGGGCCGAGGATGCGGGTCAGGAGGACGTTCATTGGGCGGACTCCATCAGGTGTTGTCGCCGGCCGGGCCGCCGCGCCGGGCCATGATGCCGCGGCCGGGGTCGTAGGCGACCACCGCCATGCCGAAGAAGGCGAGCCCCACGCCCACCACCACGGCGCAGGCGACCGGCTCGAACTGGACGTAGAGCGCGTAGCGGACGAGCTGGACCGCGTGGCTGAACGGGTTCAGCTGGCAGATCCAGTACAGCGTCTCGGAGGATTCCCGGATCCGCCACAGCGGGTAGAGGGCCGACGAGGCGAAGAACATCGGGAAGATCACGAAGTTCATCACGCTGGCGAAGTTCTCGAGCTGGCGGACCAGCGAGGAGAGGAACAGCCCGATCGCTCCGAGCATGAGGCCGGTGGCCAGGAAGGCCGGCAGGGCCGTCAGGTAGCCGAGCCAGGGGATGTCGCTCTCCCAGAAGAACGCCACGGCCAGGAAGGCGTAGGCCTGCACGATCGAGACGGCGACGCCGGCGATCAGCTTGGCGAGCAGGAGAAGCCACCGCGGATAGGGCGAGGTGAGCAGCACCTTCATCGAGCCGACCTCGCGGTCGTAGACCATGGACAGCGACGATTGCATGCCGTTGAACAGCTGGATCATCACGGCGAGGCCCGGCACCACGTAGACCTCGTAGAGCACGTAGGTCTGGTAGGGCGGCTCGATGGACACGCCGAGCGTGTTGCGGAAGCCCGCCGCGAAGATGAACAGCCAGACCAGCGGCCGGACCAGCGCCGAGAAGAACCGCTCCTTCTGATGGAAGAAGCGCAGCAGCTCGCGGCGGACGATGCCGCCGAGGCAGATCAGGTAGCCGACCGCGTCGAGGCGCCCGATCCGCTCCGCCTGACCGCGTGGCGGGGCCGCGCCGATCCGGGTGGCGTAGGATGTCGGATTGGTCATGCCGCCGCCCTCCCCGGCTCGGCGACCAGGCGCCGGAACGCGTCGGCGAGCGCCTCGCCCGGCCGGCCGATCCCGCCGGCCCGGCCCCGGGCGACGATCCGGCCCCGGTGCAGCACCACGGCGTCGTCGTCGTCCGCGATCTCCTCGAAGATGTGGGTCGCCCAGAGCACCGACAATCCCTCCTCGCGCACCAGGGCGCGGACGATCGCCACGATGTCGGCCCGCGACTCGAGGTCGAGGCCGACGGTGGGCTCGTCGAGGAGCAGCAGGTCGGGGCGGTGGATCAGCGAGCGGGCGATCTCGATCCGGCGCGACTGGCCGCCCGAGAGCGTGCGCACCTTGTCGTGGCGCCTGTCCGCCAGACCGACGCGGTCGAGCAGCGCGCCGACGCGCCCCTTGGCGGCGCCGCGGGCGATGCCGTGCAGGCTCGCGTGGTAGAGGAGATTCTGCTCCACGGTGAGGTCGGTGTCGAGCGTCCGGGCCTGGAACACGACGCCGAGCCGCGCCAACGCCCGGGACGGCTCGCGATCGAGGGCGTGGCCGAAGATCGAGACCCGTCCGGTCTGGTTGTTGTAGAGCCGGGTGATGACCGAGAACAGCGTCGTCTTGCCGGCGCCGTTCGGCCCCAGCAGCGCGGCGAAGTGCCCGCGCTCCACCGTGATCGAGACGTCGTCCAGCGCGGCGCGGGCGCCGAACCGGTGGCCGACATGCTCGATCAGGAGGGCCGCCGACTCGGACGCGCTCATCGGCCCAGGACCTTCCGGGCGTCGGTCACGGCGTCGAGGCACTCGTCGAACTCGCCCTCCTTCTGCTCCCGCTCCGCGACCCGCAGGGCCTTCTTGAGCTTCGGCACCGCCGTCTCGGGCGGGTTCAGGGCGAGCGCGTCGCGGATCATCGTGATGCCCTCGGCGCAGGAGGAGGCATCGTCGGCCGCGAGGGCCGGACCGGCGGCGAGCAGGCTGGCGGAGAGCAGGAGGGCGCGCATCACTTCACCGTCAGCGTGCCGGTCATGCCTTTGGCCTCCAGGCCGTGCACCGACCAGGTGTAGGTGCCGGGCTTGATCGCGACGAACTCGATGGCGATCTCGCCGGGATCGTCGAACTCCAGGTGATCGGGCGGCCCGCCGCCGTGGATCTCCTTGTGCTCGATCACGATCTGGTTGAACCAGATGTAGCGGAAGAACTCCGGCGCGTAGAACTTGTATTCCTGGCGCCCCTTGGCGACGATCCGCAGGCGATAGGCCTTGCCGGATTCCAGCGTGATGTCCTTGTTCTCGACCACGAAGTCGTTGCCCTGATCGTCGCCCAGGACGAGGTCGGGCAGGTTCTCCCGCTTCTTGGTCAGGTCGAGGGCACTGGCCGGTGCCGCGGCGAGCAGCCCTGCCAGGCCGAGGGCCGCCGTTCGAAACATGCGCGTCATGTCGTGTTCCACCCTAGGGCCGCTTCGCGCGGCCGTCCTCGCTTGGCGCCCGGAGGTCGCGCGGATCAGTTCGGCGAGATCGCCACGCCCCAGGGCAGGAGCCCGACCGGGATGCTCTTCACCACCTTCTCGGCGGCCACGTCGATCACCGAGACGTCGTTGGAGGTGCCGTTCGTGGTGAACAGCTGCTTCTGGTCCGGCGTGAAGGCCAGCTGCCAGACGCGCTGGCCGACCGGCAGGTACTTCTCGACCGCGTAGGTCTTGGCGTCGATCACGGCGACGCGGTTCGCCGGCCCGAGCGCCACGAAGGCCTTGGTACCGTCCTTGGTGATCCGGATCCCCACCGGCTGGATCGCCTCGTCGTTCACGCTCGGGATCTTGAAGGTGATCTTCTTGATCACGCGGCGCTGGGCGACGTCGATCACGCTCACCGTGCCGCCGACCTCCGCCGAGACCCATAGGTACTTGCCGTCGGCGGTGAACTCGGCGAAGCGCGGCCGGGCGTCGACCAGCACGTTGTCGATGACCTGGAAGGTCTTGGTGTCGATGAAGTGGGCCATGTTGGTCGTCTCGGAGGTGTTGACGAGGATCTTCCCGTCCGGCGACAGGCCCATCCCCTCCGGCTCGACGCCCACCGGCACCTCGGCGAGCACCTTGTTCTTCTCGATGTCGATGATCGTGACCTGGCTGTCGTCCTCGTTGGCCACGTAGAGCGGGTTTCCGGAGGCGTCGAGGATGAACTGCTCCGGATCCGGCCCGGAGCGCAGCGAGCGCACCACCTTGCCGGTGCTCGTGTCGAGCACGTCGATCCGGTCGTCGTCGCTCGCGCAGACGAACAGCTCCTTGCCGTCCTTGGAGACGGTCACGCCGCGCGGGCGCCGCCCGACCTTCCACGTCGCCGTCACGGCCATCGTGGCGGTGTCGATGACGCTGACCGAGTTGCCCTTCTCGTTGGTGACATAGGCGGTGAAGGCCGCGGCCGGCCCGCACAGGGCGAACCACGCACCGAGGGCGACCCCAGTCAGACATGCCTCGACGCGGCGGCTCATACGACTTCCTTCCCTTGCGACGGCCCGGCGTCCTGGACGGACATTCTCGGGGGACGTTTGTAGTGCGATTCCCGCGCGTTGCGAGGGCCCTGGCCGCTCGCCATCGCCGCAGGCCCCGGGCTCACTTGAACTTGCAGGTGGTCTCCGGGAGGTCGACGCCCAGCGTGTCGAGGGGCGTGCGCTGGTGCAGGAACCCCTGCTCGGGCGCGACGGAGACCAGCGCCTTGGGCTGCACCACGATGATCGCCTGGCGAAGCTGGTGGTCCCAGGGCCGGAAGCTCAGGGGCACGCCCTTGTAGGCCGGCAGCGTGAAGGCGGGCTCGACGAGGTACGGGGCGATCACGGCGGGGTCGTTGGTCTTCTTGGCCGTCACGGCCTCGCCCACCGTCCGCACCGCCGCCCAGACCTGGTAGTCGAGCGGGCGCATCAGCCGCGAGGCGAGCCGCCGGAACCGGTTCTGGGCCTGCGCGGCGCCCCAGGTCTCCAGCACGGGCGACCAGGTCGTCGGCGTCAGCGCCTGGGTGCCGCCGACGGGCCGCGGGTCGACGGTGCGGTAGGGAACGTAGTCGCCCCAGTCGCCCTCCTCGTCGGCCACGATGGCCATGTCGTAGTCGAGGCCCCGGGTGAAGACCATGGCCTCCGCCCGAGTCGGCGTGTCGCCGCGCGCCTTGGCGAGGGGACCGAAGGTCCAGGGCTTCTCGGCGGTGATCTTCAGCGCGAACTTCCGCGCCGAGTTGCGCATCGCGTCGGCGTAGGCCTTGTCGGCGTCCGTCGGGCCGACGATCAGGAAGAGCTTCCGCCAGCGCATCACCGTGAGGTACTGCGCCAGGGCGTCCGTCAGCATGGCCCGCGACGGCAGGATGTGGAACACGTTGGCGCGGCACTCGGCGCCGCGCAGGCGGTCGTCGGGCGCCCCAGCGTTGAGGACGACCGCGCCGGAATCCTTGACGGCGTCGGCCACGGCCAGGACGGCGTCCGCGGGCAGCGCCAGGACCAGGTAGCGCACGCCCTTGCCGATCAGATCCTTGGCGGCCGCCACGGCGTCCGGCTTGTCGTCGGTCAGGGCGACCTCGTCGAGGACGTAGGTCTGCTTGGTGAAGCGGCCGGTGGTGTTGTTGTCGGTGATGCCCATCTTGGCGCCGGCCAGGCCCTCGTCCTCCGGCGCCGCCTCGGCATCGTACGAGGAGGGCGCGGGCTGCGGCCGGTAGATCAGGCCGATACGGGTCTCGAGCGCCTGCGGAGCGGCGGGCTGGGCCGGTTGCGCCGCCGCGGCCGGCGCCGGATCCTCGGCCCGCGCCGCCGCCGGAGCGAGGGCCAGCGCGACGGCGGCGGCGCGCAGCCAGGACGGGCGCGTCGTGGGCCGGAGGGCCGTGTCGGGTGCAGGATGGTGCATGTGGGCGGCCTCTATCAGCTTCCGCTCAGGCCGCTCAACCGCGGCGTGTCGTCCCGACGTTCACGTTACCGTCGTGGGATAGGCGGGCGCGGAAGTACATTGCCAAATTGTCCCTTCGCCCGACCTATGGCGGGAACGATGCCGCCGCCTCGGGCGGTCGAACGCCTCGAGAGGAAACTCCCGCCGATGCGCCACACGTCTCTCCGCGCCGCGCTCGCCTGCAGCGTCGTCGCCCTGTGGGCCGCCCTGCCTGGCGCGGCCAGCGCCGGCGAGAAGGCCGCCGTGTTCCCGGTCGAGCTGTTCGATCCCGGCGCCTCCTACGGCACCCGGACGCGGCCGGTGGATGCCCGGAAACTGACCCTCGTCACCGACGAGCTCCGCAACGCCCTGCGCGACAAGGCCGGGCTGGAGATCGTCGACACCGCGCCCAAGGCCGACGTCGTGGCGAAGGAGGGCCCGCTGTTCAAATGCAACGGGTGCGCGGCGGACATCGCCAAGAGCCTGGGTGCGGACCTCGTCGTGACCGGTTATGTGGAGAAGGGGTCCGGTCAGATCTTCAACCTGAGCGTCTCGATCGCCGAGGCCGATACCGGCAAGGTGGTGCGCGGCGGGCAGGTGACGATCCGGGCCGACACCGACGATACCTGGGCGCACGCGATGCGTTGGGTGGTGAAGAACCGCCTGCTCGCCGAGCCGCTGCCCGGGAAGTCATGAGACCGCCCGTTCAAGTCCGAGTGTTTCGTGTCCGCGTCCTCCATCCCGCAACACCCACTGCCCCGGCTCCTCGTCAGCGTCCGCGACCCGGCCGAGGCCGAGGCCGCCCGCCTCGCCGGCGCCGACCTGATCGACGCCAAGGATCCGGAGCGCGGGGCGCTCGGCGCCCTGGATGAGGACATCGTGCGTGAGATCGTCGCCCGGGTGTCCGGCGGTGCCGCGACGAGCGCGGTGGCCGATCCGGCGGCCGAGTCCGTCGCCGCCCTGGCGCGGACCGGCGTCGACTGGGTGAAGGTCGGCCTCGCGCCGGCCGAGCTCCGGGACGCGTCGGCCCTGGCGGATCGGGTCGCGGCCGCGCCGGGCCGGCTGATCGCCGTGCTGTTCGCCGAGGACGGGCCGGCGGCCCGGCACGTGCCCGCCCTCGCGGCGGCCGGCTTCGCCGGCGCCATGATCGACACCGCCGGCAAGACCGGCGCCCGCCTGCCGGATCTCGCCGCGCCCTCCGATCTCTCGGCCTTCACCGCCGCCTGCCGGGCGCACGGCCTGATGAGCGGCCTCGCCGGGTCGCTCCGGGTGATCGACATTCCGGGCCTCTGCGCGCACCGGCCGGATTACCTCGGCTTCCGCGGCGGCCTGTGCCGGGATTTCGACCGCCGCAACGGCATCGATCCCCTGCGCGTGGCCGAGGCGCTGCGCGCCCTGCGTCCGAGCCGGCAGGACGCGGCGTGACCACCGTCGTCAAGATCGGCGGCAGCCTCGAGGCGGATCCGCATCGCCGCCGCGCCCTGCTGGAGGCGATCGGCGACGGCGCGCACGGTCGCTGCATCGTGGTGCCGGGCGGCGGCGCCTTCGCGGACGCCGTCCGGGCCGCGCAGGCGCGGGAGCGCTTCGGCGACGCCGAGGCCCATCGCCGGGCGCTCGACGCCATGAGCGACGCGGCCGGCATCTTCCGCGGGATCGAGCCGCGGCTGGTGCAGAGCCTGGAGCCCTGGGCGGAGGCCGCGCCCGCGCGGATCCGGATCTGGAACCCGCGCGCGCTCCGGGCCGGCCACCCGGACATTCCTGAGACGTGGGACGTCACCTCGGACAGCCTCGCCCTCTGGCTCGCCGCGCGGGTCCGGGCGGAGCGCTGCGCCCTGGTGAAATCCGTCGACGCGCCGCCGGGCCTCGACCCGGCCGCGCTGGCGCGGGACGGGATCGTGGACGCTGCCTTCCCCGGCTTCGCGGCGGGATACGGGGGGACGATCGAGATCTGGGGACCGCACCGCCGCGTCGCGGTCGAAACGAGGGCCGCCGCGTGAGCACCCCCGAGCACATCGTCTTCGTGACCGGCCGTCTCGCCCGGGCGCGGCTCGAGAAGGTCGCGGCGGGGCTCCCTCAGACGCTGCGCTGGAGCATCGCGGATGCGGGGGTGAAGGTCGCGGCGCTGATGACCGAGGAGATCATCCGCAGGCGGGTCGTCCTGCCCGAGGGCGCCACGCGGATCGTCCTGCCGGGCCGGTGCCGGGCGAATCCCGAGCATCTCGCGGCGCATTTCGGCGTCCCGGTCGAGCGCGGACCCGACGAGGTGGTCGACCTGCCGGCCTGGCTCGGCCTGACCGCCCGCAAGGTCGACCTGTCCCGGCACGACCTCCGGATCTTCTCGGAGATCGTGGACGCGTCGAAGATGAGCGTCGACCAGATCCTCGCCAAGGGGCTCGATCTCGCCGGGCGCGGCGCGGACGTCATCGATCTCGGCGGGCTGCCCGATACCCCGTTCCCGCACCTCGAGGATTCCGTGCGCGCGCTGAAGGGCGCCGGCCTGAAGGTCAGCGTCGATTCCTTCTCGAGCGAGGAACTGGTCCGGGGCGCCGGCGCCGGCGCCGATTTCCTGCTGAGCCTGAACGAGGAGACCCTCGATCTCGCCTTCGAGACCGACGCGGTGCCGATCCTCGTGCCGATGCGGCCCGACGACCTGCCCTCCCTCGATCGGGCGATCGAGCGCATGCTCAAGGCGGGGCGTCCGTTCATGGCGGACCCGATCCTCGAGCCGATCCACCACGGCTTCGTCGACTCGATCGCGCGCTACCGCGACACCCGCGCCCGCTGGCCCGATATCGACATGATGATGGGCACCGGCAACCTGACCGAGCTGACCGAGGCCGACTCCCTCGGCGTCACCGCGCTGCTCGTCGGCATGTGCTCGGAACTGTCGATCCGCAACGCGCTGATCGTGCAGGTCTCCAACCACACCCGCCGCACCGTCGAGGAGCACGACGCCGCCCGGCGGGTCATGTACGCGGCAAAAGCCGATTCGGCGCTGCCGAAGGGCTACGGCCGGGCGCTGCTCGCCCTCCACGACAAGCGCCCGTTCGTGCAGACCGCCGACGAGATCGCCCAGGCGGCCGCCGAGGTGCGCGACCCGAATTACCGGATCGTGATCGCCGAGGACGGGATCCACCTCTACAACCGCGACATCCACAGGGTCGGCACCGACGCGATGGCCTTCTTCCCCGAACTCGACGTCGCGAGCGACGGCGCCCACGCCTTCTACCTCGGCGCCGAACTCGCCAAGGCCGAGACGGCGTGGCGCCTCGGCAAGCGCTACGTCCAGGACGAGGCGCTCGACTGGGGCTGCGCGGCCGACGCCGATGTCGAGGATGCCACCGCCTTCAAGAAGGCCGGCCATACCCGCCATTCCGGACCCGACGCGCCGGCGCCCGGCACGCGCGACGCCCGCTTGGTCGGGCCCGAGGCCGGCGCGACCGCGCCCGAGACGATCCCGGACGGCGAGGCGCGCGCCGCGGGCGCGCCCGAGGGCCCGCAGGACCCGCCGGCCAAGCTGGTCTGCGGGCGTCTCGTCCCCGCCGACAAGGCGTGAGGCCATGCCGCTGATCCTCGAGACCGTCGTCACGACCCTGTCCCCGTCGGGGGAGCTGCACCTCGTCCCGTTCGGGCTGATCGGCGAGGCGGAGGGCTACGTCCTCGCGCCGTTCCGGCCGTCGCCGACCATCGCCAACCTGGAGGCCAATCCCTGCTTCGCGGCCTCGAGCCCGCGCGACATCCGGGTGATCGCCGGCGCGGTGACCGGCCGGCGCGAATGGCCGACGCTGCCGTGCGCGGCGATCGAGGGCCGCCGCCTCGCCGACAGTTTCGGCCACGCGGAGTTCGCGGTCGCCTCCGTCGAGGCCCACGAGACCCGGCCGCGCTTCCGCGGCCGGATGGTCCACAGCGCCGCGCACGCGCCGTTCATCGGCTATAACCGCGCGCAGGCGGCCGTCCTGGAGGCCGCCATTCTTTCGACCCGGCTCCACATGCTGGAGCCCGAGAAGGTGTTGACGGAGATGGCCTACCTCGCCATCGCCATCGGCAAGACCGCGGGACCGCGCGAGCGCGAGGCCTGGGGTTGGATCGAGGACAAGGTCGCGGCGGCGCTCGGCCCCGAGGCGCGCGTCCTCGATCGCGACGACCGCTGAGGGCGGGAGGAGAAGGACAAGATGAAGAAAATCACCCTGGCCCTGGCGGCCACGGCGGCCCTGGTGGCGGCGACCGCGCAGGCCCACGGGCCGACCCGGCGCAAGATCACCGAGTCGATCGAGATCAACGCCCCCGCCGATAAGGTCTGGGCCGTGGTCGGCGACCTGAAGAATGCCGACTGGATGCAGAACGTGACCAAGACCGAGCTGACCGGCGACCCGGCCGGCAAGTTCAAGCGCGTGCTGACGCTCAAGAACGGAAACCAGATCTCCGAGACCAGCAACAAGTACAAGCCGGAGGACAAGATGTTCTCCTACTACATCGACAAAGTTGACGTGAAGGATCTCCCGGCGAACGACTATTCGGCGACGATCACGGTCGAGCCCGAGGGCAACGCCAAGTCGAAGGTCGAGTGGAAGGCCGCCTTCTATCGCGGCTACATGAACAACGATCCGCCGCCGGATCTGAACGACGAGGCCTCCGAGAAGGGCGTGGGCGACTGGATCAAGGCGAGCCTCGCCAACCTGAAGGCCAAGGTCGAGAAGGGCTCGTGAGCCCGGCTCGGGGCCGCGGGGCCCTCGCCGCCGGCCTCGTCCTCGTCGCGACCGCCTCCCGGGCCGAACCGGCCCGGGAGGCCATCGTCACCGCCCAGCTCGGCGGCGCGGTCGAGATCGTCGATCTGGCCGCCGGGACGGTGGTGCGCCGCATCCCCGTCGACGGCGCCCCGGCCGGGATCGCGCTGTCGCCCGATCGCCGGCGCGCCTACGTCACGCGCCCGGAAGGGCACGGTCTCGCCATCCTCGACCTCGATGTCGGCAAGGTCCTGGCCGAGGTGCCGCTGCCCGGCGGCCCGCTCGGCGTCGCGGCCGACCCGCGCGGCGGCACGGTCTACGTCGCCGACTGGTACGGGCACCGCCTGTTCGTGCTGACCGAGCGCGACGGGGCGCTGGTCCCGGACGGCGAGATCGCGGTGGGCGCCTCGCCCTCGGGAATCGCCGTCAGCCCCGACGGGGCGACGCTCTACGTCGCCAACCGCGAGGCCGACACGGTCTCGGTCGTCGACGCGGCGACCCGTCGGGAGACCAAGGTCATCCCGGTGGGGCAGCATCCGTTCGGCATCACGCTCGATGCCGCGGCGGCGCGCGCCTACACGGCCAACGTCACCGGCGACGACGTCTCCGTCCTGGATCTCCGGACGGGGCGGGAGATCGGCCGCGTCCCGACCGGCCGCCGCCCCTACGTCATCGCCCTCGCGGGAGGGCGCGGCTTCGTCACGGACCAGTATGCCGGCAGCGTCACGGCCTTCGATCTCGCCACGCTCAAGCCCATCGCGGACGTCGATGTTGGCGACCATCCGGAAGGGATCGCGGCGGATTCCGACGGCCGCCTCTACGTCGCCAACTGGGGCGACAACACGCTGAGCATCCTCGACTCGAAGACGCTCAAGGTGCTGGCGACCATCCCGACCGGCAACGGCCCCCGCTCGTTCGGCGCGTTCCTGCGCTGAGCGTCAGCCCGGGTGGCGCCGGGGTGCCCGACGGTAGGCCGCGCGGGCCACCAGGAGCGCGCCGCCGACCTGCAGCAAGCCGCTCTCGCCGAGATCCGAGGGGGCGACATGCGCCTGGATCAGCAGCCGTGTCAGCGCGTTCAGGGCGAGCAGCGTCA
>NZ_BBUX01000073.1:0-29155 GCF_000974725.1 Methylobacterium sp. ME121
CTTGTCGGCGGCGCTGGCCGAAGGTCGGCGGCCGGACCTCGCCTACACGCTGGCCGACATGGCGCAGGACGCGGTCGGGCTGCTCGATGCCCTGTCGGTCCGCCGCGCCCACGTCGTCGGCCGCTCCATGGGCGGCATGATCGCCCAGATCCTGGCGAGCGAGCATCCCGCACGGGTTGGATCCCTCACCGCGATCATGTCGAGCACGGGCAACCCGGGCCTGCCCCCGGCCGCGCCCGACGCGATGGCCCTGATGATGCGGCCCGCCCCCGACCCGTCGCTGGACGAGGCGGGCTTCGTCGCGCAGGCCGTCGCCGTCGCCCGGCGGCTGGCCGGCCGGTCCGACCCTCTGGACGAGGCGGCGTACCGGGCACTCATCCGCGCGGAGCTGCGCCGCGGCTACGTCCCGGGCGGCTTCGGACGGCAGCTCGCCGCGCTGGTCCTCGCGGGCGACCGACGCGCCCGGTTGGCGGCGATCCGCGCGCCGACCCTCGTGGTGCACGGGACCGAGGATCCCCTGTTCCCGCTCGCCTGCGGGCAGGACATTGCCGACTCGATCCCCGGCGCGGCCTGGCTGCCCATCCAGGGGATGGGACACGACCTGCCGCCGTCGCTGCACGGCCCCATCGCCGAAGCGATCGCGCGAACCGCGCGCCGCGCGACCCCGTCGGTGCCGGGCGAACAGCCGGCCATCGATCCGGGGCGCGGCGCGTGACGGCTCGGCCGCGGCGGTCCCGGTCGCATCAGCCGCCGCTGCGCGAGGCGCGGTAGTCGCGCGGCGTCAGGCCGTAGGCCTCCCGGAAGGCACGGCTGAGCTGGGCGCTGCTCCCGAAGCCGTAGGCCTCCCCGATCTCGCCGATCGACCGCGGCTCCAGCGGATTGTCGAGGGCGGCCCGCACGGCCGCGAGGCGCTGCCGCGCGGGGTAGCGTGCCACCCCGCCTTCCGGTTCGAACAGGCGGTAGAGCTGGGAGCGCGATATGCCGAGCGCCCGCGCCATCGCGTCGATCCGGGGCGGCGCGGCGAGCTGGCCGCGGATGAGCCGCTTCGCGGTCCTGAGCCGGGCGGCCTCGAGCGGTGCGGCCGCGCGGGCCGCCCCGTCCAGGCTCGGGCGCGCGCAGGCCGCGACCATGTGGAGCGTGGCCTGGGCGATATGGGCCGCGTCGGTCGCGGTGATCGCGTCGCTGTGCGCCGCCAGGCTCCGGATGTGGTCGGCGAGGAGGTGGCCCGCGCCGCCGGACAGGATCAGCCCGTGCATCGCGTCCTCGTCCGGCAGCACGGTCGCGATCGCGGCGCGCGAGACCGCCAGGATCAGCGAGTCCGTTTCCGGAACCCGGCTGCGGCGGTACGGCTGCGACAGGTCGTTGAGGCTGACCGCGCCCGCCGGAACCTCCACCACGCCCCGTTCGGTCTCGACGCTGTAGGCGTGCCGGCTCAGGTGCAGGACGAAGCCGTCCTGTCCGTCGCGCCGGATCTGGGACCGGGACCGCGCGGGCCCCTGCGGCGCGGCGTTCATGACGCGCAGGGCCATCGGGCCGATCAGCGTCGTCTCGATCCGGCCCGTGAAGCCGTGCGGATCGGCGTCGAGGTCGTGGGCCGAGAACAGCGCCCGCCACGCGGCGAACCGGTCGCGCTCCGGCAGGGCATCCGTGGTGAAGAGGGACCGGGGTACGAAGTTCACGGCGGGACCGACGACCGAGGGTTGACGATTTTACCTTACGTTGCGCATCCGGCCAGTCCCTATCGGACACAATCTACGATCGCTTGCAGCCGGCCCCGGCGGGGCGGCCGCGGGGGCCCCTGATCCACCGCGCGACCGCGGTGGCGCCGGTGCGCGAAGGCCCCGGAGCCGCACGGGCTTGCACGAAACATAACGCGTTATATAAAACGGGCCCGGAGGACCACATGCCCGCAGACATCCTCGACGATCTCGGACCGCTGTTCCTGGGCAGCCGTCTCAAGCGTCTCGCAGACCGCTTCCAGGCCGACGCCGCCCGGATCCTGCGGGACGAGGGGCTCGGTATCCAGCCGGCCCAGTTCCCGCTGCTCGCCGCCATCGACCGTTACGGCCCGCTGACCATCGGCGACGCCGCCGCCGTCCTCGGCGTCAGCCAGCCGGCGGCCACGCGCACGGCGGCCAGCCTCGTCGAGCTCGGACTGCTCGACGAGGCGCGGTCGGGTGCGGACCTTCGCCAGAAAGCCCTGTCGCTCAGCGGCGCGGGCGAGGCCCTGGTGGCGCGCGCCAAGGGCGCGCTCTGGCCGCGCGTCGACAGGGCCGTCGCGGGCCTGTGCGCCGGGCTGTCGGGGCCCCTGCTGGATCAGATCGCCGCGCTGGAGCGCAGGCTCGACGCCGTCCCGTTCGCGGCCCGCATCCGTGAGGACGACGCGGCCGGCGACGCCGCGACGGGCCTGACGATCCGGGACTACACGGACGCGCTGGCGGGCCGCTTCCGCGACATCAACGCCGAGTGGATCGAGGCGATGTTCGCGCTGGAGGAGAACGACCGCCGGATCCTGTCCGATCCCCGCGGCCAGATCCTGGACCGCGGCGGGCTCATCCTCTTCGTGGAGTCGGCGGATCTCGGCATCGTCGGCACCTGCGCGCTGATGCGGACGGATGCGGGCTGCTACGAGCTGACCAAGATGGCCGTGTCCGCGCGGGCCCGGGGCCGCAAGGCCGGCGAGCACCTGCTGCGGGCGGTGCTGGCCCGCGCCGCGGCGATGGAGATCGAGACGCTCTACCTGCTCACCAACACCCGGTGCGAGGCCGCCGTGCACCTGTACGAGAAGGTCGGATTCCGGCACGATCCGGAGATCATGGACCGGTTCGGCCGGCGCTATGCCCGCTGCAACGTGGCCATGCGCTACCCCCTGTGACACCGCCGGCCCGGGGCTACCATTCCCCGCGTCCCGGCTCGCGCCCTCGGCTCGGCGGCAGAGGATCCGCAGACGCCCTGGCCCGCGGACGGTGTCGCTCTGCCGTCGGCCGCGGGCCCCGGCGTCAGACGGCCGCCTCCGGGACCGGCGCGCGCCCCGCGCGGTCCGACGCCAGGCGGACGACCTGATCGCCGTCGCGGACCGAGGTCATCCGGTGGGTGACCGCCACGATCGTCAGCCGGTCGGCCTGCCCACGCAGGCCGTCCATGACCTGGCGCTCCGTCTCCGCGTCCAGCGCCGAGCTGGCCTCGTCCAGGACGAGGACGCTCGGATCCGCGTAGAGGGCGCGGGCGATCGCGATCCTCTGCCGCTCGCCGCCCGACAGCTTCAGGCCGCGCTCGCCCACCACCGTCTCGAAACCCTCCGGCATGGCCTCGACGCGCGCCAGGATCGACGCCCGCTCGGCGGCCGCCCGCAGGCGCGCGGCGTCGAACGGGCGCCCCAGCACGATGTTGACCGCCAGGGTGTCGTTGAGGAGCATCACGTCCTGGGGCACGACGCCGACATGGGCGAACCAGTCGCCGCTGCGCACCCGGGCGAGGTCGACGCCGTCGACCAGGATCCGCCCCTCGGTCGGGGCGAGCCCCTTGAGCAGCATCTTCAGGACGGTGGATTTGCCCGATCCGGTCTCGCCGACGAGGAAGGTGGGCCTGCCGCGGCGGGCGGTGAAGCTCAGGTCGGCGACGCCGCGCCCGTTCGGGTAGCGGAAGCCGACCGCCTCGACCGCGATCGTCCCCTCCGCCCCCCGGTAGGGGAGCGGATCGGACGGTTCGGCCTCCTCGGGCGCGGCCCACATCCGGGCCAGCGGGCGGAAACGGGCGGCGGCCTCCGCGGTCTCCTTGATCGCCATGCCGACGAGGTGGAACGGTTCGCTGAGCTGGATCAGCATCGTGTTGAACAGCACGATGTCGCCGACCGACAGCAGCCCGGCCTCGTAGCGCGGGAGGAGCATCAGGAACGTCACGGCCAGCTGCAGCGCGGCCGCGGCCCCGAGGGCGCCGCTGAACACGCCGCTCGCCAGCGCGAACCGGCGCCAGTTCGCGTACGCGTCCGCGGCCCCGGCCGCGAAGCGCGCGCTGATCCAGGCCTCGCCGCGGGTCTGGCGGAGCGTGTCGATGAGGGTGATGGCGTTGCCGACGAGCCGCGCGTTCTCCTGGCCGCGCTCCATGGCGGCGTCCAGAAAGGGCCGCACGCGCCCGATGCGGAGGTAGTCCAGGCCGATCACGACGGCCCCGTAGACGAGCACGATCGCGGCCGTCTCCCAGTTCAGGAGGCTGCCGAGGAGTGCGGCCCCGACGCCGATCTGCACGGCGCCCGGCAGGAGCCCGCCGATCGCGAGCTGCGTGACGACGTTGAGGGTCCGGGCGCCTTCCTGTCGGGCGCTGCCGACCTCCGCGGGGTTATGGTCGAGGAAGAAGGCCGGGGTCTTGCGCAGAAGGCGGGCGAAGAAGGCAGCGTTGGCGATGACGCCGAGGCGCTCGGCGGACAGGAAGGCCATGAAGCGGGCGGCCTGACCGCACGCTCTCGCGACCCCGTAGAGGACCGCGTAGAGCAGCAGCAGATGCAGGGCCGCCGCGGTGTCCGGCCCGCGCGCGAGCGCGTCGACGGCGCGGGAGAACAGGTAGGGGGCCGACACCGCCGCTACGGCGCCCGCGAGGGTGGCGGCCAGGACCAGCAGAATCGTCCAGCGCGCCTCGTGCCAGTAGGCGCGGAGAAGGGAGCGGAGAATCGGCGCCATCGCTGCGGGGGTTCGTTTCCGGCGCCGGACAGGATCGTCGGTGCGCGCGGCCTCGTCTACCCGGGCGTCGCGCGGCTGCCCGGCCCGGCACGATCGGGAACGGCAGGATCCCGCGGCGGTGGGACCGCGGACCGCGGATCCGGTCGGACCGCAACAACGGGGACGAAGCCCGGGCGATGTGCAGCGAGCCGCTCCAGGCTGGGGAGGCTCACGGCACAGTAGACGTCAGATCCCGCACAAGAGTGGAGATGCGCGCCCAGACGAGACGCTGGACGCGATGTCCGGGACGAGACCCGGGCCGCTGAGCGACCGGGCCGGGAGCGAGGGGCCCTGCCTCGGGCGTCGCGACCGGCCACGCCCGCGCTCAGTTGCAGCCGTCGCAGATGCTGCGCTCGATCTTGTTGAGCCGGGCGCGCTCGCGCTCCTGCACGGCGGGCGGCGGCACTTCGCCCGGGCCGAGGGACGTGCCGGGGGGCTTGGTCACACCGAGGCTGTTGGTGTTCGGCGCCGTGATCGTCGAGGCCGGGCCGCCGCCCGTGCCGGTCTGGTCGGGCGCCAGGCCCTGGGCCGCGAGCGTGGCGGGCACGGCCAAGCTCAGCAAGGCCAGGCCCGCGGGGCGGAAGAGGGTTCGGGTCATTGTACCTCCCGTCATCGAGCGCGCGTGAAGCAACCTGGCAGTATCCGTCGCCTGGCGGAACCGCCTTCGTCCGATCGTGAGCCGGACGGCTCCACTATCCCCCGTAATCCGACTGGCCGATAGAGTCCCAATGGCGATCGGCGTGATCGGATCTTTGCCCGGGCCGGCCGCCGACCCGGGCGACCTGAACTGGTCGTCTCGATCGTCCCGCGAGATCTGGGCGGACGGCTCTTAGCTAATCTCTAATAAATTTTAGCTAAGTATTTACAAGAACAGGATCGGGTCTCGTCGGGACCGGGAGGCGGGAGGCGTTCATGTGCGTCGCGTGTGATTGGGCGCCCCACTTCCAGGCCTTCGGCGGACACGCCGTCAATCGGCGCGCGGTGCTGCGGTCGGGCGCTGCCATGACCGCGACGGCCATGACCGCGACGGCCGTGACCGCGACGGGCGCCCGCGCCGGACAGGGGAGCGGCCGCGCGGCCGCGGCGGGGCCGGCCGACGTCGTGTTCCACAACGGTCCCGTCTACACGGTGGCGGGGCCGGCCCCCTGGGCCGAAGCGGTCGCGGTCCGCGGCAACACCATCGTCCATGTCGGGGACGCGGCCGGCGCGATGGCGCTGGCCGGCCCGGCCACGCAGGTGGTGGATCTCGAGGGCCGGCTGTTGATGCCCGGCTTCGTCGAGGGCCACACCCACCCGTTCCTCGGCGCGTTCCTGACGTCCGGGGTCGACCTGCAGCTCGACGACCTCGCCCAGGTCCTCGCGGCCATCGAGGCCCACGCGCGGGCGCATCCGACCGGACCGATCCGCGGCTTCGGGTGGCGCGTCGACATGTTCCCCCCGGAGGGCCCCAACCGGGCCGAACTCGACGCCATCCTGCCGGACCGGCCGGCCTTCTTCTTCGCCATCGACGGGCACAGCCTGTGGGCCAATTCCAGGGCGCTGGCGATGGCCGGCGTCGACCGGGACACGCCCGACCCGATCCCGCGCTTCAGCTACTACGCGCGCGACCAGAAGGGCGACCCCACCGGCTACGTGCTCGAGGTCAACGCGGTCCTCGAGCTGGTCAACGCCGTGGAGCCCATCAGCGTCGCCGCCATGGGCAGCCTGCTGGAGGGCTGGCTGCCCAAGGCCGCGGCCGCGGGCATCACCACGGTCTTCGACGCGGGCGTCCCGCCCGTCGGCAGCGATCAGGCCGCCATCATCGCGCTCTACGCGGAGGCCGAGAAGCGCGGCACGCTGCCGTTCCGCGTCTCCGCCTCCTACTCGGTGAAGTCGCTGCCGATCGACGACACGGTCGAGCAGTTCAACGCCGTGCGTCGGCAGGTCTCGAGCGAGTTCGTGCACGTCGACATCGTGAAGATCGTCGGCGACGGCTCGCAGGGCGGCTACACGGCGTGGCTGATCGAGCCCTACGCCGACCTGCCCGACTCGACCGGAGGGTCGCCCTTCACCGAGGCGCAGTGGCACGACCTCGTCGGCGCGGTCGACGCGGCGGGCTTCGACGTCCACGTCCACGCCTGCGGCGAGCGCACCGCCCGCGTCGCCCTCGACGCCATCGAGAAGGCCGTCGCGAACAACCCGGCCCGCGACCGGCGGCACGCCATCGCGCACCTGGTCTATGTCGAGGACAGCGACGCGCCCCGCTTCGCCCGGCTCGGCGTGACCGCGCAGTTCTCGGCCAACTGGTCGTCGGCCGATCCCGACACGCTGCAGAACATGATGGCGCGCTACGGCGCGCATCGGGCCAGCCGGATGTACCGGACCCGGACGATCCTGAGGCAGGGCGGGCGCGTCTCCTTCGGCACGGACTGGCCGGCGGCCGGCTACGTCTCGACCTACGAGCCCCTGAAGTCGATCCAGGTCGGCGTGACGCGCCAGCTGGTCGGCCGGCCGGACGCGCCCGTGCTGAGCCCGGCCGAGGAGCGCCTGACGGTCGCGGAGGCGATCCACGCCAACACGATGGGCGCCGCCTATCAGCTCCGCATGGACGACAGGATCGGGTCGGTCGAGGTGGGCAAGCGCGCCGACCTGATCGTCCTCGACCGCAACATCCTCGCGATCGATCCGCACGAGATCCACCGGACCGCGGTCGTCCTGACCATGATGGACGGCGTCGTGCGGCACCGGGCCTGAGGATCCGACCGCCGCTCAGGGGCTCGGCGCGGCGCCGGCGTCTGTCCCGCCCGGATCCGCGAGCCGGTCCGCCACCATCCGGCAGAACGCCTCGGCGGCCGGCGGCATCGTCCGCCCCGCCTTCTTGATCAGGCAGACCGGACGCTCGAACAGCGGGTCATCGATCGCCCGCGAGCGGAGCAGGGGCTCGGCCCGGATCTCCCGCGCCGCGCCCGGGAGGATCGTCAGGCCGAGGCCGGCCCGGACCATGCTGACCGCGGTCATCATGTAGGTGGCCTCGCAGGCCACGCGGGGCAGCCGGCCCGAGCCGATGAAGGCGCGGTCGACGACCGCCCGCACGCTCGTGGCCGGATCCATCAGGATCAGGGGGTGCTCGGCGAGCGCCGCGATCGTGACCCGGGGCAGCGCGCCGATCGGGTGATCGGCGGGGTAGATCACGTGCAGGGCGTCGCGCGTCCTGTGCAGGACGCCGATCTCCGGATCGCGGACGTCGCCGCCGACGATGCCGAGATCCGCCTCCTCGCCGCGCACGAGGTCGAGCACCCGCTGCGCGATGACGTCCTTGATCCGGAAGGTCACGGCGGGGTGCTCGGCGCGGAAGCGGACGATCGCGTCGGACAGCACGCTCGCCGCGAAGGACGGCAGCGTCGCGACGCGCACGACCCCGTGGCGCCGCGCCGCGAGGTCGCGGGTGTCGACCACCACCGCGTCGAGGTCGCGCAGCACGCGCTGGAACACGGGCAGCAGGTCGCGGCCGAGCCGCGTCGGCGCGACGGTGCGGCTGGTCCGGTCGAGGAGCCGCGCGTCGAGCGTCTCCTCCAGGCGCCGGATCTGAACCGTCAGGGCGGGCTGCGACAGGTTCAGCAGGGCGGCGGCCCGGGTGAAGCTGCCGGCCTGGACGACCGACACGAAGGCCCGCACCTGCCGCAGGTTGAGATCCATAAGCTCAGGCTATCGCTGCGATCCGATCTTTTCAATTGTGTCATGAAGTGTTCCGCCGTCTCCTGACCCGATACAGGCGCGGATTCGAACCGCGCCGGCGCCCAACGGGAGGAACGGATGCTGGCCCTGCTCGGCCTGTGCACGATCGCGCTGCTGCTCGCCGTCATCCTGACCAAGCGGATGTCGCCCCTCGTGGCGCTGATCGTCATCCCGGTCGCGGCCGCCCTGATCGGCGGGTTCGGGTTCGACACCGGCAAGTTCGTCCTCGCGGGCCTGCAGAGCCTCGCGGGCGTCGTCGGCATGTTCGTGTTCGCGATCCTGTTCTTCGGCATCGTCAGCGATGCCGGGATGCTCGACCCGATCATCGACCGGATCCTCGCCCGGGTCGGCACCCGCCCCACCCGGATCGTGCCCGGCACCACCCTGCTGGCGCTGCTGATCCACCTCGACGGGTCGGGTGCGGTGACGTTCCTGATCACCATCCCGGCGATGCTGCCGCTCTACGACCGCGTCGGCATCGACCGGCGCATCCTGGCCTGCGCCGCCTCGATGGCGGCCGGCGTGAACTTCCTGCCCTGGACCGGGCCGATGATCCGCGCCTCCGCCGCCCTGAAGCTGCCGATCCCCGAGATCTTCTCGCCCCTCGTGCCGGTTCAGGCGGTCGGCCTCGTCTTCATCTTCGCCGTCTCGTACTGGCTCGGCCTTCGGGAGGAGCGCCGTCTGGCCCACGTCCCCGGCGCCGCGGGGGCCGCCCCCGGCCCGGCCGCGACCGCCCGGATCCTGAGCGACGCGGAGCGGACCCTGCGCCGCCCCGACCGCTTCTGGATCAACCTCGTCCTCACGGCGGCGGTCCTGGGGACGATGGTCTTCCTGGCCGAGAAGGTGCCGCCGGCGCTGATGTTCATGCTCGGCACGGCGCTCGCGCTGGTCATCAACTACCCGCAGGTCGACGCCCAGCGGCAGCGGATCGACGCGCACGCCAGGGCCGCGATCCTGATGGCCTCGATCCTCCTCGCCGCCGGCGTGTTCACCGGGATCATGCAGGGCACCGGCATGCTCAGGGCCATGGCCCAGACGGCCGTCACCTTCGTGCCGCCGGAGATGGGGCGCCACATCCCGTTCGCGCTCGGCCTCGTGTCGATGCCCCTGTCGATGCTGTTCGACCCGGACTCGTTCTACTTCGGCGTCCTGCCGGTGGTGGCGGAGGTGGCCCACCAGCTCGGCGTCCCGCCGGTGCAGGTCGCCCAGGGGGCGCTGCTCGGCCAGATGACGACGGGCTTCCCCGTCAGCCCGCTGACGCCCGCGACCTTCCTGGTCTGCGGCCTGACCGGGATCGACCTCGCCGACCACCAGAAGTTCACCTTCCCGTTCCTGCTGGCGGCCTCGGTGGTGATGACCCTCACCTGCGTCGTCCTCGGGGTCTTCCCCCTCTGATCCCTCTGACAGCGGAGAGCGCGCCATGAGAATCGTCCGCCTCGGTGCCGGCGCGGGCTATGCCGGGGACCGCATCGAGCCCGCCGTCGAGCTCGCGGAGCGCGGCGACATCGACTACCTCGTGTTCGAGTGCCTCGCCGAGCGCACCATCGCGCTGGCGCAGCAGGCGAAGCTGCGCGACCCCGAGGGCGGCTACGACCCGCTGCTGGAGGCGCGGCTGCGGGCCGTGCTCGGGCCGTGCCGGGCTCGCGGCATCCGCGTCGTCACCAACATGGGCGCGGCCAACCCGGTCGCCGCTGCCCGGAAGGCCGGGGCGCTCGCGCGGGAGATGGGCCTCGCCGGCCTGCGGATCGCGGCGGTGACGGGCGACGACCTGCTCGACGCGGTGCGGGCCGGCGACTTCGTCCTGGAGGAGAGCGGCGAACCGGTCGCCAGCCTCGGCAACCGCATCGTCTCGGCGAACGCCTATCTCGGCGCGGCGCCGATCGTGGCCGCCCTCGCGGACGGCGCCGACGTGGTCATCACCGGCCGCGTCGGCGACCCGGCCCTATTCCTGGCCCCCCTCGTGCACGCCTTCGGCTGGGCGATGGACGATTGGGAGCGCCTGGGCCGCGGCACCCTCGTGGGCCACCTCCTCGAATGCGCCGGCCAGATCACCGGCGGCTACTTCGCCGATCCCGGCTGCAAGGACGTCCCGGACCTCGCGCGCCTCGGCTTCCCCATCGGGATCGTGGCCGAGGACGGCACCGTCGAGATCGCGAAGGTCGCGGGCTCGGGCGGCCGGATCAGCCTCGCCACCTGCAAGGAGCAGCTGCTCTACGAGGTGCACGACCCGGCCCGCTACCTCCAGCCGGACGTGGTCGGCGACTTCTCCGGGGTCGAGATGGAGCAGGTCGGCCCCGACCGCGTCCGGGTGAGCGGCGCGACCGGCGCGCCCGCGACGGGCCTCCTGAAGGTCTCGGTCGGGTACGTCGATTCCTATATCGGCGAGGGGCAGATCTCCTACGCCGGGCCCGGTGCCCTGGCCCGCGGCCGTCTCGCCCTGGCGGTGGTGCGCGAGCGCCTCGCCCTCACCGGCGTGGCGACGCGCGAGCTGCGCTGCGACCTGATCGGCGTCGACGCGCTCCACGGCGCGGCGCTGTCGGGCGGGCGCGAGCCCTACGAGGTCCGCCTGCGGGTCGCCGGGCGGACCGAGACCCACGCCGAGGCCGTGCGGATCGGCAACGAGGTCGAGACGCTCTACACCAACGGCCCGGCCGGCGGCGGCGGCGCCTGGAAATCGGCCCGCGAGGTGGTGGCGGTGCAGTCGGTCCTCGTCCCCGCCGCGCTCGCCCGCCCGCGCGTGCACGTCGTCGAAGCCTGAGAGCCGGGAGTCCCGAGGATGAAGCTGCGCGCGCTCGCCCATGCCCGCACGGGCGACAAGGGCAACACGTCGAACATCGCGCTGATCGCCTACGACGCGGCGGATTACGAGCACCTCGCGGCGCACGTCACGGCCGAGCGGGTGCGGGAGCATTTCCGCGGGATCGTGACCGGCGGTGTGACCCGCTACGCGCTGCCGAAGATCGGGGCGCTGAACTTCGTGCTCACGGGCGCGCTCGGCGGCGGCGTCACCCGCTCCCTGGCCCTCGACGCGCACGGCAAGGGCCTCGGCTCCGCGCTCCTCGATCTGGACATCCCGGACCGGCCCGGAACCGGGGGCGCGCCGCCGCGGTGAGGCCGCCGGCCCGCCGCGCGATCCCGGGCCTCAGCGCCAGCCGAGCAGCACGAGGAAGCTCGAGAAGGTGAGGGCCGAGTCCATGAGGGTGAGAACGAGCGGATCCATCCCCATCGGCTAGCGGTCGGCCGCCGGCGCGGCCATCGGGCGTTCGGCCGCTGCGGCATGATCGCGGGCGGCCCGCGATCCGGGTTCGAACCACAGGCCGCCCACGACCGTTGACGGTCGTTCAGCGTGACCGTTCGAAGAGCCCAGATGGACCGCCCCCGTCGCGTCGGACTGCCCTGGTACGCCCCGGAGCAGTACCAAGCCCTGCGCACCAGCCTCGCGGACGGTGCCAAGCTGCCGCCCGACTACGAGACCTGGCGCATCGCCACGGAGCAGATGGAGCGGGAGGTGCAGCGCAGCGGCGTCGAGGTCGTGCGCGTGCCGATTGAGCCGGAGATCTTCGCGGCGTGGTGCGAGCGCGCCGGGCTCCCGCGGGATGCCGCGGCGCGCGCCCGGTACGCGGCCGCCGCGCTGGCGGCGGATTGGGCCGTCTGAGAGCGCCCCGAGCGGGGCGACGCGCGGAGGAGGCGGCCGCCGGGACTCCGCGCGGGCGCAGGTCCTCACCGACCGCACCGGCGCGCAACCGGATCGGACCGACGGCGCCTTGCGCGGGCGGCTCGGCCTGCTCCCTCGGCGCCCGTGGGCCGGCGTCGTGCGTGTCATCCAGCCGGGCCGTCCAGACCTTCGCGGCCGCCGACCGGAACGGTAACCCGTTCCTGCCGGCGCGGGACCACCCTGTTCGCCCGCGTCGCGCGCACCGGTTTCGGCGCCGCCGACCCGAGCCTCCAGGGGTGGCGCCCAGTTCAAGGGCCGCCCCGTCGGCGACCGTGTCTACAGTGCCTGCATCACGGTGAAGGGCTGCCGGTACGGCGAGCCGCGCACCGTGTCCGGAACGCCGACACACCGGTGGTGAGCGGTCCGCCGCACCCGCTCAGGGCGGCCGGTTGGGACAGAGCGGAAGCGCGGCCCGTCATGCCGCATGGGACGAAGGCCGCGCCGAATCCGGGGCCGGAGCCGCGTCGGGATCGGCGGAGGTCCCATCCGGGAGGGCCCGCGCCCGGATCAGGCTTCGGCCATCGGGAAGGTCTCGGCGAGCGCGCATCGGAACGCGGTGCTCCAGAGGATGCTCCGTTGCAGCGCGCCTTGCATCGCGGACAATCAGCGCGCGGCACTCGGGCTTTATTCCCCCGCGGCGAAGGTGGCGCCGAGTGACCAAGCCGGTCGGGCGAAGGAAGAAAATGCCGATTCATCAGCACCTTCGACGGTGCTGGCGGAGACGGAGGGATTAGACCCCAAGCATCGCTTAACCGATTCTAGGATAAGCAAGCCCCGGCGATTGCACGGAATCGCGGTTCGAGATAGCGGTACGACTGCGGTACGAACCCCCTCCCGAGGACGTCCATCCAGTGCCCCGCAGAACCAACACAGGCGTGCGCTACCTCGCCGAGTATAAGGGGTACTACCGCGTGACGATGGCGGTCCCCCGGCAGCTCCAGGACCAGCTCGGCCAGCGCCTCGTCAAGGGGCTGGACACGCAGTCCCTGCTCATCGCGAGGGCTCGCGCCCCGCAGGTCATCGCCGAGTTCAAGCGCCGGATCGAGGATGCCTGGACGGCGCGCGGAGGCAAGAAGCACAGCCTCCTCGCCGAGGCCCTGGAGGTCCGGGGCATGCTGCAGGACGCGGACGAGGACATGGAGCACTTCCTCCGCCAGGGCATGAACGAGCGCATCGACAAGATCCTCAGCAAGGGGGCGACCTACAAGACGGTGTGGAACCCCGAGCTCGGCCCGGACGAGATCCGCATCCCCACGAAGGAGGCCCTGGCCGAGGCGGAGGAGTACCGGCAGATCGTCCGTGGGAGCACGCCGATCGCCTACCACCACGAGTCGTTCATGCGGACGCTCAAGATCGCGGACCGGTCGAAGCTCGACGAGCCGCGGGCGCTCGGGATTTTCCTGGACTGGCTGTCGACCCGGAACCCTCCGATCCAGCCCTTCATCGAGAACGTGACCCGGCCCGTCGCGCTCCGGTACATGGACGAGATGCCCGCCTACACCGGGCTCGCGTGGGGATCCAACGCGAAGTATTTCGGGAGGCTCAAGTTCTACTGGTCTTGGCTGTCGAAGCGGGGCTTCGCCAAGGGGAACCCGTTCCATGACCTGACGATCGCCAAGGACAAGGTCGCGCACGACGAGGAGGAGCGGGCGTTCACGGACTCGGAGATGCAGCGCCTGTTCATGGGCGACCCGCCCGAGGGCAGGTCCATGCTCGACGTCATGTGGGTGGCGGCCCTGACCGGGGCCCGGCTCGACGCGGTGATCGACCTGCGCGTCGGCGAGTGCGACGACGGCTGGTTCACCTTCAAGCCGCAGAAGAAGGAGAAGTCTTCGCGCGACGTGCCGATCCACCCGGACCTGCTGCCGATCGTGCGCCGGCGCATCGAGGGCAAGAAGCCCGACGACGACCTGTTCCCCGAGTGGCCGGCCCCCAAGCCTCCCTCGGTCAAGCCGCGTTCATCATATTATTCGAAGAGGTTCACCAAGTATTCGCGTGATATCAAGGTTCGTGATGAGCTGGAAGGCAAGAGAAGGTCTCTAATCAACTTTCATTCATTCAGAAGATGGTTCATCACGAAGATGGAGCGCGCGGCCGTCCCGGGCGACCTCATTGCGGCCATCGTCGGCCACAAGCGGTCCGGGCTGACGCTCGGCCGCTACAGCGACGGCCCCGAGATGGGGGCCGCCATAGAGGCCATCAAGAAGGTGCGGATGCCCCCGCTCGACGGCAGCGTCGTCATCGAGGACCGCAGCCTTACACCGCGCCGCAGGAGGCAAGCATGAAACCGTTCCCCCGTTCGAATCCCGACTCCTCCGCCAAACCCTAGGGCCTCGCAGGGGGTCCGCCCCCTACGGATCCTCGCCATGACCATTTTCCTGACCGCCGACCAGCACTTCGGGCATTCCCAAATCGCCAGAATGTGCGGCCGCCCCTTCGACGACCGCGACGCCTCGGCCATGAACGAGGCCATGGTCGCGGCCTGGAACGCCCGGGTCCGGCCGGCGGACGACGTCTGGCACGTTGGCGACTTCGCCATGAGGCTGAAGGCGGGGCCGCTGCGCGAGATCTTCGACAGGCTCAACGGGACGAAGCGCCTGGTCCGAGGCAACCACGACCACCGCGACACGCTCGACCTTCCGTGGGCCGAGCCGCCGCGCGACCTCGTCGAGACGACGGTCGAGGGGCAGAAGCTCGTCCTCTGCCATTTTCCTATGCGCGCGTGGCGGGGGTCGATGGGCAGCGCCATCCATGCCTACGGCCACGTGCACGGCCTGTTCGAGCCGACTCGGCTGAGCCTGGACGTCGGCGTGGACGCATGGCCCGGCATGGAACCGGCCAGCCTCGCCCAGGTCGTCGCCCGGGTCGAGCGGTCCGAGCTGGAGCCGGAGGAGCAGCGGCTCGTCCGGGAGCGGCGGGAGAGGGCTTAGAGCAGGTCCTGCCCGCGCGTCTCGCTCCAGTCGACCGGCCCGGCGGCGAGGACCTGCCCCACGAAGGCGTCAAGGTCGAAGTCTTCCTCAGGGGCGGCCTCGGCCGCGGGCGACCCAGATTCGCGCGGTGGCTCGCCGTCCGACCCGGGCTCGCCTTGGGCCCCGGGCGGGGCCCCTGCATCGTCGGCGGCGGCATCGAGGGTGGCGGCCCGCGTCCGCAGGTCGGCCGCGGCGGCCCGGGCGATCGCCGGCAGGGAATCGACGACCCACTTCGGGACTGGCTTCGCCGCATCGGTCTCCAGGAGCCACTGCGCCACGCGGGCGCGCCCGATCTCGCGACCCGTCGCCTCGTGGATCGCCTTGGCGAAATCGGCGTGCCAGGTCCCGGTCCTCGCGCCGAAGGACGCATCCCCGATCCGGCGGACGAGGTCCCGGCGGCGTCCGCGCTCTCCCGCGTCAGTGAACTCGCGCGCTCCCATCGGTACCTCGTCGCCCCTTAGTGAACGGATCGTATCACCAACTGGAGGAAGTGAACACACGCGTTCACCAGACGAGTGCCTCCATCGCATCGGCGTCGTCGTCTGGCAGCTGCACCGGCCCTCCGAGCATCGCGGCCTCGCGCGCATACGCGGGTGCGACGAGGTCCCAGAGGTCCGGGGCCAGCACGGAGAAGGCGGGCACGACGACGGCGGCGCCGAGCTCGAATTCCTCCGCCACGTGACGGGCGGCCTCCAGGGCGACGCGTGCGTGCTCGGCGCACGATGCCCTGCTCGTCTCCACCCGGGCTCGCATGGCCGCCGCGACGCAGGCCTCGGCTTCGGCGATTGCCGCCCGGCACAGGGCGGTCCCGTTCTCGCGGAGGCGCGCGTGCTCCGTGCTGCCGCCGGCGATGTGCGCCATCGAGCGGCCGGCGCAGAGGGCCGACACGTTCGGGACGGGCACGACGCGTTCGGACGCGTGGCGCACCCTTCCCCTCGCCACGTCCCGGATCTCCCGCGTCCGCAAGGCCTGGGCGAACCTGTTCAGCGCCGGTGTCAGGCGAGGGGATTCGACGGCCACGAACAGCGTGTGGCTCGGACCCGAGGGACGGATCGGCCCGTACAGCGACGTCACCCCATGCAGCAGGCGCAACGGCGCGCTTTCGTGGTGCTTGAGCGACGTGACGGACGCGGCCTCGCGGAGCGCCCTAAGCAGCGTGTAGTGACAGGTGCGTTCCATGACCGCCTCCGAATGGCATCGGCCCTTGTCGGGACGGCCCTGGCCGAGGGCGGTCCGGAGAAGGGCCGGGGCACGGGGCCCCGGCTGCTGGGTTCAGTCGCGGTAGTTCCCGAACCCATCGCGGGGGCGGTCCCAGTCGTGCGCATCCTCACGCTCGTCGCGGGCGATGCGGGCGTCGTCGGCGGCCTCGCGGTACGCGACCTCGGCGCGCTCCTCCGCGGCGGATGCCGCAGCGATCGCGTCTGGGGTGCCGTGGGCGAACGCGGCGGAGGAGGCGTCCCGGGCACGGACGAGTTCGCGGTAGGCGGCCGCGCTGGCGGCCTTGGCGGCATCGTAGTTGGCGCGGGCACGAGAGTGGGTCTGGGAAGATGACACGGGTGTCTCCGAAGTTGGCGGGGCGGCTCGGCTGAGGCCCGTGCGAGGCCGGCGAGATCCGCGGAATCGCGGCGCCGGCCCCGAGGCGGGCGTCAGTCCACGCCCTCTGCCAGGGCAGCAACGTCCGGGACGTACAGGCGGGCATCGGTCACGCCGACGTAGCCGTCGGCCATCGCCTTTTCGGCAACCTTGCGGGGGCAGTCATGGATCACGACGACCGCGTCCACTACGGTCCGCCAGTTGGCCCTGGAGCCGCCCGACGTGACGGATCCCTCCAGGCGGACCACGCCCTCGCCGAGCTTGGCGCTCGAGTCCCGCCCGAAGGCCCGGGCAATGACCCGGCCGGCGACCTCGACGGGTCCCTGCCAGCTGTCCTTCTCGATGTGGCACTGCAGGGAAACGGTGTCCGGCTCGCCCTCGCCGTCGCCGCCGTAGGACCGCTTGAGTGCGGCCCGGACCAAGGCCTCGTTGCGGGCGTCGACGCGCCAGGCCGGGGACTCCCAGCGGCCGCCCATGTCTCTGAGGCGCTTGTTGAAATTCGTGTTCATGTGCGGCGTCTGCACCAACAGGTCGGTGCCGGACTTGGTGATCTGAATGGCCACGTGGCGTTCTCCGAGATCGTGCCCGCGAGGTCGGGCGGGTGGGTAGGCCCCTCGACGAGCCGCCCTTGCGCGAGGGCGGCTGGTGGAAGGGCCGGGGCGAACCCCCGGCGGTGGTCAGAGGACGGTGGGGAAGGGGAGGACCTCGCCGGTCACGGGCAGCTCGACGAGCTCGGCGTTCTTGGCCTCGACGATCGCCACGAGGGCGTCGAGGGGGATCTCGATCGAGGTCTGAGGGATCGTGGGGGTGGTGGTGGGCTGGGTCATCTTGGCCTCCGCGAGAAGCGTTCTGCTCTCTCAGTGAACATAATGGTTCACTGAAACGGAGGCAATGGGTAGGTGAACGTTTTTGTTCACCATGTCGCTCAGGCGCCACCCCTGCCGCCAGCGCCGCCCTCCGCCGCTTCTCTGGCCAGGCGGTTGCGCCGCCTGGTCTCTGCGGCGCGGCGGGCGGCCTCGCGCCGTTTCTCCGCCTTGTGCAGATACTCGGCGTCATCGACGTCGAGCCGAGCGAGGGCCTCGCGGGCGTCGCCGGTCAGCAGGGCGAGATCGGGGTAGCGCCGCCAGACCCTGCGAGCCCGGTCGTAGCCGATCGGGACTTGGCGCTCTCCGTCAAGCAACCGCACGCGCTGGGGGGCACCCGGCGCGAGCGGCGGCGGGAACCAGAGGCCAGCGCGGCCGCCGTCGAACAGCAGGACTTCGGCGGTGAGGCCTCCGATGGCGTCGTGTTCGATGGCCGTCACGAGGACGACGGGGAGAGGCACCTCCGGCGGCACCCAGGGCAGCGCCAGGCGGAGCAAGGCCTTGACCAGGGCGTCCTCACCGGGGGCGACGCGCTCGACGACGAGCAGGTCGTCCAGCGCGGGGATCAGGGATTCCTGCGGCATGGCTACTCCCCCCACCGGATGCCGGTGCGGACGCCGGCGAGCCAGGCGAGGGCGCCCAGCGCGACGTACGCCCAGCCCCACGTCCCGACCCAGACGACGGCCATCAGCTGCGGGCTGTCGGTGCCGAACAGCGCGACCCCGGCCGGCGTGAGCGTGCCGGCCGTCAGCAGCCGGTCGATGGGCTCGCCCGCCGCGGCGGCGATGCCCTCCCTCAGGGCGGAGCGGAGATCGGGAATCATCGGACCGCCCCCGGCTTCGCGGGCGCATCGACGGGGCCGTATCGCCGCGGCAGCTCGGCGAGGCCGAGGGCGGCCAGGACGCGCTCTCCCGGATCCCGCTTCCCCGCGAGGACTTTGCCGACGTAGCTCTGGTTGATCTCGTGCAGCCGCGACCAGACCCTCTGTCCGCCCGCAATCCGGACGGCGGCTGAGAGCACGATGCGGACGTCCTCGTCCGTCAGGGGGCGCCGGCTCACGACCGGGACTCCCGCAGCGCCTCGCGGCCCCGCTCGTCCGTGGGCAGGCCGTGCCGGGCGGCGGCCTTGGCGATCGTGCTGGGCTTGCAGCCGTAGGCCGCGGCGATCCGGGCGATCGGGATGTCGGTGTGCGCCAGGGCCATAGCGAGCGCCTGGGCGTTCGGCGCGCGCCCATTGGGCTTCCCGATGCCGAGCCGCCGGCAACGGTAGGCGACGCGGTGCTCCTCGACGCCGTGCATCCGCGCGATCGACGCCCTGGTCTCACCCACATCCAGGAGCTGGCGCAGCAGCGCAGGCGGCGCCCGGTACTCCCCATCCCTTATGTACATCGGCGCGCCCATCCCCTTGCCTCCCGGTCCCTTTGAGTCCACGATTGGCCTCAGTGGTACGAGATGTAATCGCAAATTTTGCGGTTAGAAAGGGTTCTACGATAACGAACGCGCCCCATGGTGAATCGAGGCTGAGTCCTGCCCAGGACTCGCCCCCGGCGTCCGGGACGGTGACGGTAGTGATGAGGGCCGGGGCCGTGTTCCGGCCGGTCCTCGTGTGGAGCGGGACGCGCACGCGCCTGGAGGACCGGCTGGTCGCCGGATTCCAGAGCTATCCCAAGCGGCCGCACTACATCGACGAGGCGCAGACGACGTGGAAATCCGCGCACGACCTGCCCGTCGGCGCGGTCGTGACGACCGCGCGCCAGACGCCATGGGATGACGATACGTACCTGGTCACCCCGGACGGCCTGAATGCCATCACGCGTGCCCAGGCGTGGGACATCATCGACCCGGCCGGCGCCGAGGACAGGGCCGCCGAGCGCGAGCACCACCACCGCGCCGACTTGGAGGCCCTGCCGCTGCATCTCACCCGATTCGTCGGCCACCACGGGTTCCAAGACGGGGTCCACCCGGCCGGGAATTCCTATTATTTCGCAGAGAGATGCACGCGCCGGCAGGCTTTCATGCGCCGGGCCACCCGGGCGGAAATCGCGGCCCTCGGTGGCTAGTGCGCGCCTGCGCGCTTTGTGGCTCTCATGGCGGAGTGCTCTGCTCCGGATGAGGGGCCGGCGCCAGTGACCGCGCCCCCTACGCACAGGGGTTCACATGTCCTTCTTCGCCCGCCTCGCCTCCATCTTGGCCCGCATCATGGGCGGCCTGGGCACCGCCGTCGGCTACGGCCTGCAGGTCCCCGGCGCGCTGCTCAGGAGCGTCTTCCCGAACCCGGCGCTGACGCCCCGCCGCGTGGCCGACGACGCCGTCGCCGAGGACGACGCCACCGACCCGGGTTTCAACTTCGAAACCCCCGGGTTCGGGCTGTTCGTCCAGCACGCCGCGCAGGCGCTCAAGGATGGCGGGGAGGCCGCGTTCGCAGAGCATGTGCCCCACATCTCGGAGCCCGTCGCCGACTGGCTGCGCAGCCTCAACCGGGCCGAGCTCGCCAAAGTCTGCAAGGTCGCGGTGCCGGATCTGACGCGCCACGTCGCCGCCAAGACCGTCGCCGAGGGCTCGCCCCTGCTGCCGTCCTACGTCCGATTCGTCGAGCAACAGTCGGCGGCAGAGGCGCGCAGGACGGTCGAGATCGCCGTGATGGCCGCGAAGGCCCGGACCTCGTTCAAGACGATGGAGGCCGAGGTGGCCGCGATGGCGAAGCGCGGGCCGCGCCCGATCGCGGAGCCGACATGGGACGAGCGCCACGACCTCGGTGGGGCGCGCCCCGCCTTCCGCTGAGCCATCCCCAGGAACGAAGAAGGGGCCCGCCGGTCATCCCGGCGGGCCCCTTCTCTTTTGGCGGTCCCCGGCGGCTCAGATGCCCAGGGCTTCCCGGAGCGCCGCCGTCATGTGCCTCTCCTGCGCCAGTGCCTGCCGCAGCGCCGCGATCTCCGCCTGGGCGGCCCCAAGGCGGGCCTCGGCCTGGGCCGCACGCCGGAGCGCGCCGCGCTGCGCCTGCCGGGCCTCCTGGAGGCGGATCGCCAGCTCCGTGACCGAGTCGACGGCCTGCTCGCGGCGGATCCGGTGCTCGGCCTTGGCGATGGCGATGCCGAGGCCGATCGAGCTTCCGACCCTGGCCATCGTCCCTGTGACCTCGATCGCCGCTGCCGTCCCCATGCTCATGGCCGTCTTCCCTTGTTCCGTGAGCCCAGGAGAATCGAGTGGGAGTCCCGGGTCAACGGGGGTCCGCTGGCCACGGTTAAGGGATCCCTGGCCGGGCCGCGGGCCGACGTGCGCCCGACGTCGGGCCGACGTCGGCCTTAAATAGCCTTTCTGTAATTTTGTATTCAGCCCGATAAGCGACTCTCGCGACTCGGGAAATCGACGTTTTCCGAAATGGCTAGGTACAAGAAGCGCGTTACTAGGGGTTCAGGAGCGTTCCAGGCGGGGTGTCCCGTATTGAATCAGGAAAGCCCCGGTCGCGGAAGCATGGGCGAGCGTTACTCGTCTGTGGATAAGCTGCGTTGCAACGGGGGGTGGACGTGCGTTGCAACGCGATTTCCGGTCAGGCACTCCCTCGTTACACAATAGGCAGGTAACGGTAGGACAACTCGTCGGCGTGAATTTCACTCGCCTCCGGAACGATGGCCTAGACGTGGGTGCCCGCGATCCCGACAGCGACCGTGGCCCCGAATAGCGCAGCGCCCGTGTTGACGAACTCGATCAGCGACCCCGGCGACACGAGAAGGGCCCCGGCCCCTGTCAGCGGCATGCTCCCTCCGCCTGCGGGGATCGCGGCCGGGGCGACGGTGGCTCCGTCGACGTGGATCTCGAACGTCGTGGCCGGCGGCGAGGCGGCCGAGGTCGGCGAGGGCAGCAGCACGATCCCCGAACCGGTCCAGGCCAGCGGGATCGAGATCGGGGTCGCGAGCCGGCGCACCGCGCACGTGCCCGCCGGGATCCGGTTGGCCGTCACGTCCACGGGCGAGCGCATCGAGAGTTGACGCGAGCGCGAGAGGACGGTCTCCGACGTCCAGTAGGGATAGCCGCCCGGGTCCACGCTGCCCGGCGCGCTGCCCACGGGGATGACCCTGGTCGGGTCGGTCCAGACTGCATCCAGCCGTGGCGGTGGATGCGACCGCCAGACTCGGCGATGGGGATGGCCCGCTCCAGGGTCATCAGTCCCTCGACCATGCCCATGGTCAGGCCTCATCATCCAGCATGCGGCCCATGGCGTAGGACGGCACGTAGCCGTCGAGGACGTTCCCGCTCGGCCTGATGGCCCGCAGCATCGCCGTGTAGACCTTGCCCTTCAGCACCCCTCCGGCCTTGCGGTAGGCGAATAGGAACGGCCGCACGTCCTCGGGCTGAGCCGCGAGCGTCAGGCCGAGCTCGCGGTCAGACAGGTGCTCGACAGCCTTGGCGGCGGCCTGGATCTTGGCGGCCAGCGCCATGGCACGGCCATCGAGGATTCTGACGATCGCGTCGAAGTCCCCCCAGAACTCCTCGGGCAGGTCGCGGCGCTTGTCGTCGAGCGGCAGACCGGCGTTGAGCACGTCCCACACGGCGAGCGGCGTGCAGCGCGAGATCAACGCGTGGATCCGCTTGTACTCGGACCCCTTGATCTTCAGCCGCGTGCCGTCGCTGAACCGGACGACGAACCCCTCCATGGTGCGGGGCATGTCGCCGGCGATGCGGACGAGCTCCGCGATCGACTGGAACGGGTGCCTCCACGCTACGAAGAACCCGGTGGCGTCGCCGACCTGCAGCATCTCGGACCTGTCGAGCTCACGTCCGGTGTCATCGTAGGCGCCCAGGAAGACCAGCCCGGAGGTGACGTAGCGGACGACGATCACGTTCTCCGGGTAGAGCGCCTCGAACAGGTAGGTGGTGCCGGGCACCAGGGCCGAGGTGTCCCGGGCATCGAGCCAGGCCTGCGCCCATGCCGCCTGGGTCGAGACGAAGGCGCCCTTGGTCGCCGTGCGCCACCGGCCGGCGTGGTGGAAGGCGATGATCAGGCTGCCGTCGAGCTTGTCGAAGGCCTCGAAGGGTAGGTCCGGCGCCACGCCCCGGCGCTCGCCGAGGTTGAAGAAATTCGGGAACGGGGTGGCCACGACGGCTTGCTCCGCCGGGTCGACGATGAGGCCGCGGGCCACCAGCGAGAACGCGTCCCAGGCGTCGTCGTACACGCACCGCTGGGTGTAGCAGTAGATGTGCAGCCCGGTCTCGGGGCACTCCTTGCGGCTGACGAGGCCGCGACCGCGCGCAGCCTCCAGGCCCGCGACGAGGTCGGCATAGGGGATCGTGCGAGCGGGGTGCATCTCAGCCTCGTGCTTCGTGGGTGGCGGTGGTGATGGCGGTGGCAGCCGGGGCCAGTCCGAGCTCACGCCGCAGGTCATCCCGTGCCGCGAGCAGGCCGTGCCGGTAGGCCTGGTGCGCCCACGGCAGGATCCCCTCGGGCGGCTCGGGCTGCCACGCGGCGAGGTCCCGCTCGTAGCCGTCGAGCTCCTGCCTCGCCGTGGCTGCCTGCCGGGCGGCAAGGCGCTCCTGTGCACGTGTCATGGATCGCTCCTGAGGGAGGGGCCCCGATTGAGGCCCCTAGCGCGCCCGCTTCCGCTTCGGCTGCCGGTCCGTCTCCGCCGGCGGCAGGCCAAGCTTCCGGCGGAGCTGGTCCCTGCGCTTGACGAAGGTGGCGAGGTCCAAGGCGAGGAGCGCCGCGGGGATGCCGGCAGGCGGCTCGTCCCTCACCTTCCGGACGGTCTCCTCCATCTCGGCCAGCTCCTGGCGCCAGCGGCTCTCGGCGAGGCTCTCGTCGAAGATCGGCATGGTCAGCGCTTCCTTCTCTTGGCGGTTTCACGGAGGATGTCGGCGATGCCGTCCCGACGGGGCCGGGGACGCTCTGCGGCGGCCAGCGCGCCCACGAGGACGACGGCGAGGACGAGCACCAGGGCGGCGCCCCAGATGACGAAGTCGAGGGCGAGCTCAGCCATCGCTGCGCTTGCTCCAGGCGATCGCCTTGCCAATGGCGACGCCGATCGGGACGGACGCGACGGTCCAGACAGCGATGACCTCGGGCACGGTCACGGGCGGCTCTCCCGGCTATGGGTGGCGAACAGGGCCAAGGCGACCGAGGCGAATAGGAGGGTCGCTCACGGCAGGGTCACGATGAGCAGGAGGGCGAGGCCGGGCGGGCTCACCACGCGCAGGCTCCGGCGGGCTCAGGCTTGGGGACGATGCCGAGGGCCTCGTGCCGGGCGGCGAGTCTGTCCTCGATCGCGGCGATGCGGTCCTCGACGGCACGGGCCCACGCGGCAGATGCGGCGTACCGGACGGTGTCGCGGTCGGCCTTCCACGCCTCCAGGCGCGCCACGAGCTCGGCGGTCGTCAGCCGGTCCAGGAACTCGTCGCGCGGGAGGGCGGAGCTACGCATCGCCGCCGACCACGACATAGGTGACCCGGCGCTCAACCCCGACCGAGGCCAGCAGCCTCGGGCCCGGCGTACGACGTCCCTGCAGGACGTCCCGGACGTGGACCTCGCTCAGACCGGCCTTGCGCGCGAAGGCACGGACGGAGCCAACCGCCGAGACGAAGCTGATGATGCGTGCGAGTACGGCGGCTTGATCCATGTCCGGGCCGGGATCCTGTTCGCCGCGAATCCTCGTCGTCCGCTGCGAGCCAAGAAGCTAACAGGCGCGCACGCCTGGAACAGCGCTCTCGGGCGGTTCGATTTCAGAGTTGACGTGACGGCTCCTAGGAGAGGTCCGCATCCGATGTCTACAGGCGTGTCGGAACAGCATGCGGAGTTGCCGGAATGCCACATGTACATGTGTGCACCCCGGACATGTACATGCCAGCGACGTCGGCGATGCTTCGGGTACCGTCCAGGCTTTCTCAGAAATACCTGGACGAGGGGCCTCAATCGGGGCCCCTACCGTCCCTTGCGGGCCATGTGCTCCAGGCGGTCCGTGAATTCTTGGGCGAGCCGGTCCGGCATCGTCTCGGCGGCCTCCTGCATCGCCCGCTGCCAGCTCGGCGTGGCGATCGGCTTCATCTCGGCCTTCGGGGTGCTGAGGAGGAGGAGCCGCGGCACGTCGTTGTTCACGACCTTCGGGACGCTGACCTCGGTGCCGTCGCGCCGGGTGAACTCCGTCGTCGGGGCGGACATGCGGCCGGCCTTGATCGCCCGGGCCGTTCGCTTGCGGCCGACGCTGGCCACGACCCGGGGCGGGCGAGCCCAGATGCCCGGCTGCCACGTGTAGCCGCTAAGGGCCTTGTCCCCCGGCCTGACCTCGAACACCCCCCACCGGGCCGAGCCGGCGGTCATGCCGGGGGTGCCGATGTTGCGCTGGTAGCCCCGGGCGGCCATGCGGGCGATGTTCTTGGCGTCCCGCCCGGGGACCTTGTCGCCGGCGCCGGGGCGGCCGAGGCCGGTGTAGCTGATGGCCCCCGGGTTCGGGATCTTCAGCAGCGTCTGGTCGGCGAAGTAAGCCTCCACGCCGACGTCGCCGGGGAGACGGGTCTGGTTGCTGTCCCCGAAGGCGTACTTCAGCCATGTCGACTGCAGCGGCAGGACGAACACGGCGGCCGAGGCCTCGCCGACGGTCGTGACCTTGTTCAGCAGGTCCTTGTCGACGACGTACCGGACGGCGTCCCGGGTTGCCCGGTTGGGATGGTCGAAGGTCGTGTCCACGGACCGGCGCCACCGGTTCGCGCCGTCGATGACGGTCCCCGTCAGGGCGTATTGGACGGCGCGGGGGAAGCGGTCGAGCCCGAACGACTCGAACGCCTGCTGGGCCTCGCGGACGGCCTTGGCGACGTCGAACCGGACGGACAGGGACACGGGGCGGCTCCGGGAGATGGCGGGGCTGGAGGAGGTCCTCGACGGCCGCCGCGGGAGTCTACGCTGGCCCCCGGAGGGAACAAGGCCGGGACAACTCAGGCGGCCTCGGCGACGGCCGCGGCGGGATCCGGAGGGGCGCCGAGACGCAGCCGCTCGCGGACGGCCTCGCGGGCCGAGGCGGGATCCATGCCGGCCTCCTGAAGCCGCTCCCGGGCCCGGCGGACGACGTCGACGAGGGGTAGGGCCGGATCCCGGCGGCCGGTGGCCTCGCGGGCTTCGATGTGCAGCCGGACGAGCGTCGCGACCACGGCGGCGTCCACCGCGGCGACGTCGGCCTCGGCTTCCAAGGTTGCGAGCCGGTCTGCGCGGGCCTCGCGCCACCGCCTGTTGCGCTCGCGGCCGCGCTCCAGGCGTGCCTCGTAGATGGCCTGTGCGATGGGGGTGCGGGACTTCTTCCGGGGCTTGGCCATAGCGGGATCCGGCGGCGTTGCAACGCGCGCAGCATCGGATGCCGGGATGCAAGGATCAAAGGACGGACGGAAGGCGGGGTCCAGAAACACGGAAGCCCCCGCGGTAGTCCGCAGGGGCCTCACACGTGTGGTGCACGTCCCAACCAGCGACGGCAGGTGAAGGGATTCTAGCGGACCACCATGCCCGCCACAAGGGCGTTCAGCGACCGGACGCCCGGCGGTAATCCTCGGCGGAGGCGGCGATTTCCTGAGGGGTCATAGGGCGCCGCGCAGCCGAGGAGCGGGGCGCATCGGCGATGGGGCGACGCCGGGTGAAGGCCCGGACGGGGCGGGGCTGCCGGACTTTGCGGGGCGGAGGAACGGCGAGCGGCTCCAGGTGCTCCGGGAGGCTCGTCCACTCACCGGTCAAGCTGAGGACGACCCGGCCGTGGAACCGGTCCTTGGGGTCGTCGATGACGACGTAGCCGACGTCGGGGGCGACCTCGATCATGACCGAGATGTCCGAGATGCGCCGAACCTTGGGCTCGGGGTAGGGGGCGGGGCCAACGTCGACCTCGGCCGTCGCGAGGGGGGCAGGGCCCGGGGCGGAGCCCCCGATAAAGCGTGACGGAAACCGAACCCCCAGGTCCTCGGATTCGCGGACATCGGACGGCTCGATGACGGTCTCGACCGGCTCGACCGCGACGGGCTCCATGGCGACCGGTTCGGCGAGGGGCTCGGCCGGGGCAGCCGCCGCTAGCTTCATGGCCTCGATGGCCCACGTCCGGCCACGTCCCGTGGCAACCCGGATGGCCTCGATTGCCGCGTCCGCCGTCCCGCACTCGGACCGGATGGCCAGACCCTGACGGCCCGCCTGGAACTTGGCGTCGGCCCGGTCGGCGCGGGGGACGGCACCGTCCCGGATCCTCTTCGCTGCCTGCCGCTCCCTCGGCGGGATAGACCTTGCCTTGCCAGGGCGGACCAAGTTCAGGCCCGCGGCATCCGCCTCCTCCTGGGTGACGCCGAGCAGATCGGCCATCTTGGCGCCGGAGTGGTGGAACAACACGTTCCAGACTTCGTCCTTGTACTCGGACGTCTCGCCGGCCTCGTGCCGCCGCATCCTCCGGCCGAGGCTCTGGAGGCAGTCCAAGGCGTCAGGGACCGTCAGCCCAGCCATGTGGGCGTACAGCGCCGCCCAGGTCTCGGGGTTGCCGCCATGGATATGCGCGTGGCAGTTCGCGACGAGGAACAGCCAGCAATGGCGATGCCCCTTCGCGATGCCGCCGCGGTGCCCGTGGAGGCGCATCAGGTCGGCGAGCATCCGATCCCTCACCCCGGCGGTACCGGCGTACTGCCGGGCGCGGCCGACGTTCCGCTGCGGCCTGCTCCGAGGGTTCTGGGCCTTCCACGGGGCCCTTTCGGCGAGTCGCCTGCGCAGCTCTGTGCTCGTGATCGGGAGCACCGAGTCGGCGAGGTCGTCGAAGCGGCACCTCTTGATGTCATCGATGCAGTCCGGCCAGAGCCGTTCGCAGTACGAGTCGGATGCCTGGTTGTAGCTACCCCAGATCCGGAGCACGCGGCTGGAATCCTGCGTGCCGCGGTCCAGGCCGGCGTCGCGGAACGCCATCCACATCCCGACGAGTCGGTTCTCCTGGGCGTCGCGGTCGGGGTCGTCGTACCGCCTCGCCGGGACGCTGCCGTCATCGGTCAGGGTCGGGCCGTAGAGCGCGTCCATGACCCTCTGCACCTTGCCGGCGGCCTCGCCCGGCAGGGCTTCGCAGGCCCAGGCCGCGTGGAGCCCGCGGCCGCTCCGCGTCCAGTAGCTCGGAGCCGGGACGCCGGCAGCGGTGATCGCTGCTGTGAGCAGGACCTGCAGGTCCTTCAAGGGCATTTCGCGGTAAGGAAGGGGGTTGCCGTTCTTGTCCTCGGCGTAGGGGTCGAACTCCAACCAGGCGTGCCCGACGGAGCACAGGGCATCCCCCTTCCGGCTCCAGGAGAACCTATTCATGCTGACGAACTGCGCGTCCCTCAGGATGTCACACGGGATATCGCCGCGCGCGCGGATCAGGGGGAATTGGCGGTAGGTGCCATGCCACTTCGAGGAGAGGACGATGTATCCGTCCGAGCCCTTGGGATGGAGGATCCGGATGTGCTCAAGCATCTCCATCACGTCGCGCGGCAAAAGGCTGTGCTTGGCGTTGCGCGGCTTGCTACCATCTCGCGTGGCTAGCAGGAACGCGGGGACGATGGGACCCCGCACAGCCACGGCCTCGCCCTGCAGGCTGCCTGCACCCGCGGCGGGAATGGCTTTCGGGGAGACATGGGTTCGGGGCGCCATCTTCCGTCGCTGTGGGTTAGGCGCGGGCACCACTCCGCGCGTCGAGCCATGAGGCTAGCCCCGGACCCAGCAATCTCCAAACGGGCACCGACACGCAGAACTACCTAGGCCGCTTCCCCTAGAGGCTGTTATGGACCTGCGTCGGGCTGATGCTCAGATGAGCGGGGATGAGCCCGACCCGCAAGTCGTATCCGTCCGACGTGTCCGATGAGGAGTGGGCGCTGGTCGCGCCCTACCTGACGCTGCTGCGTGAGGATGCCGGTCAGCGTGAGCATGCGTTGCGCGAGGTGTTCAACGGGTTGCGCTACGTGGTCAGGAGCGGCTGCCCGTGGCGGCTGATGCCCCACGACCTGCCGCCCTGGTTTGCCGTGTATCAGCAGGCCCAGCGCTGGCTGGCGGCCGGCTGTTTCGAGCAACTGGCCGAGGATCTGCGTGCGGTGCTGCGCATGGCGGCCGGTCGGGCGCCGGAGCCGAGCGCGGCCGTGCTCGACAGCCGGACCTTGCGCTCCTCACCCGAGAGCGGCGAGCGGGCCGGCTACGACGGAGCCAAGCGCAAGAAGGGTTCGAAGCTGCACATGGCGGTGGATACCCTCGGCCACCTCCTGGCGCTGCATGTCACACCCGCTGATGCCGATGATCGCGCTCAGGTCGCCCGGCTGGCCAAGACCGTGCAGGCGGCCACCGGCGCGAGCGTCGAGATCGCCTTCGTCGATCAGGGCTACACCGGCGAGAAGCCGGCCGTGGCCGCCCGTGCGCACGGCATCGAACTGGAGGTCGTGAAGCTGCCCGAGGCCAAGCGGGGCTTCGTGCTGCTCCCACGCCGTTGGGTCGTCGAACGCTCCTTTCCCTGCTCCACACGCTTCCGCAGGCTCGTCAAAGATTACGAACGCTATGCAAGCACCCTGGCAGACCTGCACCTCGTCGCCTTCGTCTGCCTTCATGCTCAAAAAGGCCGCTCAACTCGCCGCAGGTTCATAACAG
>NZ_BBUX01000072.1:0-29876 GCF_000974725.1 Methylobacterium sp. ME121
AATCCTCCATGGCCGGGTAGAGGATCTCCTCGACCGCCGGGTTGAGCCGGTGGATCTCGTCGATGAACAGGACGTCGCGCTCCTCCAGGTTGGTGAGCTGCGCGGCCAGGTCGCCGGCCTTCGATCACCGGCCCGGAGGTCGAGCGGAAGTTCACGCCCAGCTCGCGCGCCACGATCTGGGCCAGCGTCGTCTTGCCCAGCCCCGGCGGACCGACGAACAGCACGTGGTCGAGCGCCTGACCGGTCTTCTTCGCAGCCTCGATGAACACCTGCATGTTCGCACGCGCCGCACGCTGACCGATGAGCTCCGACAGGCTCAGAGGGCGGATCGTCCGATCCGCCTCCGCGGCGGTCGCCTCCGCGCCCGGGACCGGTCCCGGGCGGGCCGTCTTGATCGGCGCCGCCATTCAGGCCGCCCTGGCGCGACCCGACGCCTTCTCGAAGGGCTGCACGAAGGGCTGCACCAGGACCCGCCGGCCCGAGAGGTCGTGCACGCTCACCCGCCACTCGGCCCAGTCGGTGCGGTTGGCCAGCGACTGCCGCACGTCGGAGGCGACCTTCCGGGCCCGATCGACGAGGCGTGCCGTCGCGCGGACCTCGGTGCCGCGGGCGTCGAACACGCATTCGAGGCCGTTGGTGCAGTGGAACCGGTACTTGGCCATCCCTCGCTCCTCCTCGGCCGCCCCGCGCGGCGCTCACCGTGTGTTCACTATATGTTCTCAAATCGGCGGGATCCAGCCCCGGCGAAGCGTCGCAGGTGTCCCCGGCGCGGCCCGCGCGCCGGCGGTTCGGCTGCGGCCGATGGGGTCGGCCCGGAACACCGCGCGTCCCGCGGGCTTACCGGGCGAGACGCTTCACCGCCGGACCGGGATCCCACCATGCGCGCCACGCTCCTCGCCCTCCTGCTGGCCGCCGGCCTGGGCACGCCCGGCCGCGCCGCCGAGGCGCCGGCCGGATCCGACGCCCTGAAGCCGATGGTGGAATCCAACGACCTCGTCTTCAACGGCATCACCCGGTCCTCGGACGGCCGGCTGTTCTCGCCGTTCCAGCGGCAGAGCAAGGATTCGGGGATCGAACTCGGCGAGTGGCGGGACGGCAAGGCGGTGCCGTTCCCCGACGCGGCCTGGAACGCCTGGAAGACGGGCGACGACCCGGCCAAGGCCTTCGTGGCGGTCAACGCCATCCGGATCGGCCCGGACGGGGACCTCTGGGTGGTCGACAAGGGCGCGCCCGGCATGGGCGCGGCGCCGCTGCCGGGCGGCCCGAAGCTCGTGCAGATCGACCTCGCCACGAACACCGTTCGTAAGGTCTACCCGCTCCAGGCGGCGACCACCGAGAAGAGCTTCATCGACGATTTCCGCTTCAACGGCGGCCACATCTACCTGACGGATGCCGGCCAGCCCGGTCTGATCGTCCTCGACCGCGAGACCGGCGGCCTGCGGCGGGTGCTCGACGGCCACTGGTCGACCATCGCGCAGCGCCCGCTGACCGGTCAGGGCCGGGTGCTCCGGGACGACAAGGACAAGCTGCTGTTCATCCACGCGGACCAACTGGAAGTCTCGCCGGACGGGAAGACCTTCTACTACCAGGCGTGCACCGGGCCGCTCTACAGCATCGAGACCCGGTACCTCGACGACGCCGCCGTGAGCGACGCCGAGCGCGCCGAGCACGTGAAGCTCCACGCCGCCACGGTGGCGACCGGCGGCACCGCCATCGACGCGGCGGGCACCATCTACGCGAGCGACACGGACGGCCTGCGGATCCTCAAGATCGCGCCGGACGGGACGATGAGCACGCTGGTGCAGGACCCCCGGCTCGTCTGGGTCGACGCGATGTGGATCGACGAGCAGGGCGGCCTGTGGATCCCGGCGGCGCAGATGAACCGCACGCCGGCGATGAGCGGCGGCGTGGCCTCGGCGGTCAAGTTCCCGACGACGATCTACCGGATGCAGATCGACGCCAAGCCGCTGCGCAACTGAGGCCGGTTCAGCCTGTCTCAGGCGCGGCGTTGCGTTCGGCGCGCGGCGGCTGACGGCGAACCGGGATCCGGGGTTACAAGTTGGATCGAGGCGGGTGCCGGGTCCGTGACCCGGCACCGTGACCCGGCACGACGATAGGATGGACCGACCATGCGCAGGATGCAGTCGTCGCGGCGGGCCGCCGCCTTCCTGGCTGCCGGCCTGATCGTCGCCTTCGCCCCGCCGGCGCGGGCCGACGCCGCCCTGGTCCTGCGGGAGACCCGGCTGCACACGCCGCCGGACTCGCACGAGCCGCAGCGGGCGCTGGTCAACCTGCGCAACACCGGCCCGGACCTCGCGACGAACGTGACCGTCCTGTGCACCTTCACCGGAGCCGGCGGGGCGGTGCTCGACACGCAGCGGGCCTCGGTGCCGGAGGTCGTGGGCCTCGCCGACGTGCAGGCCGAGACGATCTACTACGGCTGGCCCCGCGCGAGCAGCGCCACCTGCCGCCTCGCCGAGCCGTAGCCGGCGGCCCCATCACCGGGACGCACGCCCGCCGGTCTCGGGGCCGCCGGGGCCTCCGAGGCAGCCTCAGCGGTTTCCGCGCGTTGTGGTCGGTTGCCGTGGCGTCCGAGGTCCGTTTCCGGCAGAAGGCGTCCACGACCCGCCACTCTGTCGCAGCGCCAGCCCCGTGCCCGTATCACCCGCCCTCCCAGCCCCGGCGATCCGCCCCGACCGCCCCGCGCGGCCGGCGGGGGACGCGGTCGCGACGCACGGACGCTGAGCGTGGACGAGACGGGGACCGAGGCGCTCCTGCGGCGCGCCCGCGCGCTGGAAGAGGAAGCCGCCGGACTCCGGGCGCGGGCGGCCGCCGCGCGGGAGGACGCCCGGCCGCTCCCGCAGCCCCCCGCGGACTCGGACGGGACCGGCCGGGCCCTCCGGGAGGCCGAGGCGCGCCTGCTGCGGGCGCAGGAGGCGGGCGGGATCGGCCTGTTCACCGTCGGGGTCGACGACGGGCTCCTGCACCCGACCCCGCAATTCTGCCGGCTCTACGGCCTGCCGGAGCGCGACACCTACCCGGCCGAGCTGGTCGAGGCGCTGATCCTGCCGGAGGACCAGGCGCTCATCTCGACGGCGGCGAGCCGGCGCCGCGGCGACGCCCCGCGGGACGTCGCCTACCGGATCCGGCGGCCGGATACCGGGGAGATCCGCTGGATCGCCCGGCAGGGGGAGATCGAGCGCGACGCCGCGGGACGGCCGGTGCGGTTCTCCGGAGTGGCGCGCGACATCACCGAGCAGCGGGAGGCCCGCGACGCCCTGCGCGCCGGCGAGGAGCGCTACCGAACCTTGTTCGAGGCCATCGACGACGGCTTCTGCATCATCGAGTTCTTCGACGGCCCGCACGGCCCGCTGAGCGACTACGTCCACGTCGAGGCCAATCCCGGCTACGAGCGCCACACCGGCATCGCCGGCATCGTCGGGCGGACGCTGCGCGACCTCGTGTCGGCCGAGGACGCGGAGGCCTGGCTCGAACTCTACGGCGGCGTGCTGCGCTCCGGACTCCCGATCCGGTTCGAGCGCTTCTTCGCCCAGGCCGACCGCTTCATCGACGTCTCGGCCGCCCGGATCGGGCCGGCGAGCCGGCGCCAGGTCTCGGTGCTGTTCCGGGACATCACGGCGCGCCGGCAGGCGGAGGACGCCCTGCGCGCCAGCGAGGCGCTCGCCCGGACCAACATCGAGCGCGTGCAGCTCGCCCTCGCGGCGGGCGCCATCATCGGCACGTGGCACTGGGACCTGCCGAGCGACCGGTTCACGGTCGACGAGGGCTTCGCCCGCAGCTTCGGCCTCGACCCGGCGCTCGGCCGGGACGGCATCCCGCTCGCCCGGATCGTCGCGACCGTGCACCCGGACGACCAGGCCGGGCTGGCGGCCGCCATCAACGCGGCCGTCGCCCGGGGCGGCGCCTACGCGCACCAGTACCGGGTGCGCCGCGCCGACGGGCGCTATTACTGGCTGGAGGCCAACGGCCGCGTCGACCACGCGCCCGACGGCACGCCCCTGAGCTTCCCCGGGGTCCTGATCGACGTGGACGAGCGCCGCGCCGTCGAGGCCGAGCGGGACCGCGTCGCCGCGGCGCTGCGCAGCCTCAACGAGACCCTGGAGCAGCGGGTCGCCGAGCGGACGGCCGAGCTGATGCGCGCCGAGGAGGCCCTGCGCCAGTCGCAGAAGATGGAGGCGGTCGGCCAGCTCACCGGCGGGCTCGCCCACGACTTCAACAACATGCTGGCCGGCATCGTCGGCTCGCTGGAGCTGATGCAGACCCGGATGCTGCAGGGGCGGGTCGGCGACCTCGACCGCTACATCGGCGCGGCGCAGGGCGCGGCCAAGCGCGCCGCCGCCCTGACCCACCGCCTGCTGGCCTTCTCGCGCCGCCAGACCCTCGACCCGAAGCCGACGGACGCGAACCGCCTGGTCGAGGGCATGATGGAGCTCGTCCGCCGCACGGTCGGCCCGTCGGTGGCGATCGAGTCGGTCGGGGCCGGCGGCCTGTGGCCGACGCTGGTCGACCCGAGCCAGCTCGAGAACGCGCTGCTCAACCTGTGCATCAACGCCCGGGACGCGATGCCGGCGGGCGGGCGCATCGTCATCGAGACCGCCAACCGCTGGCTCGACCACCGGGCCGCCCAGGAACGCGAGCTGGAGCCGGGGCAGTACGTGACGCTCTGCGTCTCGGACAACGGCACCGGCATGACCCCCGACGTGGTCGCCAAGGCCTTCGACCCGTTCTTCACCACCAAGCCGATCGGCGAGGGCACCGGCCTCGGCCTGTCGATGATCTACGGCTTCGCCAAGCAGTCGGGCGGGCAGGTCCGGATCTACTCGGAGGTCGGCCAGGGCACGATGGTCTGCCTCTACCTGCCCCGCCATCTCGGCGAGGCGGAGGCCGAGGTGAGCCTGCCGGACCTCGCCCACGCGCCCCGCGCCGAGCAGGGCGAGACGGTCCTGGTGGTGGACGACGAGCCGACCGTGCGGATGCTGGTGACCGAGGTGCTGGAGGATCTCGGCTACGCGGCGATCGAGGCGGCGGACGGCGCCTCGGGGCTGAAGGTGCTCCAGTCGGACGTGCGCATCGACATGCTCATCACCGATGTCGGGCTGCCCGGCGGCATGAACGGCCGCCAGATGGCCGATGCCGGCCGCCAGCACCGCCCGGACCTGAAGGTCCTGTTCATCACCGGCTACGCCGAGAACGCCGCCCTCAACCACGGCCATCTCGGGCCCGGGATGCAGGTGATGACGAAGCCCTTCGCCCTGGAGGCGCTCGCCACCCGCATCCGCGGCATCATCGGCGGCGAGGGCTGAGGTCCGGCGGCCCGGGCCGGCGGTGCCCCCGGGCACACGGCGTCGCAGGCCCGCGCGGAACGGGTTCGCCGGCCCGCGCGTCATTGCCATACCGCGCCGGCGCGCCCATGAGGGCGTCGTCGCGGGCGTCCTCGCGGGCGTCCTCGGCACGGTGCCCGTCGGTCGGGCGGACCCGGGAGCGGACCAGCAGGACCGCGCCAACGGAGGCGACAGGGAACCTACCGTGGACACGCAGACCATCCCGGCCGAACTCACGACCTTCTTCGCGAAATCCCACATCGCCCTGGCCCTGGCGGCGGCGGGCGACGACAACGTCCTGCTCCTGGTGAACGAGCGGTTCCACGAGCTCACCGGCTACACGGGCGCGGAGGTCGTCGGGCGCAATTGCCGCCTCCTCCAGCGCGACGCCGACAACCGGGAGGCGCGGGCCAAGATCCACGCCTTCCTGGAGAACGACCGGCAGGACACGGTGCGCACGCCGATCCTGAATTTCCGCAAGGACGGGAAGCCCTTCGTCAACCTGCTGTACATGTCCAAACTGAGGGCGCTCTCGGGCGAGGTGCGCTTTCTTTTCGCATCCCAATTCGATGTCAGCCGCTCGCAACCCGAGTTGCTTTCCGCCTACGATACGGAACTCGGCCGGACCTTGACCCGGCTGACCCCGACGCTTGCGGAGAGCGGGCTCGTCATCGAGGGCTCGCTGATGACGATCGCCAACACGGTCGCCACGGTCGCGCAGGCCAAGCTCACGCTCGCGGATCTCGATGCACCAGGATTTCCTTAACGCCCCCGGAGGCGAGGCCTCGGAGGTCCTGGACGGCGCCGGGACGGTGAGCGCCCCGCCCTTCGCCGGGCCCGTCGTGGGAATCGGTGCCTCGGCGGGGGGGCTCGAGGCCCTGCGAGAGATGCTGGCGCGCGCCCGGCCGCCGACCGGCATGGCCTTCGTCATCGTCCAGCACCTCGACCCCAACCACGAGAGCATGCTGGCGCAGCTCCTCGACCGGCAGACCGAGCTGGAGGTGCTGCAGTGCGAGGGCGGGGAGCGGATCGCGGGCGACAAGGTCTACATCATCCCGCCCGGGCGGGGCCTCGTCATCCAGAACGGCGTCCTCGAACTGACCCATTTCGTCCAGCCGCGGGGCCTGCGCCGGCCCATCGACGACTTCTTCCTGTCGCTCGCGGTCGACCAGCAGGCCAACGCCGCCTGCGTGATCCTGTCGGGCACGGGGGCCGACGGCACGACCGGCCTGCGGGCGATCAAGGAGCACGGCGGCGTCTGCGTGGTGCAGCAGCCCGACACCGCCCGCTACGACGGCATGCCGCTCTCGGCGGTCGGGACCAGCCTCGTCGACTTCGTGCGGCCGCCGGGCGAGATCGTGGACTGCCTCACGAGCTTCTTCCGCCGCCGCGGCACCGACGGCGTCGACGACGAGGCCCGCCTCGTCGCCGACCACATCGACGACCTCTGCCGGGTCATCCGCGCGGCGGTGGGCCACGACTTCTCCGGCTACAAGCGGACCACCCTGGTCCGGCGGGTCGAGCGGCGCATGCACGTGCTCGGGCTCGAGTCCGGCCGGGCCTATCTGGGCCGCGTCCGGGCCGACAAGACCGAGTGCGAGGCGCTGTTCCGCGACCTCCTCATCAACGTCACCCGGTTCTTCCGCGACGCCGAGATGTTCGAGCTCCTCCGGGAGCGGGTGGTGGAACCCCTGCTGCGCACCCGCGATCCCGAGGAGGACATCCGGGTCTGGATCCCGGGCTGCTCCAGCGGCGAGGAGGCCTACAGCATCGCCATGCTGTTCGCCGACGCCGCGCGCCGCCTCGGCGTGCCGCTGGCGGTCCAGATCTTCGCCACCGACATCGACGAGCGCATGCTCCAGATCGCCCGGGAGGCGACTTACCCGGCCGCCGCGCTCGCCGACATCCCGGCCCATCTGCGGGAGCGCTACGTCGTCCTCCACGCCGAGCGCTTCACCGTCGCGGCCGAGATCCGCGACCTGATCCGCTTCTCCAGCCACAGCCTGGTCAAGGACCCGCCCTTCTCGCGGGTCGACCTCCTGTCCTGCCGCAACCTGCTGATCTACTTCGACGAGCGCCTCCAGCAATCGGTGGTGCCGCTGTTCCACTACGCGGTCCGGCCGGGGGGCTACCTGTTCCTCGGCCCCTCGGAGAGCGTCAGCCGGTTCGAGCACCTCTTCCCCGTCATCGACCAGCACGCCCGCCTGTTCGAGCGGCCGCCGGGCGCGCCGCAATACCCGATCGACCTGCCCGGGAGCGCGCGCCGGGGCGAGGTCCGGCGCGGCGGCCGCGAGGAGCGCCGCGGCGAGCCCTCGATCGCCGACGAGACCGTGGCGGTGCGCCGCGTCATGGAGCGCTACGCCCCGCCCAGCATGGTGCTCAACGAGGATGGCGGCATCATCGCCGCCTACGGGCGCCTGAGCCGCTACTTCGACTTCCCGGTGACCCGGACCGGCGGCACCAGCGCGATCACCCTCGCGCGCCCGGGCCTGCGCGACGTCATCGGCCCGCTGCTCCGCCAGACCCGGGACGCGCGCAAGCGCGTGGTCGTCCGCGACGTGGAGATCCGCTCGGAATACGGCGTCCAGCCGGTCGAGCTGATCTGCGATCCCCTGCCCGACGGCTCGATGCTCCTGGTCGTGCGCGACACCGGCGCCTTCCGGGCGGCGGACGACCTCGACCTGATCGAGATGGATGCCGGCGGCGACCACGTCGAGGCGCTGGAAGAGGAGCTGCTGCGCACCCGCTACAAGCTGCGCTCGGCGGTCGAGGAGCTGGAGACGACGAACGAGGAGCTGAAGAGCTCCAACGAAGAAATGATGTCGATGAACGAGGAACTCCAGTCGACGAACGAGGAGCTGTCCACGGTCAACGACGAGCTGAAGATCAAGGTCGAGCAGCTGACCATCGCCAATGCCGACCTGCGCAACTTCTTCGAATCCACCGACCTCGCCGTCGTGGTGCTCGACCGCGAGCTGAAGGTGCGCAGCTTCACCACGGCGGCCACCACGATCTTCCCGCTGCAGCCGGGCGATCGCGGCCGCCCCCTCGCCGACGTGTCGAGCCGGCTCGCCGGGCACGAGTACCTGCACGACGCCCGGGAGGTCTGCGCCGGCGGCTCGGTGATCCAGCGGCGCGTCGCCACCCGGGACGGGGAGCGCACGCTCTCGCTGCGGGTGCTGCCCTACCGCCTGCAGAACGGCAGCGTCGACGGCGCCACCCTGGTGCTCACCGACATCACCGAGGCGCTGTCGCTGGAGCGCCAGCTCGCCGCGGAGCGCGAGCGGCTGGAACTGGCCGTGAAGGCCGGGGGCATCGGCGTCTGGGAATACAGCCCGGATGCCGGGACCGTCGTGGTCGACAGCACCGCCGGCACGATGTTCGGCCTCGCTCCCGACGCCCCGCACCCCACCGCGGCCCTGGCGGCCAGCGTGCTGCCCGAGGACCGTCCCGGCTTCGAGGCGGCGCTGTCCGAGGCGGCGCACGGCCTGGACGAGTTCGAGGCGCGCATCCGCGTGCGCGCCGCCGACCACGCGCCGCGGCACATCCGCAGCTACGGGCGCCTGACCCGGAGCGGCGACCGGAAGCGGATCGTCGGCGTCTGCATCGACGTGTCGCCCGAATACGCGCTCGCCGAGACCCGCGACCTGATGCTACGGGAGATGAACCACCGGGTGAAGAACCTGTTCGCGATCATCGGCGGCATGATCTCGGCGGGCGCCCGCACGCACCGGGAGATCGGCGTCTTCGCCACCGACATGCGCGACCGCATCTCGGCGCTCGGGCGGGCGCATTCCCTGGCCGACCCGTCCGACGGCCAGGGCATGAGCGACCTCGCCGGCCTGATCGGCGCGACCCTGCGCCCGTACCGCGACCACGTCCCCACGGTGATCGAGGGTCCCCTCGTGGCGATCAACTGGCGGCACGTGTCGTCGCTGGCGATGATCCTGCACGAGTGGGCGACGAACTCGGTGAAGTACGGCGCGCTCGGGTCCGACGACGGCGCGCTGTCCGTCACCTGGGACCGGCAGGCGGACGGGCTCGTCCTGGACTGGTGCGAGCGCGTGGCCCGCGTCGCCGAGCCGCGGCCGGGCCGGGGCTTCGGCACCCTGCTGGTGGAGATGTCCCTGCGCCAGCTCGAGGCGCGCGTCACGCGCAGCCACGACGCCTCCGCCTACCGGATCACCCTGCACCTGCCGGAACTGGTGCTCACGCGGGGGTGAGGCGGGGGCCGCTCCCGCCGCGACCGGCCGCGCGCTCGCGGCGGGCCGTCGGATCCGCCCGTCCGTGTCGGCAGCGGCTTCAGGACCGGCCGCGGGTCCCCTCTCCCGCGCGGGAGAGGGACAGGGTGAGGGATGCGGCCTCACCGAGAAAGTCTCGACCTCGGCTGAACGGCGACGGGGCGCTCGATCCTGCTACTTCTCGTCCCTCACCCCGGCCCTCTCCCACCCGGGAGAGGGGGTCCGTCGCGCCTCGTCTCCAGCGCCCGTGCCCGCGCGAGACGCGCGATCTCGTCTCCTCGTCCGGCACGACCCGCCGCACGCGCGACGGCCCGCCGCGGCGATGCCGGGCGGGCCGTCCTGCCTGACGGAGCGCCGGGATCCCGGCGCCCCTCCGATCAGTCGATGACCTCGACGATGCGGTGGCCGCGATCGACCAGGACGGGCTGGTCGTTCACGATGGTGTAGCGGTAGCCCGGCCGCACCCGGTACTCGCTGGGCACGTCGTAGTAGGTGACGCTGTCCTCCGGCAGCACGGTGCCGACCCGGACCGGGCCGCCCCAGCTGTAGGAGCGCGCGCCGCGCTCGCGGACGTAGCTGCGGAACCGCGGGCGGTCGTCGACGCCCAGGATGCCGCCCACCGTGCCGGTCGCCGCGCCGACCGCGCCGCCGACGATGCCGCCGACCGGTCCGGCCGCGGCCGATCCGGCCTCGGCGCCCTCGGCCGCGCCCCGCAGGGTGCCCTGCGCCTGGGCGGCCACCGGGAGGGCGAGGAGGCCGGCGGTCGCCAGCGACAGAAGAAGCTTGCTCGTCATGCTGAGATCTCCAGGGTCGTCAGGTCGCGTCTGGCCGCCGGGGATCAGTTGCAGCCTTCCTTGTGGACGGTCTTGGAGTTGCCCATGCCGTCCTCCTTGTGGACGGTCTTGGAGCCGCAATCGACGCTGCCGGTGGTGACCTCCCGGCGCTCGACCGTGGTGTCGCGGTGGTCGACGACGGCGGGCCCGTCGCGGCGGATGACCGTGGTGTCCTCGGCGCTCGCCGCGCCGCACAGGGCCGCGAGCAGGGCACCCGAGAGAATGATGGTCCGCATTGGTGAGCCTCCTGACTTCAATCGAACCCAGCAACGGCGACCACGGAGAAAGGGTTCCACAGGCATCGACCGGTAAATCACGCGGATCCGCACGATTAGATGCGGTATTGGTTGCGTACAATCGACCGCCCCGGTCCCGCTCAGCTGCGCGGGACCGGGCGGCGCGTCAGCCGGCCAGGGGCGGCACCCGGGACCACCAGTCGTGCGCCCGCTCGTACTGGTGGGCGACGCGCAGGATCTCGGCCTCGGCGAAGGGCCGGGCGGCGATCTGGAGGCTGATCGGCAGGCCGCGCCGGTCGAAGCCGCAGGGCAGCGCGATGGCGGGCAGGCCCGCGAGGTTGAACGGGTAGGTCAGGCGCCAGGAGGCCGCCAGCACGCTCTCCGCGCGCCCGCCGAACGACACCGCGGACTCGTCCGTCCGCCACGCGGTCAGCGGCGAGGCCGGGCCGACGATCACGTCGGCCTCGGCCAGGACGCCGGCCATCTCGGCCATGATCAGGGCCCGCGCCTGCTCGGCGCGCAGGTAGTCCGGCCCGGTCACGAGCCGGCCCATCTCCACGAGGTCGCGGACATCGGCCGCGAAGCCCGCCACGTGCCCCTGGGCGAGGCTGCGGCCGTGATAGGCGGTCGAGGAGGCGAGCTCGATGGCGTAGATCGCGCCGAGCCCGTGGCGCAGGGACGGCACCGCGACGTCGCGCACCGCGCAGCCCCGGTCTTCGAGGAACCGGAGCGCCGCCTCGATCGCGGCGGCGACGTCGTCGCCGATTGCGTCGAAGAAGTGGTTGCGGATCACCGCGACCCGCAGGCCCCGGATCGGCCGGTCCAGCCCGGCCGTGTAGTCGGGGACCGGCGCCGCGCTGGCGGCGGGATCGCCGGCATCCGGGCCGGCGAGCGCCTGCAGCATCAGGGCGGAATCGGCCACCGTCAGGGTCAGCGGCCCGGCATGGTCGAGGGACCAGGAATGCGGCACGATCCCCGACCGGCCGACCCGGCCGTAGGTCGGCTTGAGCCCGACGATTCCGCACAGGGCGGCCGGGATCCGGATCGAGCCGCCCGTGTCCGAGCCGAGGGCGGCCGGGCAGAGGCGGGCCGCGACCGCGGCGCCGGAGCCGCCGCTGGAGCCGCCGGGCACCCGGTCGGGGTCCCAGGGATTGCGGGTCGGCGGCGTGACCATGCCCCAGGCGAATTCGTGCATGCGCGTCTTGCCGAGGATCACCGCGCCGGCCGCCCGCAGTCGCGCCACGGCGTGGCTGTCGGCCGCCGGGAAGGTCAGGGCCTCCACCGCCGTGCCGGCCCGCGTCGGCATGTCGGCGGTGCTGTAGTTGTCCTTGATGGCGAGCGGGATGCCGTGCAGCGGGCCGCGCGGACCCGTCCGGGCGATCTCGGCATCGGCCGCGCGCGCGGCGTCGAGGGCCGCGGGCGAGAGGTGGACGAAGCTGTTCAGGGCGCCGTCGAGCCGCGCGATCCGGTCGAGGCTGGCGCCGACGAGCTCGGCGCTCGACACTTCCCGCGCCGCGATCATCCGCGCGAGCTCGGTGATCGGCGCTTGCCAGATTGCGTCAGTCGCGGCGGTCGTCATGGGGCACCCGGCGATACGGCAAGGTCGGATCGAAGACGACCGGCGGATGGATGTCCGCGAGGTCGAGGTCGCGCAGCCGCGCGATCTCGGCGAGCACCGGCGCGAACTGGGCCAGCAGGTGCGCGACCCGCCCGGGCTCCTGGCGCAGGCCGACGACGTCGCGCAGGAGGTCGGGGGCCGCATCCTCGGTAGCGCCCGGCCGCTGGGCAGGGGGCTTGAGCAGCATGTCCACGACGTCGTCCGGCAGGGCGCCGGCGGGGCCGTTCTTCCGGGGCATGCCGGCCACGAACGGCACGAGCTGACGGCGGGCCACCGCCAGGACGCGGCGCAGCTCGGCGACGGGCTCCGCGTGCTCGTCGACCCGCAGGTCGAGGCGCGGGTAATCCTCGCCGGCGACGATCTTGAGCGCCGCCGACTGCTTGCCGCGCCGGTCGCCGCCGGCCGCGTCGCCGGCCTCAAGGGCGCGCATCAGCCGCTCGTCGAGATCCCGGGCGGCGCTGTCCTCGAAGGCCTGCGCCATGGCGTCGATCACGCCCGGCCCGGCGAGCATGTTGCCCTGGACGGCGTAGCCGGCCCCGGTGCGATGGCCGGCCGCCGGCGTGCAGCCGGCGCCGGTCCAGGCCGCGCCGGTCCCGCGCGCGTCGACGAGGCCGAGCTGGCGCAGGTCCGGCCGGTCGTCGGTGGCGAGCGCCGCCGCCAGCGCCGCGTCGGGATGCTGCCCGTCGGCGAGCCCGTCGAGGATGCGGGCGGCGAGGTAGGGGTTCACCCAGGACTGGGTGGTGACGGCCCCGATCCCGGCCCTGAGGAACGGGCAGAGCCCGCCCACCGCCGGGACGGCGCTCGCCACCGCGACGCCGAGCTGCCCGGTCTGGGGACAGCGGGCGGCGATCGAGAAGGTGTTGAGTTCTCTCATGCGCCTACGGCTTCCTCCTCCCTGCTCCCGATCCACCACCGTCTCTGCGAGCGCAGCGAAGCAATCCAGCAGCGCCCCGTCCGGAGCGTGGCGCGACCCTGGGTCGCTTCGCTGCGCTCGCGATGACGGTGGCGGATCCGGGTCGACCTCACACCGCCAGATGGTCGATGACGCGCGCCCGCGCGTCCGGCGCCTGCGCCGGGCCGCTGTCGACGATCTCGCCGAGCTTCAGGACGGCGTAGCGGTCGGCGAGCGCCAGCGCGAAGGCGACGTGCTGCTCCACCACCAGCATGGACACGCCCGAAGCCCGCTCGGCCTGGAGCACGCCGCGCAGGCGCTCGACCATCGAGGGCTGCACGCCCTCGGAGATCTCGTCGATCAGCAGGAGGCGCGGGCGCAGCATCAGGGCGCGCCCGAGGATCAGCATCTTCTGCTCGCCCCCCGAGAGGGTGCCGGCCCGCTGGGCGAGGCGGTCCTTCAGGAACGGGAAGTGGCCGAACAGCCGCTCCAGCGCCTCCGGCAGCATCCGGTCGGACGGCACCGCGAGGCGCAGGTTGTCGCGGATCGACAGGTCCTGGAACAGGGGCTGCTCCTGCGGCGCGTAGCCGACGCCGAGCGCGTTGAGCTTGGCCGGCGTGAGGCCGGCGAGCGCCTGGCCCCCGACCGTGACGGCGCCGCCGCGCAGGGCCACCATCCCCAGGACGGTCTTGAGCAGGGTGGTCTTGCCCATGCCGTTCTTGCCGAGCAGCGCCACGATCTCCCCCGGCCCGACCGAGAGGGACACGTCCCTCACGATGGAGACGGCGCCGTAGCCGCTCGACACCGCCTCGAGGGCGAGGGCGGCCCCCGCCGGCGCAATCTGCCGTGCTGCCTCAACCATGGCCGCCTCCCGCGTAGATGGTCCGGACCAGTTCCGAGCCGACGACGTCCTCGACCGTGCCGTCCAGGACCAGCCGGCCCTGGTGCAGCACCACGATCCGGGACGAGATCTCGCGCACGAAGTCGAGGTCGTGCTCGACCAGCACGGCGGCGATCCGTCCCTCGGCGGTGAGCGCCTTGAGGACGGTCCCGATGGTGGTGCGCTCGGCCTTGGTCAGGCCGGCGGTGGGCTCGTCGAGCAGGATCAGCCGCGGCTCCAGAGCGACCACCATGGCGAGTTCCAGCGCCTGCTTCTGCCCGTGCGACAGGAGGCGCGTCGGCCGGGTCAGCAGCCGGTCGAGGCCGGTCATGCGCAGCACGTCGAGGGCCGGCTGCGGCAGGCCCAGCGTCTCCGCCTGTCCGACCGGGCTCAGGCCGTCGTGGGACGCCCGGGCGAGCCGCAGGCAATCGGCCACCGACAGGCTCTCGAACACGCTCGCCACCTGGAACTTGCGCCCGACGCCGAGGCCGACGATCCGGTTCGGCGTCAGCCCGGTGATGGGCGTGCCGCCGATGGCGATGGCGCCCCTGAACGGCTCGGTGCCGTCGCTGAGGCAGCGCATCAGCGTGGTCTTGCCGGCGCCGTTGGGCCCGACGAGGCTGACGAGCTCGCCCGCCCGGATCTCCAGGTCGATGCCCTCCAGCACCGTCAGGGCACCGTAAGCCTTGGCGAGGTTCTCGACCTTGAGGATCGGCGCGTCCGATGGGGCCGCCCCGGTCCCGGCCGGGCGCGCGACGAGGCGCGGCGGCGCGGGCTCCCGCCGGCCCACCGGCAGCGCCCGCCAGAGGCGGCCGACGAGGTCGGCGAGGCCGCCCGGCAGCAGGATGATGATGGCCACGAAGGCCGTCCCTAGGAGGAGCTGCCAGAGGAACGGCAGGTCGCCGGACAGGTTCGCCGCGAGGTAGTCGATCGCGACGGTGCCCAGCACCGGGCCGAGCAGCGTGCCGCGGCCGCCGAGCGCCACCCAGATCACCAGCTCGGTGCCGAACAGGAAGCCGGCATTCTCGGGCGCGACCACGCCCGAGGCGTTGGCGAACAGGAAGCCCGCGAGCCCCGCGATCCCGGCGAGCGCCGCGGTCAGCCGGATCTGCAGCCGCCGCGGGTTGAGGCCGAGATAGGCGCAGCGCGCCTCGTTGTCCCGGAGCGCCACGAGGGCGCGGCCCGCATCGGCCCGGACCAGGATCCAGGCCGCCAGCGTGACGACGATCAGGAACAGGGCCGCGAGGCGGAAATAGCCCTCGATCTCGAAGGGCAGCACGTCGAAGCCGACGAGGCCGCTGCTGGAGCCGGTCCATTCCCCGCCCGAGTAGATGAGCTGCACCACGACGATCGGGACGACGAGCGAGATCACCGAGGCGTAGAGCGGGGTCGAGCGGTGGTAGAAGGACAGCCACCCCACCGCGAGGCCGAGCAGGGCCGGCGCGACCAGCGCGGCCGCGATGGCCGCGGCGATCCCGAGCGGCGTCGCCCCGCAGGCGGTGAGGATCATCGCGGTGGCGTAGGCGCCGATGCCGAAGAACGCCGCCTGCCCGAAGGTCAAAATCCCGGCGAAGCCCCAGAGCAGGTCGACCGTGACCGCCAGCACCGCGTAGATCATCGACCGGGTCAGGACGTTGACCGCGAAGGTGTCGAGGAACAGCGGCGCGATCCAGAGGGCCAGCGCCGCGAGGGCCGCGACCACGAAGGGCGCGGCGCGGGACAGGCGGCGTCCGCGGGGCGCCGCGGCGGCGCGCTCGGCGACGGGAAGGGTCTCAAGCACGGGAGAAACCTTTCGGGCTGATCCGCAGCACGAGGGCGGCGAGCACGGCGACGGCGATGCTGCCCAGGATCGGACTCACGAAGGTGCTGATCAGAACCTGCGCGGCCCCGAAGACGAGGCAGGCCGCCGCGAGCGCCAGGTACGAGGCGTCGGCGACCATCACCAGCATGAAGGCGCCGATCAGCCAGGAGACGCCCATGTTCGGGTCGACGCTGGTGAGCGGCGTCAGCAGGACGCCCGCGAGCCCCGCGAAGCCGGCGCCGAGCATGAACACGACGAGGCGCACGCGCCCCGTGTCGATGCCGAGGCTGCGCGCCAGGGTCTCGTTCATGATCACCGCCCGGGCCGAGAGGCCGAGCCGGGTGCGCTCGATGGTGAGCGCGAACAGCGTGCCGATCGCGAGCGCGATGCCGAGGGCGACGAGGCGGTAGGCGGAGTAGTCGACGCCGAGGATCTCGACGGTGCCGGCGTAGAGGTTCGGGGTGAGCTGGACGTCCCGGCCGAAGGCCAGGGTGATGAGCTGCCCGACCACGATGCCGAGCCCCCAGGTCGCGAGGATCGCGTCGAGGGGCCGCCGGTAGAGCGGGCGGATGATGAAGTGCTCGGCCAGCCCGCCGAGCGCCGCGCCGACCGCGAAGGCCAGCGGCAGCGCCGCCCATGGATTGAGCCCGAGCTTGGCGGTCACCACCGCGCAGTAGGCGCCGACCGTCAGCCACGCCCCGTGGGCGAAGTTGATGATCTTGAGCACGCCGAAGATCGCCAGGAGGCCGATCGAGACGATGAACAGGATCGCCGCCGTGGTCAGGATGTCGAGGGTGAGCAGCATCGGGGTTTCCGGGTGCGCGGGAACGGCAGAGGACGCGGCGGGTGACGACGCGCCCCCTGCCCCGCGGAGGCTACGGTGATCACGGATCTCCGGCGGACACCGGCGGTGGTGGCAGGGTGCGACCTGCCCCCTCTCCCGTGCGGGAGAGGGCTGGGGTGAGGGTCGAGAAGGTTCAGGACCGAGCACACCGTCGACGCGGCGACAGGGCGCGCGTCGTCCTGAAAGACCCGATCCCTCACCCTGTCCCTCTCCCGCACGGGAGAGGGGACCCGCGCTTCATCTCGCAGCCGCGTAGCGGGGACAGAAGCGTGGATCCGGCAGCCTCGGCGGGCGAAGGAGATCATCGGATCCCCCAGCCCCTCCCCTCACTGCAGCTTCGGGCACTGCTCGCCGGGATCGACGTCCCTGAAGGTGCCGGCGACCTTCACGGTACCGTCCTTCTGGATCTGGCCGAGATACATGGTCAGCGGCGCGTGGTGCTGCTTGCTCATGGTGATCGTGCCGCGCGGCCCGGTGAAGCTCACGGTCGGCAGCGCCTCCAGCACCTTGGCGGTCTCGGTCCCGCCCGCCTTCTCGACGGCGGCCTTGTACAGGTAGATCGCCTCGTATTCCGGCACCGAGAGGTCGTTCGGGGTGCGCAGCTCCGCGCCGAACTTCTTCTGCATCGCCGCCAGGAAGGCCTTGTTCTCCGGGCTGTCGATCCCGGTGACGTAGGAGGCCGAGAGGTAGACGCCCTCGGCATCCGCACCCATGCTCTTGGCGGTGCCCTCGTCCAGCGCGAGGTTGGCGAAGGGCAGCGACACGCCCGCGCCGCGCAGCTGCTTGGTCAGCGTCACGTTCGGCGCACCGCCCGCGGTCGAGGTGATCAGCGCGTCGGGCTTGGCCTCCTTCAGCTTGGAGATGATCGCGGTCCAGTCGCTGCCGTCCATCGGCAGGTACTCCTCGCCGACCACCTTGCCGCCGGTCTTCTCGACGTAGCTCTTGGCGAAGCCCAGCATGCCGCGGCCGAAGGCGTAGTCGCTGCCGATCAGGAAGTAGGTCTTGGCGCCCTTCGCCTTGAAGGCGTCCACCACCGGCGGCACCTGCTGCTCCGGCACCCAGGCGTCCACGAACATGTTCTTGTTGCAGGAATGGCCCTCGTAGAACGAGGTGTAGATGTACGGCACCTTCCCCTTGGTCACGGCGGGCAGGCCGGCGTTGCGGGCCGCGCTCGTCTCCATGGAGATCAGGACGTCGACCTTCTTCTGGTAGATCAGGCTGTCGAAGGCCTTCTGGGCTCCGGCCGCCCCCGAGGCGTCGTCGGCCACCTCCAGGACGAGCTTGCGGCCGAGCACGCCGCCCTTGGCGTTGATCTCCTCCACGGCGAGCTCGGCCGACTGCACCACCGAGGGGGCGACGACGCTGTTGGCGCCCGACAGGCCGATCGGGATGCCGATGACGATCGGCTTGCCGTCGGCGGCCCGCGCGGCCGTGGCGGCGAGGGCGAGCGCCGCGGCGCCGACGAGGGACCATTTCACCATGAACGAACTCCTTGGGACGGACGGGGGTGGGTAAGGATCTCGGCTCAACCGTAGATGTCGGTGCGGCGGTCGCGCAGGAGCGAGTTGAAGCGGTTCAGGTCCTTGCGGCCTGCCGCGTCGAGGTCGACCAGCGCCGAGAGGGTCTCGGTCCGGTCCCGGCTCGCCGGGCCGGCGAGCGGCCAGCCCTTGGGGCCGATGATCAGGCTCTGCCCCTCGAAGGGCTGGCCGCGCTCGATTCCGACCCGGTCGGCGCAGGCGATGAAGATGCCGTTCGTGTGGGCGGCGGCCCGGTGCAGGGTGTTGGCCATGGCGGCCTCGCCCTCGGGCTGGTCGGGCATCGGCACCCAGTTGGTCGGGATGCAGACGATCTCGGCGCCGGCGAGCGCCAGCCGCCGGAAGGTCTCGGGAAACCAGCCGTCGTAGCAGATGGCGACGCCGACCTTGCCGAGCGCGGTGTCGAAGACCGGGAAGCCGAGGTCGCCCCTGGCGAAGAACACGTTCTCCTGATCCCAGAGATGCGCCTTGCGGTAGGTGCCGATATAGCCCCCCGGCCCGACGATCACGGCGGCGTTGTACAGGGTCTCGCCCGCGGATTCGGCGATCCCCGCCACGATGTGGACGCCGAGTTCCGCGGCGAGGGCCGCCCAGGCCCGGGTCGTCGGGCCGTCCGGCACCGGCTCGGCCAGGGCCGCGGCCTCCGCGGCGGATTCGAACACGTAGCCGGTGCTGGCGAGTTCCGGCAGCACGATCAGCCGGCTGCCCTCGGCGGCGGCCGCGCGGACGAGGTCCGACGCGCGCGCCATATTCGCGTCGACCGCGCCGAATTCCGGCTCGAACTGGATGCACGACACCCGTATCGGCGGGCGCACAGGACCGTTCGCCTGGATCATGAAAGCTCCGAAACGCAAAAAGCCCCTGGGCGCGGATACAAACATCCGCGAACCAGAGGCTTCAAAGCCGTGATGTCATGCAGCACTGCTGCTGCGGGGCAACCTTGCCCGGTTAGACTACGATACGCACCCCGAAACAGACCGCAAGACCATAAATGCAGCAAGCTGCTGCGATCAGGTCTTTTCCGCCAACGCGATGCGCAGGCCGAGGCCGCTCATCGCCTCGTGCGCCGTGACCACGCTCTCGGCCACGCTCGCCATCGGCACGCGGGCGGCGGTGGCCCGGTCCCGGAGCATCTTGTAGGCGGCGTCCTCGTCGATCCGGTTCAGGTCGACGAGCAGCCGGACCGCCTTCTCGACGGTGCGGCGGCCCTTCATGGTCTCCTCCAGCCGGTTGATCTTGCTGGTGAGCCGCCCCTCGTAGCCGCGCCGGTAGCGGGCCAGGGCGAACTGGGTCAGCACGCCCCGCGGGTGGAGCGGCTTGTTGAGCACGCCGTGGGCGTTGACGTCGGCGATCGCCTTCAGCGAGGTCGGGCTCTCGTAGGCCACGATGGCGATGACCGCCGGCTCGATCGCCTCGATCGACGGCAGCAGGTGCATCACCTGGGCGTCGTCGAGCTGGATGAACAGCGTGTCGATGTCGGCCGGCAGGGCGGCGGGCGGCGGCCACGCCAGGGAAACCGCGCAGCCGAGGCGGCGGAGCTGCTCCAGCAGCGCGTCGGCCTCCTCGTCCCGGGGATGGATGACGAGGGCGCGGGCGCGCCGCAGGTCGTCCAGGATCTTGCGGGCAGGGGCGGTCACGCGGCGAGCCCCTCCTCCAGCCAGTTCGTCTCGAACCGGGACCACGCGAGGTACGGGTCGGGCCGCACCGGCCGCCGCGCCCGCCAGACCACGTCGAACTGCCCGTCCGCGCGGGCGACGCCGATGCCGGGGGTGAGCCAGATGTGGCGCGTCTCGCCGTCGAAGGCCAGCTCGCCCTCCGGCGCCGCGAGGCGCTGCCGCAGGGCCGCCGCGCCCAGGCGCTCGGCGTCGAGGGTGCCGGCCTCCGCGAGCGCCCGGGCGAAGAGGTGGACCTGCGCGTAGGCGGTCTCCGACCACATGCTGGTGGGGCGCTCGGTCCCGAACCGGGCCTGGAAGGCGGCGACGAAGCGCCGGTTCTCCTCGCCGGGCAGCGCGCCGAAATACGGCGCCGCCAGGACGTGGCCGGTGCAGTGCGCGGGGCCGATCGCGCGGATCTGGCCCTCCGCCAGGGTCAGGCTCGCGATCGGGCAGCGGGCGCGGTCGATGCCGGATTCGGCGTAGCCGCGGTAGAGCCGCTCGGCGCCGCGCCCCACCACCGTGGAGAACACCGCGTCCGGGGCGGCGTCGCGGATCGCCGCGATCATGGCGGCGTGGGCCGCGTCGTCCGCGTCGAGGGCCGCGTACAGCTCGCCCACGATGGTCCCGCCCTTCGCCTCGATCAGGTCGCGCATGACCCGGTTCGACTCCCGCGGGTAGATGTAGTCGGACCCGATCAGGAAGATCCGGCTGCCGTGCTCCTGCAGCAGGTAGTCGGCCAGGGCGAAGACGTTCTGGTTGAGGGTCGCCCCGGTGTAGATGATGTTCTCCGAGTACTCGAAGCCCTCGTAGATCGACGGGTACCAGAGCAGGCCGTTGTGCCGCTCCACGGTGGAGAGCACCGATTTCCGGCTCGCCGAGAGCGAGCAGCCGAACACCACCTCGACCCCGTCCTCGGCGAGCATCCGCCGGGCCAGGGTGCGGTAGGCGTCGGTGTCGCCCGCGGGGTCGTAGCAGACGGGCTCGATCGGCCGCCCGAGCACGCCGCCGGCCCGGTTGATCTCCTCGATCGCCAGGGCGGTGCCGAGGAAATGCTCGGTCTCGGTGATGCCGCTCACCCCGCTCCGGGAGAACAGGACGCCGACCCGCCACGTCGCTTCATCCCTGGCCGCCATGGTCCCCCCGGGCTCGCCGCAGGCGCCCGGAGGGCTGCGCGCCCCGCTGTCCTAGCCGAGGGAGCCCCCGCTGCGAAGGCTCCCCCGACCGGCGCGCGGCGGGCGCCCTCACCCGGCGGCCTTCCGCGCCGGGCGGCTCACGAACCGGGAGCCGGCGAGCAGGAAGCGCCACGGCGTCTCGGCGCCGCGGGTGATGCCGATGCGCCGGTCGCTGACCACGTCGACGGTCTCGGAATCACCCGCGGCGCGGGGCTCGAACCGGAACGGCGCCCGCGCGAGGGGCGCCCCGTCCAGCGCGTCGGTGACGCCGAGGGCCTGGCAGAGGCGGCCGGGGCCGGCGCAGAGGAGGCGCGGATCCTCCAGGCCGCGGCGCGCCCGCATCGCGGGAAGCCCCTCGGTCGGCGCGAGGGCCCGGAGCAGCACGGCGCTGCCGGGCTCGCAGACGAGGTTCAGGCACCAGTGCATCCCGTAGGAGCGGTACACGTAGGCGTGGGCCGGCGGTCCGAACATGCTGGCGTTGCGCCGGGTCGGGCCGCGGAAGCTGTGGGAGGCCGGATCGGTGCTGTCGTAGGCCTCCGTCTCGACGATGATCCCGCCGGCCGCGCCGACGAAGAGGCGCGCGCCGATCAGGTCGAAGGCCACCGCGGCGGCGCTGCGGGCGAAGAAGATGTCCAGCATCGGGGCTCCAGGTTCGAGGGCACCGTGCCGGCCGCTAAATGTCCCATTGGGACAAGTCAGCAGTAGAAATTCGCCGCTCCGCGACTTGATAGGATTCGCGGGACCGGATCCAGATAGGGATGTCGTCCCGAGCCGGATCGTTGTGAGATGTCGCTGGAACGGCGATCTTCGATTCGCCGAGATGACCGAATAATTCATCAACCGCATGACCAATCAAATATCATATTCTTAAAATCGAGCTGCGCATTGCCTCCACCAAAATTGAAGCCACCGAAATATTCTTCGAATTCTATATAGTAAATACTTGCTTGAGTTACCCACTGGGACGGCCGCATCGTGCCGCCGATATGGTTCGGCTTATGATCACGTGTCCATTCGGGATCATGGAATACGGTCTTGCCGTCCTCCTCAGTGATCGTACACTCTGGATGCACGTAATCGGTCGGGTCGTGTAGAAATTTATCGTAAGGAATGCGGCCGGCATTCGGATCACAGGCCCGCGGCGTCCAATGGATCGCGCGATTTTCAATCGGATCGTTCGCGGGTTTCTCGCCAAAAGTGTCCCGCACCCACCTGTAGGAGGAACCGAACTGCCAATAACTCGCAGCCCCCCCGATCGTCAGCCAAGCTGGCGGCTCCAGAGCATCGCGGTAGCGATTGGCGATCAGAATTGGCGGCGCGCAGAAGGGGCCATCGAATTCGGCACGGGTCAGCATGATGACCGCATAGGCAATTCCGAGACCGTCTTCCATGCGCGACAGCCGCGGGTGTGCCCTCTGCTCAGCCTCCCAGAAGAGCTTGAGCTCGGGGTTGTCGGGCGCTTCCGCGCCACCCATCGCCGGGCGGATCCCGGGGGCCTTCACCGTGGGGCCGCCATCGTTGTGATCAATCGACGACGCGAAGAAGGAAAAAGCCACGACATCTGGCCCGTGGCAGCGATATTCCTCCGGCAGCAGCAACGTAAAACCGTGTTGAAGCGGATAGCCATTAGCAGGATCCAGAGGCCACTGCGCTGAAGAAATGCCCGGTGGCAGGCCATAGCACCAGCCATGACAACTAGGATCCGTTCTGACAGCCCGCTTCTGACTAATCGTAAGATCGTATGATTTCATCTAATTCTCAGATCAAATGCAAGCACGCCGATTCTGCTGCGTGTCAGGAGAATTTGACGAGTGAACGTTGTCAATTGATACGTCCGATTGCTCAAATCGATCGATCCTCCTCCCTGGGTAGTGCAACCCAGGGAGGAGCCCTCCGGCTGACCCGTGAGAGGCGCGCCCGATCGCTTTGCCATGGACCACGGCTTCAAGCTCTTGTTTTGAGGCGCTCTGCTGCGTCGAACCGGTATCCACTTCGGCGGAGCGGGCTCTGAACGGATGCCCGTTATGCGCGCCGGTGACGCGTCTGGAGCCCAGCAGTCTCGAGCCGGTTAATGTCGCCTTTGTGGCCGCGAGCCAACTTCCAGGCGTTCGCGCCGGGACGCTGGCTCGGACTGCCGGGGTGCGGTGTGCAGTGCCGTTCCGCCGCTCGGCCCGCCACACCGTGGAGCCGGAGGTGCTCATGCACAAAATCTCGACGCCCTGCGCGGCTGAGCATCGGATACCGATCGTCGCAGACCCGCATCATGCCGGCGAAATAAAATAAATCGGACGCCGCGGAAGTCTTACTGGTACGAGGGGCCGTGAATGGCGGGCCCAGAACCGATCCCCTCGGACCTCCAGCATGGTGCGCACAGCCTCGACCGCGACGCTCCGGTCCGCCGATGCGGGCGCGCAACCCCGGTCGGCCCCGCGCGCCGCGCGGCTCCGCCTGACCCTGCGGCGCCTCCGGCTGGCCAGCGGCCTGATCCTGTTCGGCTACGTGCTGACGCACCTGCTGAACCACGCCCTGGGCAACGTCTCCCTCGACGCCATGGAGGACGGCCTCGACCTCGTCACGGCCGTCTGGCTCAACCCCGCCGGCCTGACGCTGCTCTACGGCGCCCTGGTGGTCCACCTGCTGCTCGGGCTCCAGGCCCTCTACGCGGCCCGCTTCTTCCACTGGCGGCCGTCCGAGACCCTGCAGCTGGTCTCGGGCCTGCTGATCCCGCCGCTGCTCATCAGCCACATCGTCGGGACCCGGGTCTCCTTCGTCACCGAGGGGCTCGACAAGGGCTACGCGCAGGAACTCTACGCCTTCTGGATCGCCTCGCCGATCCTCGGCCTGATGCAGGTCACGGTCCTGGTCGTCGCCTGGATCCACGGCTGCATGGGCCTGTATTTCTGGCTGCGGCTGAAGCCCGGCTTCGACCGCGTGGCGCCCTGGCTGCTGGCGCTCGCAGTGCTGGTGCCGGTCCTGTCGCTGCTGGGCTTCGCGCAGGGCGGCCGGATGGTCCTGACCCTGGCGCAGGATCCGGCGTGGCGCGCGGCGGCGCTCCAGCCGGTCCATGTCGGGCTGCCCGACCAGGTGGCGCGGCTCGCCGCGATCCGGGACGGGCTGCTCGGGACCTACGCGGGCCTCGTGGCCGCGGTGATCGCGGCCCGCGGCGCGCGGACGCTCGCCGAGATCAAGCGCGGCACGATCCGGCTCAGCTACCCGGACGGGCGGGTGGTGCGGGTGCCCCGCGGCACGAGCGTGCTGGAGGCGAGCCGGCGCAACCGGATCCCCCATGCCAGCGTCTGCGGCGGCCGCGGGCGGTGCTCGACCTGCCGGATCCGGGTGACGGACGGCAGCGACGGCGCGCCGGCGCCCGGCCGCACGGAGCGGGCGGTGCTGGAGCGCATCGCCGCCGGTCCGGGGGTGCGCCTCGCCTGCCAGTTCCGGCCGGAGACCGACATGGCCGTGGTGCCGCTGCTGCCGCCGCAGCCGCGGATGCGTCAGGCCGACCTGCTCGACCGGGCGCAGTCCGGCGAGGAGCGCTTCATCGTGGCGATGTTCGTCGACCTGCGCGGCTCGACCCGGCTCGCCGAGGAGCGCCTGCCCTACGACACGGTGTTCATCATCAACCGCTTCCTGGGCGCGGTCGGCGACGCCGTCCGTGAGGCCGGCGGCTCGACCAACCAGTTCCTCGGCGACGGGCTCCTGGCCCTGTTCGGCCTGGAGACCGAGCCCGAGCAAGCGGCCCGGGACGCGCTGCGGGCGATCGACGGCATCGCCGACGCCGTCGAGACCCTGAACCGGCTGCTGGCGGAGGATCTGGAGCACATCCTGCGCTACGGGGTCGGCGTCCATGCCGGCCCCGCGATCGTCGGCGAGATGGGGGACGCGACCGACGCCCGCTTCACCGCGCTCGGCGACACCGTCAACGTGGCGTCCCGGCTGCAGGGCCTGACCAAGACCCTGGGCTGCGTGGCCGTGGTGTCGGAGACGGTCTACCGGGCCGCCCGCGTGGCGCCGGCGGAGATCCGGGACGTGGCGGTGGACGGCCGGTCGGAGGCCGTCCGGGTCAGCACCCTGGGCAGCCTCTGACGTTCCCGTCCTTGTCCGTCCTTGCGCGCGCGGCGACGCGTGATCCGCGACGCGACCGCGTACCTCCCCTCAGGCCCGCTGACGCTCCGTCCCGAGGCGCGGCGCCAGGGCCAGCATCAGCGGCACCACGGCGAGCGCCGTCCCGGCCGCCGCCGCGGCCGCCCAGTGCGGGCCGGCGGCGTCGCCGAGCCGTCCGTAGAGCAGCGGCGCCGCCAGCGCGCTGCCGCCGAGCGTCCAGGTGTAGAACACCGCGAAGGCCCGCTCGACCTGGCCGCCCGGGGCCAGTTCCGGCACGGTCCCGTAGAGGACCGACGAGGTGCCGTTCAGCATCACCCCGAGCAGCGGCAGCAGGATCAGCCCGGGGGCCAGCGGCAGCCCGATCACCGCCAGGATCGCCAGCGCCGTCCCGGTCTCGGTGAGGATCACGGTCCGGGTCACGCCGAGGTGTTCGCCGAGGCGCCCGCAGACCGCCTTGCCGAGCGCGCCGCCGACGAAGACCAGCGACAGGGCGAGGCCCACCGTGGTCAGGGCCGCGCCCTTCTCCTGCAGCAGGAACGGCAGGTAGAGCAGGAAGGCCGGGCGCGCGGCGTTGTCGAGCATGCCGATCGCGACGAGCAGCCGGAAGCCCGTGCCGCGCCCCGGCCCGGTCGCGGCCCGGTGGGGTGCCGGCCTCGCCGCGGCGACGCCGGTGCGTGACGCCGGCTCACGCGGCAACAGGCGCGCGACCGCGAGCGCGACGAGGATCCCGACGCCGGCGATCACCCAGAGCGCGTGCCGCCAGCCCGTCAGGGTCAGCAGCAGGCCGACCAGGGGCGGGACCGCCGCCTTCCCGAGATCGCCGGTGAAATTGTAGGTGCCGAGGGGGCCGCGGGCGCCGGGCCCGTAGGCCCGGGCGATCACCGCCGAGGCCAGGGGATGCTGGGTGCTGCTGCCGGCGCCGCCGAGCAGGAGCCCGATCCCGAGCCCGACGAGCCCGCCCGAGGCGCCGGCGATCGCGTAGCCGACCGCGCTGAGCACGGTGCCGAGTACCAGCACGGTCCGGGCGCCCCAGGCCTGGGCGAGGCGGCTCGCCGGCATCTGCAGCGCCGCCAGCGCCCCGTTGTAGAGCGAGCGCAGGAACGCCAGGGCGACGTAGTCGAGGCCGAACTCCGCCTGCCAGACCGGCAGCAGCACGTAGATCAGGTCCGTGTAGCCGTCGTGCAGGGCGTGGTTGACCCCGGCGGCCACCAGCGTGCGCCGGGCGTCCGGCAGGGAGACGGGTTCGGAAGACGCGGTCAGATCGGACGCGACGGACATCCAGCCATCCTTCATGGTTCCGTCACAGGATGGCCGCCTGGTCCGTCGCTGACAAACGACTTATGCTGACACTCGTGTGAGGAAACCTGACCCGTGCATCGTCGTTTGCCGCCGCTGAACGCGCTGAAAGCCTTCGAGGCGGCCGCCCGGCACGGCAGCTTCACGCGCGCGGCGGACGAGCTGCGGGTCACCCACGGGGCGGTCAGCCGGCACGTGCAGACGCTGGAGGGCTGGCTCGGGCTGCCGCTGTTCGAGCGCCACAACCGGCGCGTGGTCCTCACCGAGGCGGGCAGCGCCTACGCCACCGAGATCGGCGCCGCCCTCGACCGCATCGCCCTGGCCACGGCGCGCCAGGCCGAGCGCGGCCGGCCGCGCCTGCTGCGCGTGAACGCGCTCGCCACCTTCACCCTGCGCTGGCTGATCCCGCGCCTGTCGGGCTTCCAGCGGGCCAACCCGTCGATCGAGGTGCGGCTGACGACCTCGAACGTGCCCCTCGCCAGCGTGGCCGAGCCGTTCGACGTGGCGATCCGGGGCGGCCCGGACAGCCGCCCGGGCCACCGCGCGGCGCCGTTCCTGTCCGAGCGGCGCATTCCCGTCTGCAGCCCGGACCTGCTGCGGCGGCTGCCGCTCCGGGTGCCGGAGGATCTCCGGCAGCACACGCTCCTGCACGCCGCGACGCTGCCGCGGGTCTGGCCCGACTGGCTGCGGGCGGCGGGCGTCCCGGACCTGGCGCCGCGGGCCACGGTGACGCTGGAACACTTCTACCTGACCCTTCAGGCCGCCCTGGACGGGCTCGGCGTCGCCATGGGGCCCGAGCGGCTGATCGCCGACGACGTCGCGGCCGGGCGCCTGACCCTGCCCTTCGCTGGGCCGGCCCTGCCGGCCCGGAGCTACTACGCCTACGTCCCGGAACCCCGGGCGGAGGACCCGGCGGTGCGGGCCTTCTGCGGCTGGCTCGCCGAGGCCGCGCGGCAGCCGTGAGCGCCGCTGTCGGACGGCGCGCCGCCCGGATGGCTTCGCGGCGCGCGCGATGACGATCTCGGCTTGGCGGCCGCCGCCGTCCGGCGCATGGATCGGATCCGGAACGCCCCCGACCGCACCCGGGTTTGCGTGAGACGCTTCTGCCGAAGGTGACCGCATGGCGCGCAAGCGTCTCCGCCCGACGATCGAGAGCCTGATCGAATCCGTAGGCCGGCTCGGCCTGTCCCCCGACGCGGTCGACCTCGACCGGCTGCTCGCCCATCTCGACCTGCCCGATTACGGCGCCGAGGTGGAGGACGAGCGCGTCGCCCGCGCGCTGCGCGAGATCCAGGCGGCCCGGGCCTTCGCGGAGACCGGCGTCCCGGCGATCCGGAAGGCGATCCCCAACCTCCGGGCCGTGGTCACCAAGGACCACCGCATCACCTGGCTGATCCGGACCGAGATCCCGCTCCTCGACAACGGCCGCCTGGACCTGCGGCTCGACATGGCCCCCGAGCCGGAGGCGGCCGAGATCCTCGCCCGCATGGCCGCCCGGAACGACCCGACGCACCGGCTGGAGGCGCTGCGCGACGCCGTGGCGCGCACGGCCCTGCAGGCGACCCGCGCCCTGCACAAGCCGGTCGACCGGCTGCGGGCGCAGCTCCTCGTCGACCTGCGCGAGGTCGGGGCGGACGCCGCCGCCTACATCGCCCACATGGACCGCTCGCTCCGGTCCCGGGTCTTCACCTACGGCCCGAAGCTCGCCCGCGGCCTCAACGACACGCTCACGCCGGTGCGCCGGCACGCCAAGGCGGTGGCGCGCGAGGGCTCGCGCCTGCGCCGCCTGCGCGATCAGGTCGGCTTCGGCGCCTATATCGAGCGCTTCACCGCCGCCCGGCGCCTCAACCGGACGATCCTGTTCCACATGGGGCCGACCAATTCCGGCAAGACCTACGCGGCCCTGCAACACCTGACGGCGGCCGAGACCGGCGCCTACCTCGCGCCGCTCCGGCTCCTGGCGCTGGAGAATTACGAGACCCTGCGCGAGCGGGGGCTCCGCGCCGGCATGATCACCGGCGAGGAGGTGCTGGGCGAGGCCAACCCGACCCACACCGCCCGGACCATCGAGACCGCCGACCTGACCCGGCCGATCGACGTCGCGGTGATCGACGAGATCCAGATGCTGTCGGATCCCGACCGCGGCTGGGCCTGGACCAACGCGCTGTTCGGCGTGCCGGCGCGGACCGTGATCGTCTGCGGCTCCGACGACGCCCTGTCGTATGTCCGCCGCGCCGCCGAGGCCGCCGACGAGTCGCTGGAGGTGATCCCCTTCACCCGCAAGTCGCCGCTCCTGCTCCTGGAGGAGCCGGTGCCGCTGGAGAAGGTCGAGGCCGGCGACGCGGTCGTGGCCTTCTCCCGCCGGGCCGTGCACGAGAATCGCGAGGTCCTCGTCGCCCGCGGCCACCGGGTGGCGACGATCTACGGCGCCCTGTCGCCGGAGGTCCGCCGCGCCGAGGCCGCGCGCTTCCGCTCCGGCGAGGCCAACGTGCTGGTCACAACCGACGCGATCGGCATGGGGCTCAACCTCGGGCCGCTCAAGCGGATCGTGTTCTCGGCGGTGCGCAAGTGGGACGGCACCGCCGAGCGGGCGCTGACCCATTCCGAGATCCGGCAGATCGCCGGCCGGGCCGGCCGCTACGGTCACCAGGATGTCGGCTACGTGGCGGCGACCGACCCGTTCGCCGCCGAGCCGATCCGCACCGCCCTGTCGGGCGCCCCGACGGCGCCCGCGGCCGACACGCGCTTCTACGTCCGTCCCGATCTCGGGGCGATCCGCTCGGTGGCCGAGGAGATGCGCACCCACAGCCTGCACGAGGTGCTGACCCACTTCGCCCGGGCGACCTTCTACGCGGGCTCGCCGTTCCAGCCCTCGGCCCTGGAGGAAGTGCTGGAGGTCGCCCGGACCGTCGACCGGGCGCGGCTGCCGATCGAGGAGAAGTTCGCCTTCTCGGTCTGCCCGATCGACCGGCGCGACGAGATCGCCATGGGCCTGCTGGAGCGCTGGTGCCAGGCCCGGGCCGCCGGCCTCACCGTGCCGGCGCTGCGCGGCAACCTCGCGGGCGCGCTCGACTACCAGGAGCGGACGGTGAAGCTCGCCAGCGCCTATCTGTGGCTGTCGCGGCGCTTCCCCGAGACCTTCGACGACGTGGACGCCATCCGCCACATGCGCGGCCGCGCCAACGACGCCATCGAGCAGCACCTGCGCGAGACCGCGACCCGCAAGGCGGAGCGGCGGAGCAGGCGGACGATCGGCGCGCGGTGAGACGCGGCGTCCGGACATGAGAAAGCCCGCTGCGCGGTCGGCGCAGCGGGCTTTCTCGGGGTGACGTTGGTTGCGGGGACAGGATTTGAACCTGTGACCTTCAGGTTATGAGCCTGACGAGCTACCGGGCTGCTCCACCCCGCGCCAAGTCTGTGCGGCTTG
>NZ_BBUX01000071.1:0-30354 GCF_000974725.1 Methylobacterium sp. ME121
GGTGGTGCAGAAGGCACCGCCGCGCTCTATCCGGCACCACCCCCACCCCTGGCCCCTCCCCGCAGGGGGGAGGGGAAGCGTCCCTCACAAATACTTCGTCCCCATCTCGCTGGCGAAGCGCTGCGGCGGGCCTTCCCAGACGATCCGCGCCTGTTCCAGCACGTAGACCCGGTCGGCGTGCGGGAGCGCGAAGGTGACGTTCTGCTCGCCGAGCAGCACCGTGATCGGCGTGGTCTGCCGCAGCTTCTCCAAGGCCTTCGACAGCAGCTCCAGGATCACCGGGGCGAGGCCCAGAGTCGGCTCGTCGAGGATCAGGAGGCGGGGCCGCATCATCAGCGCCCGGGCGATGGTCAGCATCTGCTGCTCGCCGCCCGACAGGGTGCGGGCGCTCTGCGTCTCGCGGTCCCTGAGGATCGGGAACAGCTCGTAGAGCCACTCCCGCTGCCTCGCGCTCTCGGCCTTCGGGAAATGCTGGCCGCCGAGGTCGAGATTCTCACGCACGCTGAGATCGCCGAACAGCTCGCGGGTCTCGGGCACCTGGACGATGCCGGCCCGGGCGATGGCGGCGGGCTTCATCCGGGCGAGATCCTGGCCGTCGAACCGGATCGTCCCCGTATGCGGGACGAGGCCCGAGATGGCGTTGAACAAAGTGGTCTTGCCGGCGCCGTTCAGGCCCACCACCGAGACGAACTCGCCCTCGTGGACGTGGATCGAGGCGGAGCGGAGGGCCTGCGCCTTGCCGTAGAGCACGTCGACATTCTCGACGGTCAGCAGCGAGTCGGGCTTGAACGCGGCTTCCGGCCGGGCCGCCGTCTCGATGCTGCCGCCGAGATAGACCCGGCGCACGGTCGGGTCGGCCATGACGGCTTCGGCCGAGCCCTCGGCGATGCGCTCGCCGAGATACATGGCGAAGACCCGGTCCACGAGGGCCGCGACGCTCTTCACGTTGTGGTCGACGAGGAGCACGGCCTTGCCCTCGTCGCGGAATCCCCGGATCAGCTCCGAGAAGGCCGCGACCTCGCCGCCGGTCAGGCCCGCGAAGGGCTCGTCGACCAGCACCACCCGGGGGTCGCGGGCGATGGCCTTGGCGAGCTCCAGCCGGCGGAGATCCGCGAAGGGCAGGGTGCCGGGCCGCCGGTCGACGACGGCGCCGAGGCCGACGCGCTCGGCGATTTCTTTTGCTCGGCGCGCGACGTGGGGATCCGCGGCCAGCCGGATCAGGCTGTCGGGCAGGAGCGCGAGGCTGATGTTTTCGAGAACCGTCTGCCGCTGGAGCGGCCGCGCGTGCTGGAACACGAGGCCGATCCCGGAGCGCGCCACCCGGTGGGCCGGCATCCCGCCGATCTCGGCGCCGTCGAGGCGGATCGAGCCGGCGCTCGGCCGCTCCAGGCCCATGATCAGCTTCATCACGGTGGACTTGCCCGAGCCGTTCGGGCCGATCAGGCCCAGGATCTCGCCGGGCCGCAGGTCGAGGTCGATCCCCTTGACGGCGACGAGGCCGCCGTAGCGCTTGGTCAGGCCGCGCACGGTGAGGCAGGGCTCGGCCCGAACGGGGGACACGGCCGGCGGGGGCGCCACGGCGACGGTCATCGGGCGTTCCGGAAGGAGGCGAGGCCGAGCAGCCCCGAGGGCACGAACAGGATCACCAGCAGCGCCACCGCCGAGACCACGAAGGTCGAGAGGCCGCCGAGCGGGCGCAGCAGCTCGCCCGCCGCGATCAGGAACACGGCGCCGAGCGCCGCGCCCACGATGGTGCGCCGTCCGCCGAGCACCGCCGCGATGATCACCTGCACGCCGACCGAGGTGTTGATCAGCGTGCCGACCGAGGCGGTGCCCATGTAGAAGACCACCAGGCCGCCCGCGAGGCCCGAGAAGGCGGCGCTGACCGCGAAGGCGGCGAGCTTGTGCTTGGCGACGTTGAAGCCGAGCGCCCCGGTCACCACCGGGTCCTGGCCGGCGGCCTGGAGGATCAGCCCCGCGGGCGAGCGCGCGATGGCCGTGAGGATCAGGCCGGAGACCGCCATGAAGCCGAGCGCCAGCCAGTAATTGGTGTCGGCGTCGATCGAGATGACGTCCGGCACGGTCAGGCCGATCTCGCCGCCGGTGAGGCCGGAGAACACCACGATCATGTTCTGCAGGAGCAGGACCGCCACCAGGGTGATCAGCCCGAAATAGGGGCCGCGGACCTTCAGCGCCGGCAGCGCCAGGGCGAGGCCGCCGACCACGGCGAGCACGGTCCCGGCCGCGAGGCAGTAGGGGATCGGCAGCTCGTAGCGGTTGTTGAGGATGCCGGCGCCGTAGGCCCCCAGCCCGATCAGGAAGGTCGGGCCGAAATTCACCTCGCCGGCGAAGCCGAAGAGCAGGTCCCAGGCCATCGAGAACACGCCGAAATAGTAGGCGATGGTCAGGAGGCCGAGGATGTAGCCGGAGACCCACCAGGGCAGGGTGGCGGCGGCCAGGACGGCGAGGACCGCGATCCAGAAGCCGGGGGTGGTGAGGAGCTTCATGGGGTGGCCTCGCACACGGCAGCGATCCGGCTCGTTCGGCGCAGAGGCCTCTCCCATCCACGCCCCTCATCCCGGGGTGCCGCGCCGGCGGCCTCGAAGAGGGCCTCCAGGGATCGCGCGGCCGGCTGGAGGGCTCCCTCGAGGCGGCGTCGCCGCACCTCAGGACGAGGGCTGGAAACCCGGGGTGCGCGAAACATCATCACCGCCGCCCCAGCAGGCCCTGCGGGCGCAGGTACATGACGGCGACCAGCAGGAGCAGGGCCGGGATCACCCGGTAGGCCGGCGAGATCAGGTAGGCGGTGGCGGTCTCCAGATACCCCACCACGTAGGCGGCGATCAGCGAGCCGGTGACGCTCCCCAGGCCGCCCAGCACCACGATCGAGAAGGCGCTCGCGGTGAGCGGCCCCACCGAGTACGAGGACACCCCCAGGAACATCCCGAGCAGCACCCCGGCGGTGCCGGCGAGCAGGCCGTAGATCGCCCAGACCGCCACGTAGATCTTGCCCATGTCGTGGCCGAGCAGCGTGACGCCCCGCGGGTTCATGGAGGCCGCGAGCAGGACCTTGCCGGCCCGCGCCCGGTTCACGAACAGCCAGAGGAGGCCGATCACGATCCAGCAGACCACCGCGGTGAAGACCTGGTTCCTCGGCGTCCGCACGCCCGCGATCTCGAAGACGCCCTCGACGATCGGCAGCACGGTCTTCGGGTTGTCGGTGAAGAAGTAGGCCACCAGCTCCTGGATCATGATCCCCCAGAGCAGCGTGCCGGTGAGCACGAAGATCTCCTTCTCCTCCCGCGGGATCGCCCGGCTGCGCTCGATCGGCGCGACCACCGCGAAGTAGGTGACCAGCGCGCCCGCGAGCCCGCACAGGATGCCGATCGCCGCGCCCGCGTAGGAGCCGAGCCCGAACAGCGCCGAGGCCGCCCAGGCCGCCACCGCGGCCATGACCATCAGGGCGCCGTGGGTCAGGTTGAGGACGCCCGAGACCCCGAAGATCAGGGTGAAGCCCATCGCGCCGAGCGCGTAGAGGGCCGAGATCGCGAAACCGTCGACGAGGATCTGGAGGCCGATCACCGCGCTCTCCCCGCCCGACCTACTGGACCGCCGGCTTGACCGCGGGGGGCAGGATCATGGTCCCGTTGGCGGTCGCGGCCGGCCAGATCGCCACCTGCTTGCCGTTCTGCCACTGCCCGAGGACGCTGGTCATCAGGCCCGGCCCGTACTGGATCGAGTGGGTGAACGGGTCGTCCTTGCCGTAGAACTTCAGGCGCCCGACGGTGCCGACGTAGTCGGTCTTCTCCAGGGCCTCGACCAGCTTGTCGGCCTCGGTCGAGCCCGCCCGCTTGATCGCCTCCGCCGCGTAGTGCGTGGCGTCGTACGCCATGTAGCCCGCGTAGGACGGCGCGCCGCCGAAGCGCTTGGTGAAGGCCTCGGCGAACGGGATCGTCTTCTCGGTCAGCGCCACGCCCGGCACCGCCACGCTGTCGAACAGCACGCCCTGGGTGCCGCCGTTGGTGTTGGCCCAGAAGGTCGAGGAGGTCGCCTGGCCGCTGATGCCCGTCATGGCGATCGGGACCTGCTGGTTCTGCCACTGCACGGTCGGCTGCACGCCGACATGGGCGATGCCGGTGACGATCAGGTCGGGCTTGGCCGCCTCGATCTTGTTGTAGATCGGCGTGAAGTCGCCCGTGTCCGGCGAGAAGCGGACGTGCTCGACCACCTTGAGCCCGGATTTCGGCAGGCATTCCTGGTAGGCGGCGTCCAGCGGCCGGGTCCAGGCGGCGTCCTCGCTCATGATCGCGGCGGTCTTGGCCTTGAGCTTGTCGACCAGCACCTCCTTGGCCGAGTCGCAGACCGCCTGCGCCAGGGCGTGCGAGGTCAGGTAGCCGTGGAAGGTGTACTTGTTGCGGGCGTAGTCCTTGTGGACCGCGACGCTGATCTCGTTCGAGGCCGCGCCCGGCGTGATCATCGGCGTCTTGAGCCGGGCCGCCCAGGGCATCAGCGCCAGCACGACCTCCGAGATGTAGCTGGCGATGACGAGGTTGACCTTGTCCTCGGAGGCCGCCCGCTGGAAGGCGCGGACCGCGTCGGAGGCGGAGGACTTGTCGTCGTAGGTGACGACCTGGATCTGGCGGCCGTCGACGCCGCCCTGGGCGTTGATCTCGTCGGCGGCGAGCTGGACCGCCTGCGGGATCGAGGCCCCGGCCACCGACTGGGCCTCGGCGATCACCCCGATCTTGATCGGATCGGCGGCCCGGACGGGCCCGGCGGCGACCAGCCCCGCGGCGATCAGCGCGGGCAGCGTGCGCCGAATCGGGGCAACCCGGGCGGCGGCGCGCACGGTCTCGGACATCGGCGTTCCCTCATCCCAGTGCCCGAATTTTATATTCGCGGGCTTGGCCCGGACTGTACCCGCGCTCCGACGGATCACAAGGGGCCGATCGGGATCGGCCGGTGACGTTTGCACCGAGTCGTTTTCCGCCCGGGGTATCGCCGCGCGCCGCCGCGGCCTAGGCTCGCCGCGGCCCTGCGAAGCGCGGGCCCGGCGGCCTCGAAGAAGGGCACGGTCTGGTGAGGAACGCACGCTCGGCCGCGGCCGGGGTTCGCCCCGGACCGCGGCCCTGGAGCCTCGGGAAGCGGCCCGCTCGGCGCGGGCAGGGGAACCACAGGCATGACCCTGCGCTGGACGCGGCGGCCCGAGGGCTCGACCTGGGGGGATTTCGGACCCGACGACGAGCTGGGCCGCCTGAACCTGCTCACCCCCGAGAAGGTGCTGCAGGGGATCGCGGAGGTGCGCGAAGGGCTCACCTTCTGCCTCAGTCTGCCGCTGGACCTGCCGGGCGGCAACGTCCTGAACCCGCGCCGCCACCCGCCCCAGATCACGCCGACGCGCCGCGCCAACGGCCGGCCGAACATGAACTTCCCGGTCTGCGAGGAGGTCGACGGCGCCACCGACGTGATCTGCGACGACCGCGCGCTGATCCACCTGCAATACTCGACGCAGTGGGACGCGCTCGCCCATGTCGGCGCGCTGTTCGACGCGGACGGGGCGGGCGCCGCGCCGACCTTCTACAACGGCTTCCGCGGCGGCCACGACATCGTCGGGCCGAGCGCGCCGGAGGCGGCGGATGAGCCGTCCCGGGCCAAGCGCCTCGGGATCGAGCGCCTCGCCGAGACCGGCATGCAGGGCCGGGCCGTGATGATCGACCTGCGCGCCCATCTCGGCGATGCCAAAGCCAAAGTCGGGTACGACCAGCTCGCCCGGATCCTGGAGGCCGACGGCGTCGTGGTGGAGCCGGGCGACATGGTCTGCCTGCACACGGGCTTCGCCGAGCGGCTGATCGCCATGGGCGGCGCGCCGGACCCGAAGCAGGTCCACACCCTCTGCGCCGGGCTCGACGGGCGCGACCCGCGGCTCCTCGACTGGATCACCCGCACCGGCCTGTGCGCGCTGATCGCCGACAACTACGCGGTGGAGGCCTACCCGGCCGGCCCCGGCCCCGCCTGCTGCGCGACGCTGCCGCTCCACGAGCACTGCCTGTTCAAGCTCGGGGTCAATCTCGGCGAGCTGTGGCACCTGACGCCGCTCGCCGACTGGCTGCGGGCCCGCGGCCGCAGCCGCTTCCTGCTCACCGCCCCGCCGCTGCGCCTGCCCGGCGCCGTCGGCTCGCCGACGACGCCGGTCGCCACGGTGTAGGGACGTCCGGGGGCCCCGGGACGCGCTCCCGGGGCCGCCCGGATCAGCCGAGGGCGGCGGGCGCAGTGGCGGGCGCGGCGTCGGCGCGCGGCGGGCCGCCGGCCGGCGCCGCGGCTCGCTCCGCGGCTTCCTGGGGCGGCCCGGGGCGGAGGACGGCGCGCTCGCGGAAATGCGGGATGGCCGCCTCGAACACGGCCTCGGCGGCCGCCCGGTCGCCGGCCGACACGGCGTCGCGCAGCCGCGCCACCCAGGCGTCGAGCCGGTCCCGGTCGGCGAAGACCGGCCGCGCCGCCATCACCCCGTCGATGCCCGGCAGGGCGATCCGGGGCTCCTCGCGGGCGAACAGGATCTCGTTGAGCCGCTCGCCCGGCCGGGCGCCGGTATAGGCGATCTCGATCTCGGTGCCGGGCTCGAAGCCGGCCAGCCGGATCATCCGCTCGGCCAGGTCGGCGATCCGCACCGGCTGCCCCATCTTGAGCACGTAGACCGCGGCGCGCTCCGCGCCCGCCCGCGCCTCGCCGTCGGCGTGCGAGGCCGCCGTCAGCACGAGGTCGCAGGCCTCGCGCACGGTCATGAAGTAGCGGACCATGTCCGGGTGGGTGACGGTGACCGGGCCGCCACGGGCGATCTGCGCCTTGAACACCGGTACCACCGAGCCCACGGAGCCCAGCACGTTGCCGAAGCGCACGGCGATCAGCCGGGTCGGGTGGTCCGGCCGCGCTGCCTGCGCGGCGTCGAGGGCCTGGGCGACCATCTCGGCGAAGCGCTTGGTGACGCCGAGCTGCGAGACCGGCTCGATCGCCTTGTCGGTGGAGATCATCACCAGGGCGCGGGCGCCGGACGCCACCGCCGCCTCGGCGACGTTGATCGAGCCGAACACGTTGGTCTTGATGCCCTCCTGCCAGTCCCGCTCCAGGTAGGGCACCTGCTTCAGCGCGGCGGCGTGGAGCACGTAGTCGGGCCGGAACGCCGCGATCACCGCGTGCGTCCGCTCCCGGTCGCGGATATCGGCCAGCACCCCCGTCACGGCGGCCTCCGCGGCCAGGATCGCGGGGTGGCTGAGGATGCCGTGGAGCGCCGGCTCGGAGGATTCGAGCACCAGCACCGCCGCGGCCCCGAAGGCCACGGCCCGCAGGCAGATCTCCGAGCCGATCGAGCCGCCGCCGCCGGTCACCACGACCCGGCGGCCGGCGAGGAACGCCTCCAGGCGCGGCCGGTCGATGGCGACGGTCGGCCGCAGCAGCAGGTCCTCGATCTCCAGCGGCGCCAGTTCCGGCCCCTGCACGCCCTCGCCGAGGCCGACGACCCGGGCGAGGGGCAGGCCGAGGCGCCGGGCGCGGGCGATCAGGTCGTCCGGCGCCGCCTCCGGCACGAGGGCGCTCGGGGCGGCCACGAGCCGCCGCACCGGCTCGCCCCGCGCGGCGAGGTCGGCGACCACCCGCTCGAGATCCGGGAAGCCGCCGAGCACCGGCACGCCGCGCATGAACTGGCCGCGCTCGTCCGCCCGGGGCGACAGGATGCCCCGCGGCGCGAGCTTCCGCACCGAGCCCGACTCGATCGCCCGGATCAGCACGTCCATGTCGGCGCCGCGCCCCAGGAGCAGGGTCGGGACGGTGGCGGCCCGCGCGCTCGACTGCCGGGAGCGCGTGTCCTTGAGGTAGCGGAACGCCAGGCGCGTGCCGCCCAGGAAGAAGATCTGCAGAACCCAGTAGAGCAGGATCGCGATCTTGCCGAAGAAGTAGAAGCCGTAGAGGTCGGACGAGACCAGCACCCAGTCGATGACCAGCAGCGCCAGGGCCAGGACGCTGGCCGCCCGGACGATGCCGGCGAGGTCCTGCAGCGAGGCGAAGCGCCACTTCGTCCGGTAGAGCCGGAAGCGGCCGTAGACGAGGCCGGCGAGGACCAGGAACGGCGGCAGCAGCAGGGGCAGGGCGTGCAGGCGCTCGGCCAGCATGCCGCCCTGGAAGCGGAACAGGAAGGTGAGCACCACGGCGGCAGCGGTCGCCGCGAGGTCGTGGGTCACCATCACCGCGGTCTTGTAGAGGCGCTGCTGCATCGTGGGCCGGATGGGATGCCGGGGGTATCCGCCGCGGCACCGGCCCTGTCAACGCGGCCCGTCCGGGGCCGGCGGCCGCGCGGGCGCGGGCCTCAGCCGAGCGCCCGGGCCGCCGCACCGGCCGCATCGTCCACCCGGTCGATGTCGGGGGCGTCGATGTGCCGGTAGCGGGCCTGGATGAGCCCGAAAGCCCCGAAGGCGGCGTGGCCGGCCGCCACGAGCCCGAGGAGGATCCAGCCGTAGGGCTGGGCGCGCAGCAGCGCGAACGCCTCGGACAGGCCCTTGGCGTCCGAGGAGCGCTGGTGCCACGCCGCCGCCACGAGGAACCCGCCGATGATCAGGAAGGCGAGGCCCCGCGCCGCGTAGCCGAACCGGCCGATCGGGCCGGCCCAGCGGTCCCGGGCCCGGGCGTCGAGGGCGAGGCGGTCGGTGACGTCCCCGCGCCAGGCCTTGCCGAGGAAGCCGAAGCCGCCCGCCACCACCGCGAGGCCGACCAGGGCCACGAGCCAGCGGCCGAAGGGCTTGCTCAGGAGCCACGCGGTCCCGTCATGCACGCCGTCGCCGCCGCTCATGCCCAGGCCGAGGCTGAGCGAGGCCGCGCTGGCGGCGAGGCCGAGATAGAGCCCGGCGCTGATCAGGTGGGCGCCGCGCACCGCGAGGCCCTTGGCGGAGGTGCCCCGCCGGTCGGCGTCGGTGATCCCCTCGACGAGGCGCCAGAGGGCGAAGCCGGCGAGGCCGAGGGCGATCAGGCCGACGACGGCCGCGCCGAACGGACCGGCCATCACGGCGCGGAGCGCGTCCTTGCTGTCGCCGGCCCGGCCGCCATGCCCCAGGGCCGCCAGCAGGGCGAGGGCGCCGACCACGATGTAGACCACGCCGCGGGCGCCGTAGCCGAAGCGGGCGATGCGCTCGATCGCGTTGCGGCCGCCGGGAAGGGTCCTCATCGGCGGGACCGGGCTTCGGGGAATCGGGCGTCGGGCACGGGCGGCATCCTGTCGGGCGGGAGCGTTCAACGCCCGGCGGCGCGCACCCGATCCGTTGCCGGCACAACCTCCGCGGCCGCCCTACATCGGCGTCCGCTCGGCCCGGCCGGTGAGCGCCACGTAGAAGCCGAGGCCGTCCTGGGCCGGCAGGGTCTGGAGGCGCTCGATCAGGCCGCGGCGCTTCGCGTCGAGGAGCAGGCGCCCGGCCGGCTGGAACAGGGTCTCGCCGCCGCCCTCCGGGGGCGGATCGAGCCGGATCGCCACGGTCTTGCCCTTGGCGAAGCGGCTGCGCTCCAGCATGTCCTTGAGCGAGGCCTCGGCGGTCGCCCGGTTGGTGCCGCGCAGGTCGAGCACCGACTCGGCGTCGGTCACGCCGAGGGAGCCGCGCAGCTTGGCCGCGTAGAAATCTTCGAAATGGGGCAAGTCGGTGCCTTGATGCTTCGCCGTTCGATCAGGTGGGGTGCGGCCGCTCAGAAGGCGAGACCGCGGTAGAGGTCGCGCACCGGCACGGCGCCGTCGAGCTCCGGCAGCGACACGGTGCCGTCGAGCCCGAGGGCCGCGACGCTCCAGTCGTCGCCCGCGCGCCGCCAGACCTCGACCCGCGCCTCGTCGGAATAGACGATCAGCAGCACCGCGAGGCTCGGCACGGTCCGGTAGAAGTCGATCTTCCGGCCGCGGTCGAGACTCATGGTCGAGGGCGAGAGCACCTCGGCGACGAGGAGCGGGTCGGCGGCGTAGCCCTCCGGCAGCGGCGGCCCGCACGGCACCACCACGTCGGGGATCGGGGCGAAATCGTCCATCGCGGCGCTGAGGATCGCCAGCCCCGGCATGGCGCGGCAGCCTCGCGGCTCCGCCAGGGCGTCGAGTCGTCCCGCCAGGTTCATGACGATTCGCCGATGCCGCTCCCGCGGCGGCGCCATGAGCACGGGCTCGCCGTCGAGCAGCTCCCAGCGCTCGTGCGCGGGCCGGCCCTCCACCCAGAGCCTGAACTCGGACACATCCATCCGCGCGTCGCGCATCGCGGCCAGAGCCATCGCCGATCCCCACCTCGGCCGGATCGTAGCACCGGGCCGGCCGCCCGCAACAGGTCCGGCCCGGAAGGCCATCCCCGCGCGGGCGTCACGGCCGATGCCAGGCCGGCCTCCCTCGGGGACGCGGAGGCCGGCACAGGGCGACCGGGGCAGCGAGGAACTCAGTCGGCGCCGAGCCCGGCCGCCGCGACGGTGGCGCCGGCCTCCAGGAAGCGCTGCGGATCCACCGGCTCGCCGTCGATGCGGGTCTCGTAGTGGAGATGCGCCCCGGTGGAGCGCCCCGTCGAGCCGACGGCGCCGACCGCGTCGCCCGCGGCCACGCGCTGCCCGGGGCGGACCGCGATGCGGGCGAGGTGGCCGAACCGGGTGGTGACGCCGTGGCCGTGGTCGATCTCGACCATGTTGCCGTAGCCGCCCGCGGCCTCGGCGGCGATCACCCGGCCCGGCGCGGTGGCGCGGGCGGGCTCGCCGTACTCCGCCTTCAGGTCCAGCCCGGTATGGAGGGCGAGGCCGCGGGTGAAGGGGTCGAGGCGCGTGCCGAACGGGCTCGACACGGTCGCGCCTCCCCGGATCGGGCGTGCCAGGGGCAGGGTGGCGGCGAGCCGGCGCAGGCGTTGGCCGTCGTCGAGCGTCCGCCGGGCCAGGGCGAGGCCCTCCGCGAAGCCGGTGCCGTCCAGGGCGCGGCCGTCAAGGGCGCGGCCGTCCAGAGGCACGAGTGGTCCGCCCAGCCCGGCGGCCGGTGCGGCCGCGCCGGTGCGGTCGGGATCGAGGCGGTCAGGGTCGAGACCGGTGCGGCCGATCAGGCCGCGCAGCCGCCGCACCGCGTCCCCGGCCCGGGCGGCCAGCCCGGCGAGGCGCTCGCCCTGGGCCGCCTGAACGCCGTCGAGCCGGGCCTCCAGCCGGATCAGCCCGGTCTCGGCCTCGCGCGCGCCGCGCCGCGGCAGGGGATCGCGGGCGGAGCGCGGCTCCGGAGCCGGACCCTCGGTCGGGCGCAGGAAGAGATCGTCGTAGCCCCCGCCGCGCGCTCCGTCGGGCCGACCGGGCAGGGCGCCGGTGGCGGACGGCTCGGGCAGGGCCTGCCGCGCGAGGTCGGCGAGGGCGGCGGTGCGCCGCTCCAGCTCGGCCTGGCGCTCCAGGGCGGCCGCGACCCGGTCGGCCAGCCCCGCCTCGCTCCCCGCCCGGTCGCTCCGGTCGCGGTCGAGCCGGTCCAGGAGCTCGCCGATGCGCGCCTCGTAGGCGTCGCGCAGGGCGGCCTGCCGGGCCACGAAGCCGGCCAGCACGTCGTCGTGGAACACGATCAGGTAGGAGGCCCCGAGCGCCCAGGCCAGCGCCAGGGCGAGGCCGGCGGCGAGCCAGGGGGTCGGCCGGTGCGGCCTGAGACGCGCGAGGAACTTCGGAGGCTGCATCGGGACGGCACCGGAGGAGCCGCCATTCAGACCTCGGTAGGGTTAAGGATCCGTCGCGCGCCGGGCGTTCCGCCGATCCGGGCGGCGGGCGTCAGGGGGCGTCAGGGGGCGTCAGGGCAGCGCGCGGGCGGCCGCCAGGACGGCCTCGGCGTGGCCGGGCACCTTCACCTTCGGCCAGATCCTGGCGACGCGCCCCTCCCGGTCGACCAGCACGGTGGTGCGCTCCACGCCCATGTACTTGCGCCCGTACATGCTCTTCTCGACCCAGACGCCGTAGGCCTCGAGCACGGTCTTGTCCTCGTCCGCGGCGAGCGGGAAGGTCAGGCCGTACTTGCCGCAGAACTTGTCGTGGCTCTTCACCGGGTCCGGCGACAGGCCGACGACCTTGGCGTCCGCCTCCGCGAAGGCCGGCAGCAGACCGTTGAAGTCCTGCGCCTCCAGCGTGCATCCGCTCGTGTCGTCCTTCGGGTAGAAGTAGAGCACGACTTTGTGACCGCGGAGCGCGGACAGTCCCACGCGCCCTCCGCCCGAGGCGGGAAGGTCGAAATCGGGGGCGGGATCCCCCTCTGACAGCGGCATCGTGCCTTCCTTTCGGCCGATTGATGATGTGCAACCGATCTCGTGCGCCGGCTCGAGCGATGGGCCCCGCGCACGTCCGAGCCAAGCCCGGAGTCGCGGCCGCTGTAAAGCGCGGGCGCGCTTCGATCCACCGGCCGCGGAGCCCGAGGGCGCCGCGCGCAGAGACCCCGGAACAAAGGTCCCGATGGCGGACGAGACAACGCCGGCATGCAGGCCTCGGGGGAAGGCGCGACGCGTCGGCGGCGTCTGCCTCGTGAGCGCCCTCGCGCTGGTGCTGCTCGTCGGCGCCGGTGTCGGCCTCGTGGCCCTGCGCCTGTCGAACGGGCCGCTGCAGATCGACGGCCTGTCGCGCCGCGTCGCCGCCGCCGTGGCCGAGCGGATCGGACCCGGCTGGAGCATCGGGCTGCGCGGCAGCAGCCTGGAGCTCGACCGCGAGAACGCGCTGAGCCTGCGCTTCTCCGGCCTCGACATCCGCAACCCGCAGGGTGACCTCGTGGTGCGCGCGCCCCTGGCACTCGTCAGCCTCGATCTCTGGAGTCTCCTGCGGCTCAACCTGCAGCCGCGCTCGATCGAGTTCCGCGAGACGCAGACCACCGCGCTGCTGCACCGGGACGGCTCCATCGCCTTCGCGGCCTCGGAGGCCAACCACCCGGTCGACGTCGCGCCGCACACGCCGCCGAGCGTGGACGGGGTGCGCGGCACCGTGTCGCCGCTCTCGGCCGCGATCGCGTCGATCTTCGGGGTCGTCCTCGATACGGGCGGCGTGGTCGGCGCCCTCGACCGCGCCCGCGTCACCGACGCGCGGCTGCGGCTGATCGACGAGGACGGGCACGAGCGCGCGGTCTTCGCGCGGGTCAACGGCCTGTTCGGGCGCGACCCGGTCAACGGGACCCGGAACTTCGAATTGCGGCTCGACGGGCCGCACGGCGAGTGGCGCTTCGGCGGCACGCTGCGCGACGGCGCGGACGGGCAGGAGCGCTCGGGCGTCATCACCCTCGACGACCTGCCGGTCACCGATCTCCTGCTGCTCTCGGGCCAGTCCGGCCTGCCGCTGACCACCGACCTGAAGCTCTCGGCCCGCGCCGACGTCAGCCTGACGGCCGGCCGCATCCGGACCATGAACGCCAAGCTCCACACCGGCGACGGCACGTTCCTGATCGAGGAGAAGGACTTCAACCCGGTCACGGTCGAGAGCCTCGACGCCTCGCTGGACTGGGACGAGGCCAACCGCGTGATGTCGCTCACCGGCCTGGACTATCGCGGGGCCGGCAACGCCGTGCACCTCACGGGGACGTGGAAGGGCGGCCCGCCCGACGCGAGCACGGCCTGGACCGCGACGCTGGCGAGCCGCGACGCCACCTTACGCGGGGCGACCCCGCAGGACGCGCCGGTGAAGATCGACGCCCTCGACGCGCAGCTCTCGGGCCGCGACGGCGGCATCGCCATCGACGCGCTGACCCTGTCGGGGCCCGGCGTGAAGGGCGCCATCACCGGCACGATCGGCACCAGCGCCGACGACGGCGGCCTGACCCTGCACCTCGCCGGCCACGACGGCGAGGTCCGCACCGGGCTGCGGCTCTGGCCGGAGCACATCGCCCCGCCGGCCCGGACCTACCTGGTGGACCAGCTCCGCCGCGGCCGCGTCGATTCCGTCGACATCAAGGTGAAGATGTCCGGCTCGGTCCTGGCCGCCGCGACCCGGGGCGACCCGGCCCCGGACGACGCCGTCCACATCGACTTCCACGTCTCGGACGCGGCCATCGACGTCACCGCCGACGCGCCGCCCGTGACCAAGGGCAACGTCGTCGGCGTGATCACCGGGCGCTCGACCACGGTGCGCAACGTGACCGCCGAGGTCCACGGGCCGGACGGGCGCGGGCTCGCCATCTCGGACGGCAGCTTCGTCATCCCGCAGATCACCCCCGACCGGGTCGTGGCCCAGATCGGGATGCGGCTCTCCGGCGGCGCCGACGGCATGGCCTCCGTGCTCCAGGCCAAGCTGTTCAAGAGCGTGATGAGCGTCGACCTCGACCCCGCCACGATCAAGGGCAGCGCCGACCTGCGCGTCGACTTCCCCCTCGACCTCAAGCACATCCCCGACCTGCCGGACCTGCCGGTGACGCTGACCGGCTCGCTGGCCGACCTCTCGGTCGACAAGGTGATGGGCCGGGACCGGCTCGAGTCGGGCCGGTTCAACCTCGTCTACGACCGGGGCGCCTTCACGCTGAAGGGCGACGGACGGGTCGCGGGCGCGCCCATGTCGGTCGACCTGCGCCAGCCGAAGGTCGGGCAGCCCGGCGAGGCGGTGGTCAACGTGTCGCTCGACGAGGCGGTCCGCGGCCGCAAGGGCCTGCCGACCGCGCCGCAGCTCACCGGCACCATCCCGGTCCGCGCGGTGGTGCAGATCGGCCGGCCGGGATCCGGCAAGCCGCCGATCCGGGTCGAGGCGGATCTGGCGAAGGCCGGGATCGACGGGCTGATCCCAGGGCTGACCAAGCCCCCGGGCAAGCCGGGGCGGCTCACCTTCACCCTCGTCGACGGCGGCCAGACCTTCGACCTGCGCGACTTCGCCCTCGACGCGGCCCCGGCGAGCGCCCGCGGCACCGTCTCGATCACCCAGGAGGGCGGCCTCGAGCGGGCGGACCTGAGCAGCGTCAAGCTCTCCCCCGGCGACGACCTGCGCGTGAGCCTCGACCGCACCGGCGGCGGCTACAAGGTCGTGGTCCGGGGGGCGGTGGCCGATGCCCGGCCGTTCCTGAAATCCCTGGGCGGCCCCGACTCCAAGGGCGGCCGGGAGGCGAAGGACGCGAATCCGAAGGATATCGACGCCGACATCCAGGTGCCCATCGTCACCGGCTTCAACGAGGAGGCGCTGACCGGCGCCACCCTGAAGCTCGCCCTGCACGGGAAGACCCTGCGGGCTGCCAACATCACCGGGCGCTTCCGCGCCGCGCCCTTCGCCGCCACGGTGACCCGCGGCGAGCGCGGCGTGCCGACCCTGGCGGTGGAATCGGCCGATGCCGGCGCGACGCTGCGGTTCGTCGACGTGTACCGGCGGATGTATGGCGGCCGGCTGACGGCCGGGATCGGCCTCAACGACGGCCCGCAATCCGGCGTCGTCCAGATCCGCGACTTCATCCTGCGCAACGAGCCCGCGCTGTCGAGCATCATGGCGCAGGGCCCGGAGCCGACCGACGCGGAGACGGCCCGCGGCCGCCGGGTCGCCCCGGGCCGGGGGGCGGGCGACGTCACCTTCGACCGCATGCGCGCCAATTTCGTGCGCACCGGTACCCGCGTCGACTTCACCGACGCGGCGATCTCGAACGCCGCCATGGGGTTCACCCTGTCGGGCTGGCTCGATACCGGCCGCGAGCGCACCGACATGACCGGCACCTTCGTGCCGCTCTACGGCCTGAACAACGTGGCCTCGCAGCTGCCGCTGCTCGGGCCGTTGCTCGGCGGCGGCCACAACGAGGGCCTGTTCGCGGTCAATTTCCGCGTCTCCGGCAAGCTCGCCTCGCCGGACGTGAGCGTGAACCCGCTCTCGGCGATCGCCCCGGGCTTCCTGCGCAAGCTGTTCAGCGCCGGCGGCGGTCCCTTCGCGGACGGGATGCCGGGCGTCCCGCAGCAATAGGGCGGGCAGCCCGGAAGAGCCGCCCGCCCCGTCTCACGCGCGGATGAAGTCCGCGATCACGGCCGGAGCCGCGGTGTCGAAGCCGACCACGTCGAGCATGCCGGGATCCTCCGGGTCGGCGATGCTGAAGCCGTTGGAGACCAGCCCCACGACCACCAGCTTCGCCGGGATCCCGGTCTTCTTCCGGTACGCCCGCAGCGCCTGGACCGGGTGGACCGGCCCCGCCCAGGTCTCCGAGTCCGTGTAGACCACGAACGCGTCGGCCTTCACGCCCCGCTCCAGCGCCCAGCGCATCGGCAGGGCGCAGTCGGTGGCGCCGAACGGCAGGTCGGCGGTCGCCCGCACCGCCTGATCGAGCCGCGTCGACGGCCCGATCGGCAGCGGCGTCAGCGCGGCCCCCTGGCTCCAGGCCCGGCCGGCCTCGGCGGTGAAGCCCAGCACCTGCCAGCGCTCCTCGGTCGCCGCGGTGACGAGCGCCATCGCGGCGGCCGCCTCCCGGGCCGTGAGCGTCGAGCCCGCGACCGTGCTGGCGCCCATCGAGCCCGAGACGTCCAGTGCCAGCACGAGGCGCTGGCCCGTGGGCTCGACCACGCCGAACGCCGTGTAGAACGCGGCGTTCAGCGCCTCGACGATCGCCGCCACCGGCTCCCAGGTGAGCGTGCCCCGCTGACCGCGCCCGGAGGCGTAGGTCGCGAGGGCCAGCAGCAGCGCCATCGGGTGCAGGCGCGCCCGCAGGATCCGCTCCCGGTCCGACAGGACCGCCCGGACGTGCTCGGTGCCCTCGGAGAAGGGCGCGAGCACCCCCGCGGCCGTCAGGCGGCCGAGCTGGCGCACGAGGGCTCCGACCGGCATCCGCTCGATCAGGGCCTCGTTCACCGCGCGGCTGCCCATCAGCCCGGTCGGCAGCGCCTCCCAGGGCAGGCCGTGGGAGCGCACCAGGGCGGCGGCCACCGCCCCGTCGACGCCCGGTGCCTGCACCCGCGCGAAGGCGTGGATGATCCCGGGTGCGGCCTCGGTCACGGTGCCGCGGCAGATCCAGTCGAACAGCGCCTTCCGGGCGGGCTCCTCCGTCTCCGGGTGGGCCAGCCGCAGCAGGTCGCGGTGCGACCAGCCCTGGCGGGTCCGGTACTTCACCGCCTGGAAGGCCAGGGCCTCCACGGGCTTCGTGCAGTACCAGTCGCCGACCGCCCGGCGCAGGCCCCGGCCCCAGCCGCGCATCGCCTCGACCGAGGCGGCGAACCGGAACAGGTGCGTGCCGGTGCGGCAGACCCGCGGCAGGGCCGCGAGGGCCGCGCGCCGGGTCGCGAGGTCCGCCGACGCGGCGGCCAGCGCCAGGGCGAAGATCGCCGGATCCTGCTTCGGAGCCCGGCCGCCCTCGCTCACCGCCACGATGGCGGCGACCGCGCGGGCGCCGTCCTGCGCGACGCACCGCTGCACCGCCGCCGCGTTCGCGGCGGTCAGGGCGCGCGGGCTCGCGTAGTACGAGCCGCCCTCGGAGCCGAGGACCAGGAAGCGGTCGAGCCGCGCCCAGTCGCCGACCGCGAAGGCGTGGCCTCCGGCGGCGTTCGGCACCGTGCCGGGGATCGGCTCCGTCTGCGGGGTGGCGCGGAGCCGGAACATCTGTGCGAGCTTCGTCATGGCGGGCTCCTCTCGGTCTCTCCTCTCTCCATCGCGGCCGATCGCCGGCCAGTGGCGCGTCCCGGCGCGCGCGGTCGGGCGGGGACGCGGCCGCGGCGCGTCGTCCACCGCCGCTCGCGCGCGGCCGGTATCTCGTGTGGTCGGGGGCGGGGTTCCGTCCGGCCGGGCGCGGGCGTGGCGGCGACGAGGGGCTTGTCCGATGCTCTGCTTGAGCTACGGGCCTGACGGCCCGGCGGGACTCGCACCCGCACCCCTCGGATCCCGATAACCTTCGTCTTCCGGCCCGCGTCCGGGCGATGCGGGCGTGGGGTGAGGAACGGTGTCCGGGCGCTCTATCCGGGCTGAGCTACGGGCCTCGCGGCCCGGCGGGATTCGAACCCGCGACCTCCCTGACGTGAAGATAACCGTTCCTCTCCGGCCCGCATCGTCGGCCGGGATCCGCGCACGGTCGGCGCCCCGGTCGTCTCGCGGGGCCCTGCGGTCGTGGTGTCGGGGACGGGCATGAGCTCCGGCGACCGCGCGGCCCCCGGCGGGGATCGAACCCGCAACCTCCGCGGGACAAGCCCGCGGCGCTCTACCGATGATAACCGTCCCCTGCCGGCCCGCAGGGTCCTCGAGACGCGCTCAGCCTCTCGGGCCGAGAGCCCCGCGATACGACCGTAACGGTCGCATCAGCCCGGGACGGGCGAACGCCGCGACGTCGATGCCGTCGTGCTGTTTCATGCCATGCTCCGTCCGAACGGGGCTTCGGGTGACGCGGGCGTGTCGATGAGGCTCGGGGGATCCGTGACAGGGATAACCGAGCGTCTCCGGCCCGCGCCGGTGAACTGCGATTGGCTGCCGGTGGCGACCGACGCGAAGGGAACCGGACTCTTCCGCCGCGGCGCGCGGGCCGCGGATACAGGGAGAGTGCGGAAACTTCAGATCACCGGCCCGGCAGGCCGATGGCGCGGTGGATACGGTCGCGCTCGGCCTGCGTCAACCGGAAACTTGATAATTCTTTCAGTTCGGGCGATCCCGGATCCATGATCACTGCCGCCCAGATCCGCGCCGGCCGCGGACTTCTCAAGTGGACGCAAGGGGTTCTCGCGAGCCGCGCCGCGGTCTCCGTCGTCACCCTGAACATGATCGAGAGCGAGCAGGTCCAGCCCCGCACCCGGACCCTCGCGGCGATCCGCGCGGTCCTCGAGGGGGCCGGCATCCGCTTCGTCGGCGACCCGCAGGAGGGCTACGGCGCGATCCTGCGCCCCGCCCCCGAGGCCGGATCCGGGGACGCGCCGGCACAGAAAAGCCCGGCGCGGCGGACCGCACCGGGCTGAAGCCGAACCGGCCTGCGCGGACGCGCTACTTCTCGACGAAGGCCTTCTCGATGACGTAGTGGGCGGCCTCGCCGTGGTTGCCCTCCTCGTAGCCGCGGGAGGACAGGAGCTCGCGGGTGTCGCGGATCATGTCGGGGCTGCCGCAGAGCATGAAGCGGTCGTTCTCGATCGACATCGGCGGCAGGCCGATATCCTCGAACAGCTTGCCCGAGACCATCAGGTCGGTGATCCGGCCGCGGTTGCGGAACGGCTCGCGGGTGACGGTCGGGTAGTAGATCAGCTGGTTCGAGATCATCTCGCCCAGGAACTCGTGGCGCGGCAGCGTCTCGGTGATGGTCTCGCCGTAGGCCAGCTCCTGCACCTGCCGGCAGCCGTGGACAAGCACGACCTTCTCGAACCGGTCGTAGGCCTCGGGATCCTTGATGATCGACAGGAACGGTGCCAGCCCGGTGCCGGTGCCCAGCAGGTACAGGTTGCGGCCCGGCAGCAGGTTGTCGAGCACCAGCGTGCCGGTGGGCTTCTTGCCGACGATGATCGGGTCGCCGACCTTCAGGTGCTGCAGCTTCGAGGTCAGCGGGCCGTCCTGGACCTTGATCGAGAAGAACTCCAGCTCCTCCTCGTAGTTGGCCGAGACCACCGAGTAGGCGCGCAGCAGCGGCCGGCCCTCGACCTCCAGGCCGATCATGGTGAACTCGCCGTTGCGGAAGCGGAACGCCGGGTCGCGGGTGGTGCGGAACGAGAACAGGTTGTCGGTCCAGTGGTGGACCGACAGAACGCGCTCCTCGTAGAACTTGCTCATCGACGGATCAGTCCTCGAATCCTCTGACGCTCGGCTCACGGTCCCGACGATTCGGGTCCCGTGGTGCGGGGGATCCCCGCCGCCCCGCTCGGGCGGGGGTGGATCCTCGGCAGGGAACCCGCCCGGATCCGGATGCGAACACACGCGCGCTGCTTCTTTCGCAGTTGCAGCACGCCCGTCAAGGCGCGCCGGGATCACACACGCGAAAGAAGTGAACGGCCTGGAATCGTTCGAATATTTAGCGTCTTCGCGGACGCCCCGCAGCGTCGCCCGGGACATGGGAGGGTTGCCGCCGGGCGGGCCCCGCGCCGCGCCCTCAGGCGGGGGCGCCGGGCCGGAGCGGCGTCAGCCCGGCCTCGATCTCGGCCCGGCGCGGCTCCAGGAACGGCGGCAGGGCCAGGCGCTCGCCCAGGGTCTCCAGGGGCTCGTCCGCGGTGAAGCCCGGCCCGTCGGTGGCGATCTCGAACAGGATGCCGTTGGGCTCGCGGAAATAGAGGCTGCGGAAGTAGTAGCGGTCCACCGGCCCGCTGCTCGGCACCCGCGCCGCCCTGAGCCTGTCGGCCCAGGCCTCGTACGCCCCGTCCGGGATGCGGAAGGCGACGTGGTGGACCGCGCCCGCGCCCTGGCGGGCCGGCGCGGACCGGTCGGCCAGGAGCTGGAGCTCCGCGGCCGGGCCGCCGGGTCCCATCGCGTAGACCTCCACCGGGCCGTCCCCCGTCTCGAAGGTGCGGTCCCGGCGCATGCCGAGCACCTCGGTCAGCACGGCGGCGGTGCGGGCCGGGTCCGGAACCGACAGCCGGATCGGGCCGAGGCCGCGGATCTGGTAGGCGGCCGGCACCGGCGATCCGTCCCAGGGATGCTCCGGCCCGGTCCCGCCATCGTCCACCAGGGCGAGGCGCTGGCCCTCCGGATCCTCGAAGTCGAGGGTGAGGCGCCCGTCGCGCGCGACCGGCTCGGCCTCGACGAGGCCGGCCTCGCGCAGGCGCGCGTGCCACCACGCCACCGCGCCCTCGCCCGGGACGCGCAGATGCGTGCGGGTGATGCTGCTGGAGCCCCGCCACTCCCGGGGCGCCGGCCAGTCGAAGAAGGTGATGTCGGTGCCGGGGCTCGCCAAGCCGTCGGCGTAGAACAGGTGGTAGGCCGAGACGTCGTCCTGGTTCACCGTCTTCTTCACGAGCCGCAGCCCGAGCGTGCCCGTGTAGAAGGCGACGTTCTCCGCCGCGCGCGCGGTCACCGCGGTGAGGTGGTGAATGCCGGTGAGCTGCATGTCGGTCCTGGAGTTCGCCGCGTCCGCCTCAGGTGGGGAGCGGCGGCGGCTTTGCGAGCGGCCCGCGGATCGGGAGGCCGGCACCCGTTCCCCCGGCGCAGCGCCGCGGTCGGCCTGCACCGGTCGCCGCCCGGGAGGCGCCACGCCGCTCCGGGCCGCGCCCCGGAAGGGCGAAGGGGTCGCGGCGCGCCGATCGTCCCCCGGACGCGGCCGATCTTGCGGAGCCGCGTTCCCGAGCCCGGGCCCTCAGAGCCCGACCGGCCGGCCGGCGGCGACCACCAGCATCTTGCCGTCCGCGAAGGTGCGGGCGGCGGCCCGGCGGATATCCGCCTGGGTCACGGCCGACACCATCGCGTTGCGGCGGGCGATGTAGTCCATGCCCAGCTCCTCGAAGGCGATCTGCACCAGCTGGTGGGCGATCTTGGTCGAGGTGTCGAAGCCGAGCGCGTAGGAGCCGGTCAGGTAATCCTTGGCCTTCTGCAGCTCGTCGTCGTCCGGCCCGTCGGCGATCAGCCGGCCGATCTCGTCGCCGATCACCGACAGGGCCTCGCCGACGCGCTCGTTCTTGGTGGCGGTGTAGCCCCAGGTCATCGCGGCCGACCGGTGGCTGACCAGCGAGGTCCCCACCGAGTAGGCCAGCCCGCGCTTCTCGCGCACCTCCTGGAACAGGCGGGACGTGAAGGCGCCGCCGCCGAGGATGTGGTTCAGCACATAGGCCGGGATGAAGTCCGGGTCGCGCCACGGCACGCCGGCCATGCCGAACCGGATCACCGACTGGGGCACGTCGAGGTCGACGATGACGCGCTTGCCGAGATCGTGCACCTCGGTGCGCGGCACCGCCTTCAGTTCGCCGGCCTCCGGCAGGGCCCCGAAGGCGCGGTTCAGGCCCTCGGCGAGCTGCTCGGCGCCGATGGCGCCGACCGCCGCCACCTTCACCCGGCCCCGGCCGATGATGCGGGCATGCATCGCCAGCAGGTCGTCCCGGGTGATCGCCGTCACGCTCTCCACGGTGCCGGAGGACGGGCGGGCGTAGGGGTGGCCGGCGAAGGCCTCCTTGAAGAAGCGGCGGGAGGCGAGCACGCCCGGATCGTTCTGCTGGTAGCGCAGGCCGGCGATGATCTGGGCGCGGACGCGCTCGATCGCGTCGGGGTCGAGGCGCGGCTTGGCCAGCGCCAGGGCGAGGAGCGCGATGCCCTCGTCGGCGTGCTTCACCAGCATCTTCAGCGAGCCGCCGACCGCGTCGGCGCCCGCGTGGAACGACAGCTCGATCGCCCGGGCGGCGAGCCGCTCCTGGAACAGGTCGGAGGTGAGGTCGCCGGCGCCCTCGTCGAGGAGCCGCGCCAGCATCTGCGCGCAGCCGGCCTTGCCGGCCGGGTCCTGGGCGGCGCCGCCCTCGAAGGTGAAGGCCAGGGCGATCATCGGCACCACCGGCGACTCGACGTGCCACGCCTCGATGCCGGGGGCGGTCGTCACCGGCAGCGCCGTGGTCGGCGAGCTGACGGTTTGGGCGGTGGTCTCGACCAGAGTCTCGGCCAAGCTCATGGGAACCTCGTGTCTCTTTCTCGGGCGACGGCGGAGCGGGCCAGGGCTCCCGTTCGGCACGCGCCCCGTCCGGCCCCGTCACGGGCCCGGCGGGACGCACCCGGGGTTACTCGGCGGCCATCGCGACCGGGGCGTCCGGATCCTGCGCCTTGGTCAGGTAGCCGGTGACCGAGCGGGCCGGCGTCAGCCAGCGCTCGGCGGCGCCCTTGAGGCGGTCCTGCGTCACCGCCTCGATGTCGGTCGGCCAGCGGCGGACCTCCTCGATGGTCTCGCCGATCGCGAGCGCCGAGCCGTAGATGCGGGCCAGCGACGACTGGCTGTCGGAGGAGTAGACGGTCTCGGCCACGAGGCGGGTCTTGGCGCGCTCGATCGCCTCGGCGTCGAGGGCCTCCGCGGGGGCGCGGCGCAGCACCCGGTCGACGGCCTCCTCCAGCTTCTCCAGCGGCACGCCCTCGGCGGGCACCGCGTAGACGGAGAAGCGGGTGTCGTCGATCGCCGAGCCCATGTACCAGGCGCCGGCATTGACCGCGAGGCCGCTCTCCATGACCAGCTTGCGGTAGAGGTACGAGGTCGAGCCGCCGCCCAGCACCTCGGCCAGCAGCTCGAGGTCGTGGCAGCCGCCGTCGCGGGCGGTGATGCAGGAGGGGGTCAGGTAGAGCCGCTGCAGGGTCGGCTGCTCGACCTTCGGGTCGGCGACGGCGACGCGGCGCAGGGCCTTCGGCTCCGGCTCCCGCGCCCGCAGGCGCTCGGGCCGGGCGCCCTGGGGCGCGACGCGGCCGTAGGTGGTCTCGGCCAAGCGCCGGACCTCGTCGGGGGTCACGTCGCCGGCCACCACCAGGATGGCGTTCTCGGGGGTGTAGAAGCGCTTGTAGTAGGCCAGCGCGTGCTCGCGGTTCAGGCCCTCGATCTCGTGCATCCAGCCGATGATCGGGATGCCGTAGGGATGGTGCACGAACAGGCCGGCGGCCATCGCCTCGGAGAGCTGGGCGGAGGGGTCGGTCTCGACCCGCATGCGCCGCTCCTCCAGCACCACGTCGCGCTCGGGGGCGACCACGGCGTCGTCGAGGACGAGGCCGCTCATGCGGTCCGCCTCGAACGCCATCATGGTGCCGAGGTGGTCGCGGGCGACCCGCTGGAAATAGGCGGTGTAGTCGTAGCTGGTGAAGGCGTTCTCCTGGCCGCCCAGGCCCGACACCGCCTTCGAGAAGGCCCCGACCGGGTGCTTCTCGGTGCCCTTGAACATCAGGTGCTCGAGGAAGTGGGCGATGCCCGACTGGCCGAGCGGATCATCGGCCGAACCGTTGCGGTACCAGATCATGTGGGTGGCGACGGGGGCCCGGTGATCGGGGACGACCACCACGTCGAGGCCGTTGTCGAGGGTGAAGGCCGTCACTTCCGGTCCGCCCGCCTCGGAACGCCCGAACGGCGCGGCCTCGCCCCGGCCGGCGCTGCCGCCGTAGGGCGAGCCCGGACGCAGCGGGAAGAGGGTGGGCGTCGCCTTCCTGAACAGGTGCATTCCGCTTTCCTTCTGCCGGCCCCGGATCGAAGCGTCCCGCGTCGGGATGCGCGCGCGGATCGGGGCCGTCCTGGTCACCGGGGCGCAAGAACCGCACCGGGACGATCGTCTCATGTTGCCACGCCGCCGCGCCGTTGCAACGGCGACACGGCGCCCCCGTCACTGCTGCGCGCGCTGACGGAGATACGCGCGGGGATCCGACTCCTCGCGCTCGCGGCTGGCGTTGTTGATCGGGTCGCTCGACGGCGGCCGGGCCAGCTGCTTGGGCGACTGCCGGTATCCGGTCGGCGGATCCGTCAGCGTGTCGCGGCTCGGCTCGATGTCGGAGGGCTCGGCGTTGGCGCTCTTGCCCTTGAGCAGCTCGAAGGGGCTGAGCAGGCTGTCGTCGCGGTTGTTGTCGCCGGGCTTGCGCTCGGCGGTGGTCGTCAGGCCCGCCCCGGCGCGGCGGCCCCCGCGCATCTCCTCCACGGAGAGCGTCGCGTTGTTGTCGTCGTAGCGGCCCTGGGCCTGGGAGCCCTTGGGGTTGCGCCGCTCCACGGCGGCGCGCTCGCGCTCGACGATCTCGGGATCCTTCGGCCAGGCGGTGCTGGTGGAGCGCGCCCGCGGCTGGGGCAGGGCCTTGCCGTCGATCTTGGGCGGCATCACCAGCGGGGGCCGCTCGTGATAGTCGATCGGATCCTGGCGCTTCTCCAGGAGGCCGATGCCCGACAGGGCGTCGCGCATGAACTCGCCGCGCTCCTGCGCGTGCGCGGGGCCGACGCAGAGCGGAGCCAGGGCCACCGCGGCGGAGAGGAGGGGACGAAGCCTGCGATGCCCGGTCATGCTGCCTCACGGGTTCCGGACGGGGGGTCCGGCTCTGGGACGACCGCGGCGCGGCCTGATCCGACGGGTCCCGGCCTGAGGCCGGTTTCCGGCGATCGTATGGCGCCTTGACCGCGTCGCGCCAGGAGGGCGGTGCAGCCGTACCTGTGTGTTGCAGGGATCACAGGCGCGGCGCCGGGTCGCCCCGCGCCGGCGACGCCCGGTCCTTGCGGCCGTCCGGGGACAGGCTGTCGAGGATCAGGCCGATCACGCCCGCCACGATCGCCGCGTCGGCGACGTTGAACACGTACCAGGACCAGCCGCCGGCATGCAGGTGGACGAAGTCGAAGACGGCGCCGTAGGCGGCCCGGTCGATGGCGTTGCCGAGCGCGCCGCCGACGATCAGCCCGAGGGCGATGCCGAGGAGCCGCGACGTGGCCCGGCGCATCCAGAGCCCGAGGCCGATCGCGGCGGCGAGCGACAGGGCCACGAGGAGCCAGCGGCCGATACCGCCCTCCTGCTGGAACAGCCCGTAGGAGACGCCCCGGTTCCAGACCACGACGAAGTCGGCGAAGGGCGCCAGCCGCCAGGGCTGCGTCAGCACGAGGTCGGTGCCGAAATAGAGCCCGAGCTTGGTGGCCTGGTCGAGGATCAGGGTGAGGACGAGGGCCAGGAGGCCGGCGCGGAAGGGCGTCACGGGCGGCGCGCCCGGCCCGGGCCGGCGCCCCCCGCTCCCCGCGGGCGGGGAGCAGGGGCGGCGCCGCCGACGACGTGGGAGGCCCTCACGCCGCGCTCGCCTCCGGATGCGCCGCGTCCCACTCGCGCAGGGCCTGGGCGTCGCGGGGCGTCACCTCCGGGTAGTCCGGATCGCTGCCCACGCTCGGGCTGACCCGCCAGGACCGGGCGCATTTGCGCCCCTCGGCCGGGCTCGGTACCACCGCCACGCCGCGCACCTCGTCGAGCCGGAAGGCCTCGGCCGGGCCCTCGCCCGCGACCACCGTGATGGCGGAGGTGATGCAGGTATCGGCGAAGTCGCAGCCCTCGAGCGCCGCGAGCAGCTCCGGGTCCGCCACGTAGACCGTCGGTGCCGCCTCCAGGCTCGCGCCGATGCGCTTGGCCGCGCGCTCGATCTCCAGGGCGCCGGTGACCACCCGCCGGACCCGCCGGATCCTGTGCCAGCGCTCCGCGAGGGCGGGGTCGAGCCAGTCCGCCGGGGTCTCCGGCAGGGTCTGGAGATGCACCGAGCCGTCCTCGGACGGGTAGCGGTCGAGCCACGCCTCCTCGGCCGTGAAGGCCAGCACCGGGGCGAGCCAGATCGCCACCCGCCGGAAGGCCTCGTCGATCACCTGCAGCGACGCCCGGCGGCGGACCGAGGACACCGGATCGCAGTACAGGGCGTCCTTGCGCACGTCGAAGTAGAAGGACGACAGGTCGCCGGTCATGAAGCCGTTGAGCAGCGCCACCACCCGCTTGGTGTCGAAGGCCGCGTAGGCCTCGCGGATCTCGCCGTCGAGCTCGGCGAGCCGGTGCAGGATCAGCCGCTCCAGCTCGGGCATGTCGGCGTAGGCCACGTCGTCGCCCGGGACCCGGTGGGCCAGCGAGCCCAGCATCCAGCGCAGGGAGTTGCGCAGCTTCCGGTAGGTCTCCGCGAAGGTCTTGATGATCTCCGGTCCGATGCGCAGGTCGTCGGTGTAGTCGGAGGCCGCGACCCAGAGGCGCAGGATGTCGGCGCCGGAATCCTTGATGACGCTCTGCGGCGCGACGACGTTGCCCTTCGACTTCGACATCTTCAGGCCCTTGCCGTCGAGCACGAAGCCGTGGGTCAGGACGATGTCGTAGGGCGCCCGGCCGCGGGTGCCGGCGGATTCGAGCAGCGAGGACTGGAACCAGCCGCGGTGCTGGTCGGAGCCCTCCAGGTACATGACCCGGTCCCGGCCGCCGTCGCGGACGCGCTTCACCCCAGAGAGACCCGGGAAGGCCTCCGGATCGTCGAGCACGAAGGCGTGGGTCGAGCCGGAATCGAACCAGACGTCGAGGACGTCGGTGACCTTCTCGTAGGCGGCCGGGTCGTGGTCGGGCGCCAGGAAGCGCTGCGCGGCGTCGTCGCGGAACCACGCGTCGGCGCCCTCGGCCGCGAAGGCGTCGCGGATGCGGGCGTTGACCCGCTCGTCCCTCAGGATCTCGGCGGTCTCGCGGTGGACGAAGACGGTGATCGGCACGCCCCAGGCGCGCTGGCGCGAGACCACCCAGTCCGGCCGGTTGGCGACCATGCCGGTGATGCGGTTCTTGCCCTGGGTCGGCACCCACTGGGTGTCGTCGATGCCCTGGAGCGCGACCTCGCGGAGCGTCCGGTTGCCGAGCGAATCCACCGGCCGGTCCATGGCGATGAACCATTGCGGCGTGTTGCGGAAGATCACCGGCTTCTTGGACCGCCAGGAATGCGGGTACTGGTGGCGCAGCACCCCGCGGGCGATCAGCGCCCCGGCCTCGGTCAGCGCGGCGATGACCGCCTTGTTGGCGTCGCCCTTCTCGCCCTTGGCGGTGAGCACGCGTGTGCCGGTGAAGCCCGGGGCGGCCTCGGTGAGGACGCTGTCGGCGTCGATCGTGTACGGAATGGTCGCGTCGATGCCGCGCTCGCGCAGCAGCCGGCCGCTGGCCATCCAGAGCTCGAAATCCTCGCGGCCGTGGCTCGGCGCCGTGTGGACGAAGCCCGTGCCGGACTCGTCGGTGACGTGGTCGCCGTCGAGCATCGGCACGGCGAAACCGTAGCCGAGCTTCGCCAGCGGGTGGTCCAGGGTCAGGCCCGCGAGCGTCGACGGGCTCACGTCGGCCACGCGCGCGAACGCCTCGACCCGGGCGGCCTTGAACACGGTCGCGGCCAAGCTGTCGGCGAGCACGTAGGTCTGGCCGGGGGTCGCCCAGTTGTCGGCCGGCGCCTCCGTGACCCGGTACAGGCCGTAGGCGATTTTTTTGGAGTAGGCGACCGCGCGGTTGCCGGGGATCGTCCAGGGCGTGGTCGTCCAGATCACCACCCGGGCCGCCGCGAGGTCGCCCTCGGCGCCGGACCGGATCGGGAAGGCCACGAACACCGTGTCGCTGACGTGCTCCTCGTACTCGACCTCCGCCTCGGCGAGCGCGGTCTTCTCGACCACCGACCACATCACGGGCTTGGAGCCGCGGTAGAGCTGGCCGCTCATCGAGAACTTCATCAGCTCGTCGGCGATCACGGCCTCGGCGGGGAACGCCATGGTGGCGTAGGGATGGTCCCAGTCGCCGGTGACGCCGAGGCGCTTGAACTCCTCGCGCTGCACGTCGAGCCACTGGGCCGCGAAGGTCCGGCATTCCTGCCGGAACTCGATCACCGGCACGTCGTCCTTGTTGCGGCCCTTGGCGCGGTACTGCTCCTCGATCTTCCACTCGATCGGCAGGCCGTGGCAGTCCCAGCCGGGGACGTAGTTGGCGTCGAAGCCGAGGGCGGTCTGCGAGCGGACCACCACGTCCTTGAGGATCTTGTTGAGCGCCGTGCCGATATGGATGTTGCCGTTGGCGTAGGGCGGGCCGTCGTGGAGCACGAATTTCGGCCGGTCGCGGCCGGCGGCGCGCAGCTTCCCGTACAGGTCCATCCGCTTCCAGCGCTCGATGAAGAGCGGCTCGCGCACCGGCAGGCCGGCGCGCATCGGGAACTCGGTCTGCGGCAGGAACAGGGTCTTGGAATAGTCGCGGGCGGGCGCGGTCTCGGGGGCGGTCATCGGATCTCGCATCGGCGGTCGGGCCGGCAGCGTCGGGCCGGCGGAATCGGGTCGGGCGGCAGGAGGATCCCGGACCTCCGCGCGGCCACGCTGGAGCGGGCCCTCAGGCGGAGGCCGGGCCGGTAATTCGGATCGGGCGGCCGGGGCCGCGCAGGGCGCGCGAAGCGTGCATGGGGCGTTCTCTACCAGCCGCCCCGGCCCGAGGCCAGCGGCAGCGCGGATCACGCGCCCGTGACCGCGGATGGGACCAATCGGCGTCTGAACCGTTGACCGACACACCCTCCGCCCGCCGCGGCGGCGCGGAGCCGACCCAGACCGATATCCGGGAGTAGCCCCATGAAGAAGCTTCTGATCGCGACCCTCGCCCTCGCGCCGCTGGCCTACGCGGGCGCCGCGGAGGCCCAGGGCACGGCGCGCGGCGCCCAGCGCGGCGTCGAGGACGGCACGGCCGCGGCCGGCCCCGTGGGCGGGGTCGTCGGCGGCGCGGTCGGCGCGGCGACCGGCACGGTCGGCGGCGTGCTCGGCACCGATCCGGACCCGGCCCGCCGGGCGCGCGAGAACCGCCGCGAGGAGCGGATGGAGCGCCAGGAGCGCCTCGGCCGCTGACAGGTTCCGGCCGGTCGCCTCAGGCGGCCGGCCGCGCCTCCCGGCGGATCGTCTCCTGCGCCAGGAGGTACAGGCCCGATCCGACGACGATCATGGCGCCCGCCACGGTCCAGCGGCTCGGGACGTCGCCGAACAGCAGGAAGCCCAGCGTCACCGACCACAGCAGCTGCGTGTAGATGAACGGCGCCAGCACGTTGGCCGGGGCCCGGGCATGGGCCATCACCAGCAGCCAGTGGCCCAGCGTCCCGAACAGCGCCACCCCGAACAGCAGCGCCCAGTGGGTCAGGCTCGCCGGGCTCGTCCAGATCCAGGGCAGGAGCGGGGCCATCAGCGCGAGCCCCGCGAGCCCCGTGTAGAACATGGTCGTGGCGGTCGAGTCGTAGGCCGCGAGCTTGCGCGTGATGATCGCGTAGAAGGCGTAGACCACGACGTTGGCGACGCAGAGCAGCGCGGCCGGATGCATCCCGCCGACGCCCGGCCGCACGATCACCAGCACGCCCAGGAAGCCGACGCCGATCGCCGTGAGCCGCGCCCGCGACGACCACTCGCCGAGCAGCGGCCCGGCGAGCAGCGCCACGGTGAGCGGCGCGGCGAACTGGATCGAGATCGTCTCGGCGAGCTGCAGGTAGCGCAGGGCCAGGAAGTTGAGGGCCGTGGAGGCGAAGAGCAGCAGGGAGCGCGCGATCTGCAGCGGCAGGCGCCGGCTCTTGACCACGCCCGGCGTGCGCACCGGGTTGATGAACAGCGAGATCATGGCGACGCTGGCCGCGTAGCGCATGAAGGTGGTGACCAGGGGGTCGACGCCGGCCCGCGCCAGGGTCTTGCCGCAGGCGTCGAGGCTCGCGAAGAAGGCGACGGCCCCGCACATCAGGGCGATGCCGACGATCCGCCGGCGGCCGGCGAGCTCGGCCTCCGGATCGGCGCGCGTCGCGGCGCTGTCGTCGGGGACGGAGGTCGCGACCTGCGTGCTCATGCCTGACCAATCTCGGTAGAGGCCGAAATCCCTGCCACGCCCGGCGCCGCGCCGGTATCCGTCGGCGCGCAGGGGAACCATGCAGCCGGCACGGTCGCCCGCGCCGGCGGGGGCTCAGCGCTTCGCCGCGACCTTCTCGGCGACGGGCGCCCTCTCGGCGGAGGCCGTCTTGGTCGCGGCCTTGGCGAGCTTCGGCTTGGGCGGCGTCGCGCCGGCGATCAGGGCGGCGAGGTGCGACTGGTCGAGCCCC